>JASLBL010000149.1 GCA_030146615.1 Actinomycetes bacterium
TGGAGCTGGTCGGCCGGCTGGCGGCGGCTGGCCGCGGCCGGGCTGGCCGCGGAGCTGCTGGCCGCGGCCGTGCTGGTCGCCTCCCCCGGGACCCGGGAGGCGGTGGCCCGGCGGCTTGGGCTGCGCGGGATCGGGGTCGAGCTCGGCGGTCCCCCGCCGCCGACGGTGACCACCACCCAGGGCGAACGGCTCGACCTGGGCCTCGGTCAGCGGGTCACCCTCGAGGAGGCCCAGCGCCGGGTCGGCTTCCCGGTCCTGCTCCCCCAGGCCGGCGGGCTCGGACGGCCGGACGCGGTCTTCGTCAGCGAGGCCGTGCCCTCCGGCGGCCGGGTCGACCTGGTCTGGCGGGCCCGGCCGGGCCTGCCCGCCTCGCCGTACACCGACGTCGGCCTGCTGATCACCCAGTTCCGCGGCCAGCCGACCGCCGAGTTCATCAAGAAGGTCGCCGGGGCCGGCCTGGTCGAGTTCGTGGAGATCGGCGGCGAGCCCGGCTACTGGTTCAGCGGCGAGCCGCACTTCTTCACCTACCAGGACGCCGCCGGCAGGCTCCGCGAGGAGCAGAGCCGCCTGGCCGGCAACACCCTCATCTGGCAGCGCGGCGACCTGACCCTGCGCCTGGAGGGCGAGCTCTCCAAGGAGGAGGCGCTCCGCATCGCCACCTCGATGCGGTGAGCGCCGGTTTCCGGCCCATGGTCGTGGGGCAGACCCCTGCGGTCACGTTACCGCGACAGGGAGACCGCCAGCATGCAGCTCGACAAGAACATGATCCTCGACCTGCTCCGCGAGCGCGGCCAGCAGGACCAGGCCGCCCAGGCCGAGCAGGAGCTCCCCGACCAGGTCGACACCGACCAGCACGCCGGCATCCTCCAGAAGTTCGGCCTCGACCCCCAGGAGCTCCTCCAGAAGTTCACGGGCGGCGGCGGGCTGCCCAAGTTCTAGCCACCGCCCGGCCGGGGACACTCCCGGCGTACCGCGTGTACCGCCGCAGGCGGGCGGCCGAGAGCTCAGTCCAGACCCAGGTCCAGGACCGGGCGGAACCCGGACGCCCAGGTGCGGGCGGCTGAGGCGGCGACCTCGAGGACGGTGAGCTGGTCGTCGACCCGGTCGGGGTTGGTGGAGCCAGGGGTTGCCTTGGCGGCCAGGCTGCCGTCGACGCTGAGGACGGAGCGGTCGGCGGTGGCCAGGGCGGGGTGGATGCCGGCCAGCTCCTTCGTGTCCAGGTCGGCCAGGCGGGCGCCCCGGGAGGCGGCCAGGCGGACGGCGGCGCCGACGGCGGCGTGGGCCTCGCGGAAGGGGAGGCCGTCGCGGGCCAGGGCCTCGGCCAGGTCGACGGCGGTGGTCTCGGCCGCCTCGGCGTCGCGGCGCATGGCGTCCAGGTCGGGCTCCAGGCCGGCGACCAGGCCGGCCATGGCGCCGAGCGAGCCCTCCAGGACGTCGGCGGCCTCGAAGGCGGCCGCCTTGTCCTCCTGGAGGTCGCGGGCATAGGCCAGGGGCAGGCCCTTGAGGGTGGCCAGGAACCCGGCCAGGCGGCCGATGACCGTGCCCGCCCGGCCCCGGACCAGCTCGGCCACGTCCGGGTTGCGTTTCTGGGGGAGCATGCTGGAGCCGGTGGCCCAGGCGTCGGGCAGCCGGACCCAGCCGCGTCCGGCCCACAGGGCCACGTCCTCGGCCAGACGGGAGGCGTGGGCCATGGCGATGGCCGCCGCGGCCAGCAGCTCGGCCACGGCGTCGCGATCGGCGGTGGCGTCCATGGCGTTGTCGAAGGCGGCGGCGAAGCCGAGGGCGGTGGCGGTGGAAGGCGGGTCGAGCGGGAACGACGAGCCGGCGATCGCCCCGGCGCCGAGCGGACTGACGTCGGCCCGGCGGCCGGCGTCCTGGAAGCGGCCGGCGTCCCGAACCAGGGCGAAGCCGTGGGCGGCGAGCTGGAAGGCCCACAGCACCGGCTGGGCCGGCTGGAGGTGGGTGAGGCCGGGCACGACCGCCCCGGGGGCCGCCCGGCCGGCCGCGACCAGGGCGTCAACCAGCCCGGCCAGGGACTCGACGGCCTCGGCGCAGGCCTGCTTGAGCCACAGGTGCAGATCGGTGGCGACCTGGTCGTTGCGGCTGCGGCCGGTGTGGAGCTTGCCCCCGGCCGGGCCGACCAGCTCGGTCAGGCGGCGCTCGACCGCGCTGTGGACGTCCTCGTCGCCGTCGCCGAAGGCGAACGTGCCCGCCTCCAGCTCGCCGGCGACCTG
The DNA here is from genome assembly GCA_030146615.1 of Actinomycetes bacterium. Classification (GTDB taxonomy): domain Bacteria; phylum Actinomycetota; class CALGFH01; order CALGFH01; family CALGFH01; genus CALGFH01. The sequence continues at coordinate 2,235 of JASLBL010000149.1, forward strand.
GGCCAGGCCGTCGAGCAGGAGCTTGCCCTCCCCCGACTCCAGGACCCCGGCCCCGACCAGCCCGCGCACGTGGGCCCGGCTCCCGGCCACGTCCTGGCGCCACAGCCGCCGGTCCACGGCCAACGAGGAGGTGTAGGCCCACATCGCCGGGTCGGGCGCCCCCGCGAACCCCCCGGCCCACAGCGGCTTCCCGGGATCACCCATCCCCGTGGACCCGGGCCCAGGTCCGGGCGGGCAGGCCCCACAGGGAGACGAACCCGCGCCCGGCGTCGTGGTCGAAGGCGTCCCCGGACTCGTAGGTGGCCAGGTCGGGACGGTACAGGGCCCGCTCGGCCCGCCGGCCGGTCGGCTGGCAGCGCCCGGGCGACAGCTCGAGGCGGACCTCGCCGGACACCGCCGCCTGGGTCTCGGCCACGAACGCGTCAAGGGCCGCCTTGAGGGGCGAGAACCAGAGCCCGTCGTAGACCAGCTCGGCGTAGCGGATGTCGAGGCGGGCCTTCTCGTGGAGCACGTCGCGGTCAAGGGTCAGGTCCTCAAGGTCCCGGTGGGCGGCGATCACCGCCAGGGCGCCCGGCACCTCGTAGACCTCGCGGCTCTTGATGCCGACCCGCCGGTTCTCGATCATGTCGACCCGCCCGAACCCGGCCTGGCCGCCGGCCTCGTTGAGGGCGGCCACCACTCCGGCCAGCCCCACCTCGGCCCCGTCCACGGTCACCGGCACCCCGGCGTCGAAGCCGACCACCAGCTCGCTGGTCCCGCTGGCCGTTGCCGGCGAGACCGTCCACTCGAAGGCGTCCTCGGGCGGGGCCAGCCACGGGTCTTCCAGCACCCCGGCCTCGATCGTGCGGCCCCACAGGTTCTGGTCCACCGACCACGGCTTGGCCTCGGTGATCCAGCCCAGGTCGAGGCCGTGCTTGTCGGCGTACTCGAGGGCCTCGGGCCGGCTCATGGCCGAGTCCCGGACCGGGGCCAGGATCTCCAGCTCAGGGGCCAGGGCGCCGCAGCTGACCTCGAACCGGACCTGGTCGTTGCCCTTGCCGGTGCAGCCGTGGGCCACCGCGCTCGCGCCCCGGCGCCTCGCCTCCTCAACCAGGAGCTGGGCGATCAGCGGCCGCGACAGCGCCGAGACCAGCGGGTAGCGGCCCTCGTAGAGGGCGTTGGCCCGGACCGCCGGGACCAGGAACTCGGCCGCGAACCGCTCCCGGGCGTCCACCACCACGGCGTCGGCCGCGCCCGCGGCCAGGGCCCGCTCGGCCAGCGACGGCAGGTCCTCGCCCTGGCCGACGTCGGCCAGCAGGGCGACCACGGAACGGCCCTGCTCGTGGACCAGCCGGTGGACGGTCACGGTGGTGTCCAGCCCGCCCGAGTAGGCGAGCACCACGAGGTCGGCAGGGAATCGGGT
>JASLBL010000154.1 GCA_030146615.1 Actinomycetes bacterium
TCGTTGGCCAGGTACAGCGCGTGGGCCGCGCGGTAGTTCTCAGCGACCTGGGGATGGTCGACCGACACGTCGGCGGCCCGCTGGTCAAAGTCATCCACCGGGTAGCCCCGATCGCGCATCACCCTGGCCACGAGCGCGTCAGCCTCGCGGGTGGCGCCGGCCGGGTCATCGACGAACCTGCCTTGGGTCGCCTGCCATGCTTCCAGATATCGGGCCCGGGCAGCAGGCTCCAGCTGGACAATGGTGAGCTGTCGGCGTCGCTGCTCCCGCTCGGCCAACTGGGATTCGGCGGCCCGCTGATCGCCGGTCCTGGCCACAGTGCGCCGGTACTCGGGTCCAAACCGCTCCTGCAACCCGCGGCTGCGCCGTCGCTGTCCGACAAGCACCGCCACCAGCACGAGCAACCCGACGATGATGACGATCGCGACCAGCAGGCCAGTGTCCATGGCCGCTCCTTTCCGAACCCGGCGGATACCACGGCCATAGCGCCGCTGCCCGCCTACCCTCAGGGTTGCTGCAGCAAACGCCGAACAGCAACCATGGCCAGGCGATGGCTAGGCAGGCGATCTCGACTCGGCAACCGATCATTTGACCGTGCACAAAGAGAGATCAGCGGCCTTCGCAGGCCTGCCAAGGACGACCCCCGGCGGTGCGGTGGCTGTTTAGAACGTGGATGGACGGGGCTCAGGGCTCATAACAGCTGGTAGGGGTCGATATGGCGGAGATCGATGCCGCCAAGCGCAAGACGCCGCAGGGCAGCAACCCCGGCCCGGCGCGCCACCCCGGCGGGCGCCGAGGTCACCGACATCCGGCCGGGCGACCGGGTGGTGATCCCCTTCAACATCGCCTGCGGGCACTGCTTCATGTGACAGCGGCAGCTGTACGCCCAGTGCGAGACCACCCAGGTTCGCGAGTACGGCAAGGGCGCGGCGCTGTTCGGCTACACCAAGCTGTACGGCAGGGTGCCCGGCGGACAGGCCGAGTACCTGCGGGTCCCGCAAGCCCACTTTGGGCCGATCAAGGTCCCCCAGGGTCCGCCCGACGTGCGGTCTGTTTATCTGTCCGACGTGCTCCCGACCGCCTGGCAAGCGGTCGTCTACGCCGACATCGATGACGGCGGGACCGTGACCGTCCACGGGCTAGGGCCGATCGGGCAGATGTGTGCCCGCTCGCGCTGTACTAGGGCGCCGGTCTGGTACTGGGCGTCGATCCGGTCCCTGAGCGGTTGGAGATGGCCCGCCGCCACGGCCTGGAGGTGCTGAACCGGGAGGAGCATGACGTCCCGGCCGCCGTCAAGGAGCTCACCCAGGGCCGTGGCACCGACGCCGTGATCGACGCGGCCGGCCTAGAGGCGCACGGCTCCGCCGGGGCTGAGCTTGCCCAGAAGGTGGTCTCGGTCCTGCCCGACCAGATTGCCGAACCGTTGAGCGAGAAGGTTGGGTCGACCGGCTCAGCGCGCTGCGGGACTCCATCGAGACCGTTCGCCGCGGTGGCACCATCTCGGTCGTCGGGGTCTACGGCGGCGCGGCCGATCCACTACCCATGATGGAGCTGTTCGACAAGGGCGTGCAGCTCCGCATGGGCCAAGCGCACGTCAAACGCTGGGTCGACCTCATCCTGCTACTCGTGGTCGACGAGGACCCGCTCGGCACCCAAGACCTCGCCACCCACCACCTGCCCCTGGAGCAGGCGCCGCACGGCTATGAAATCTTCCAGAAGAAGCAGGACGGCGCCATCAAGGTTCTGCTCCACCCGTGACCGTACGTTCGGTCTGCCTATGCGCAAATCGGTCCGCGTGCTGCTGGCTATGGCAGGGGCCCTTGTCCTTCCGAAGGTCGGCTTCCGAGATGATCCCGACCAGCCGGTCGCCCTCCTCCACGACCAGCAGGCATCCGGCTGGTGCTGGACCAGCAGCCAGTGGGCCTCCTCCACATCCTGGTCGGGCCCGATCGTCACCAGGCCCTGGCTGGCAGCGCCGCCACCGGCGCACCCGAACGCTAGGGGGCGCCTGGCGTTCTGGCGGCCCAACGCCCAGATGATGTCGCCGCCGCGCGGCGGGTATGGACGGGCGGATCGTGCCGCGGGTCGCCGTCTCGTCCGACCAGGGCGGCCAAGGTGATCTCGCTGAGTCTGCCAAGGGAGTCGCCGACGGCCTCACCCGGCTGCTGAAGGCGGGCGCCGACGGATTCGTGCTCAGCCACGGCAACCATCCGAACCTGGTCCTTGAGCGATGCAGACCGCCGCCCGCGAGGTCCTGCTTACCTGCGAAAGCAGCCCGGGTCCTGACGCGGCCCACCAGACGGCCCTGCCGTCAGCCACCCGGCGGACTGTGGCGCAGGGCCTGCACGCTGGCCAGCAAAGCGGTGCTGGCCTCCAGCTGGGCTTGGTGGTCCAGCCGGCCCTGCCAGGATGACAGGTCTACGGGAGGGCCGATCACCACCGTTACCCGGCGGCGCAGCCGCGGCAAGCGGCGGCGACGGCTGCGCTCCACGCCCTGGGAGGCGATCGGCAGCACCGGCACGTTGGCACGTAGGGCAACCAGGCCGGCGCCCGGTCGGGCCGGGCGGCTTTCACCGGGCGGAACGATCGTGCCCTCGGGATAGACGAGCACGGCCTGCCCGGCCTCCAGGGCCGCGCAGGCGTCCTCGGCCATGCGCGCCACCCCGTGCCCGCGGGCGACCGGAATCATCCGCGTGCCGCGCAACACCCAGCCCACCAGCGGGTGGTCGAACAGGTCAGCGAGGGCGAGAAAGCGGACCTTGCGGCGGCCGCAGTCATACACGGCGACCGCGAGGACAAGCGGGTCAAGGAACGAGACATGGTTGGCGGCCAGCAGGACCCCACC
>JASLBL010000156.1 GCA_030146615.1 Actinomycetes bacterium
GCAGACCAGGCTTGCTGCCCCAAGCTCGACATACAGAGGAACCCTTCTAGGTCGCTAGGCACGTCAGCGCCCTCGGCCCAGCCGGGGCTAGTCCTAGCTTGACCGCGTTTCCGATCTGCCCCGAAGGCGTTTCGTCTGGAACGACTGTCAGCCAAGTAGGGGGACATTCGTCTGGTAGAAACAGGCCCCTCAATCCGCCCTAGTGAGGCGAGGCCATAACAATCTCTGCCCAGCAACCTATGTAAGCGCGGCCGGGATGGTCGAAGGCTATGTCACGACCCACTTGATAGGTGCGTAATGGGTAGGTTGCGACGGGTCTGTCGGTCGAACAAATTCATTGAGCGCGTCTGAGTTCTTTGTCGTTGCCTCCATGAAAGAGAGATAAGAGGGAGTACCAAACACAGCGGACATGACGAGGACCATGAGGATCACGGCCCACCACGGCGCACCGAGGAGACGAATGCCGATGCCGGACCCCGTACCGGCTGCGAAGCCCCCTAGCTCCTTCATCGGTCGTGCTCCTCAGTCTCGGCATCTTCGTATCACGGCAGCAGTTGCTTGGGGTCGAGATATGTCGGTGGATCGCGGCTTGCGCGACTCACTCGGTGGAGTTACACGACAGCGCATCGTTATTCAAGCGAAGCATTGGACCACGAAGTCAATTCCGCCTGTAGAGGTCATGCAAGCTGTCTCGGCGGTCAAGCTATGGGAACCGCCACATGTGAACGTGCTGATTATTGCAACGAGCGGCCGATTCACGAACGATATTGGCTTTATCCGAGGGCGGCTGTAGCCCTTTCGCATCGAGCCACTTCCGCAGACCTTCCTCATCGGACAGGGCTCCGGCAAAGTGCAGGCTTGTCTGGCTGGGGATGGTCGGGTGAGTGAGCCGAGTTGATATTGAGCAGGCACGGCCACCAGCGTTCATGCGGTGTCGAATCCCATGTCCAGACCGGACTGTCGTGCCTGCCTGCTCATCATCTCCCATCCCAACTCCCCGATCCTCGACGGCGACGCGGCCGCCGGCATGCGCTGGGCGCGGTGCTGGCCGTGGCGGTGTGCGCAGTGCTGGCCGCCGCCAGGTCGCTGGCCGCGATCGGCGAGTGGGCCGCGGATGCGCCCGGGCAGGTCCTAGCCGCGCTCGGAACCCGCCGCGACCCGCTGACCGGGGCCTTCAGGCCACCCACCGAGGCGACCGTGCGCCGCGTGCTGGGCCGCGTCGACCCTGACGCGCTGGACCAGGTCATCGGCCGATGGCTGGCCGGCCAACAGCCACTCTGTCCCAACGGCCGGCCACCATCGTCGTCTGCCGGCCACAGCGGGCGGTCGCGGTCGACGGCAAGATCCTGCGTGGCAGCGGCCACCACCCCGCCGCAGCGGTGCACCTGCTCGCGACGATGGACCACACCAGCCACGCTGTCTTGGGTCAGGTCGACGTGGACCCCACCACCAATGAGATCGCCCGGTTCCGGCCGCTGCTGGACCACCTGGATCTGGCCGGCACCGTCATCACCGCGGATGCGCAGCACACCCAGCGTGCGCACGCCGACTGGCTGGTCACCCACAAGCACGCCGACTACTGCTGATCGTCAAGGCCAACCAGCCCACCCTGCACCGCCAGCTACAACGCCTGCCCTGGCCCCACATCCCCGTCGCCGACACTGCCCACCACCGCGGCCACGGCCGCGCCGAGACCCGCCGCCTGCAGGTCACCACCGTGGCCGGGCTGGACTTCCCCCACGCCACCCAAGCGATGCGGATCACCCGCCGGATCCGCCCGCTCCACCAGCCGCGCTGGCGGACGGTGACGGTACATGCGGTCACCAGCCTCACCGCCGCCCAAACAAGCCCTACCCGCCTGGCCGACTGGGTGCGCGGCCACTGGGGCATCGAGGCGCTGCACCACATCCGCGATGTCACCTTCGCCGAGGATGCCTCCCAGGTCCGCACTGGCACCGCCCCGCGTGCCATGGCCAGCCTGCGTAACCTCGCCATTGACATCCTGCGCGCCTGCGGCCACCGCAACATCGCCGCCGCGCTGCGCCGCAACGCCCGCGACGCCACCCGCCTGCTGCCGCTATTTGGCATTACCAGCCCATGAACCGACGCTCCGGCAGGTGGCCGAGGCCTACACCACCGCTGCGAGCGGCGCGCTGGCCAAGCTTGCCGACAGCGCCGCGATCGTCCGCGGCCGGTCGGCACGATCGTCACCCCGCAGGCCGGTCGTCACTGCGCAGGGTCGGCTAGGCGCCGGGCCCGCCACCGCTCCAGCAGCCGCGGGACCTCCTGCAACAGGTACTCGAAGAACGCTCGGGTCTCCTCCAGCCGGGCGCCCGCCGCCGTGTCGGGCCCGACGGCCTTGACCCCCTCGCCCAGGTCCTGCAGCCAGCGGGCGACCATCTCGTCGCGGCGGGCGATCGCCTCGTACCAGGTGTCGCTGGAGACCCGGTAGTGGTCCACCCGCTCGCCGGGCTCGCGCTCGCGGGAGACCAGCCGAAGCTGGGTGAGGTAGCGCACGGCGCCCGAGATCGCCGCTGGGCTGACCCCGAGCTGGTCGGCCAGCTCGGCCGCGGTGCGCCGGCCGTCCTCGGCGACCAGCACGGCGGCGAACACCCGCGCGGGCATGCGCGGCATCCCTGCCTCGGTCAGGTTCAGGGCGAACCGCTCGACGAAGCGGCGGACCGCCTCGTCGTCGCGCACGGGCGCGGGTCCCTCGGGCATCATCCCCCTCCTGATTTCCTTACTTTACAAGGATATGAAGCGAGCATAACGTGTGAACACTATGGATGCTACCGCCATCTCCACCTCGGGCCTGGTCAAGACCTTCGGCCCCACCCGAGCCCTGGACGGGCTCGACCTCACCGTCAACACCGGCGAGGTCCACGGCTTCCTCGGCCCCAACGGCGCCGGCAAGACCACCACCCTGCGCATCCTGCTCGGCCTGCTGCGCGCCGATTCGGGCCAGGCCCGGCTGCTCGGCGGCGACCCCTGGCGCGACGCGGTCGCCCTGCACCGCCGCCTGGCCTATGTCCCCGGCGACGTGACGCTGTGGCCCAACCTGTCGGGCGGCGAGGTGATCGACCTGCTGGGCCGGCTGCGCGGCGGGCTGAACCCCAAGCGCAAGGCCGACCTGCTGGAGTGGTTCGACCTGGACCCGCGCAAGAAGGCCCGCACCTACTCCAAGGGCAACCGCCAGAAGGTGGCCCTGATCGCCGCGCTGGCCTCCGACGTCGAACTGCTGTTGCTCGATGAGCCGACCGCGGGCCTGGACCCGCTGATGGAGGCCACCTTCCGCGAGGTCATCCGCGAGGAGCTGCAGAGCGAGCGCACCGTGCTGCTGTCCAGCCACATCCTGGCCGAGGTCGAGGCGCTGTGCGACCGGGTCAGCATCATTCGCGCCGGCCGGATCGTGGAGTCGGGCACCCTGGCCGAGCTGCGCCACCTCACCCGCACCTCGGTCACCGCCGAGCTGGCCGCCCCGCCCGACGGGCTGCGGGGGCTGGCGGGCGTGCACGAGCTGCAGGTGGACGGCACCTGGGTGCGCCTGCAGGTCGACCCCGCCAGTCTGGACGGGGTGCTGCGCCAGCTCACCTCGGTCGGGGTGCGCAGCCTGACCAGCCAGCCCCCGACCCTGGAGGAGCTGTTCCTGCGCCACTACGACGACCGGGCGACCACCCGCGCCGAGGAGAGGGCATGAGCGCCCAGCTCTCCCGGGCCGAGACCACCGCCGGGACCGGGGTCCTGCTGCGGTTCCTGCTGCGGCTGGACCGGTTCCGGTTGCCGTGGTGGCTGGTTGGCGCCGGCCTGCTGGTTGGCTGGCAGTCCGTCGGCAGCCAGAGCATCTACGACACCCCCGAGGACCTGGCCAAGCTGCGGGAGACGATGGGCGGCAACGCCTCGGTGGTCGCGATGAGCGGCCCCACCGAGCTGCTGGAGACCATCGGCGGAGAGGTCGTCTTCGAGATCTTCTCCTACGTGGCGATCGTGGTCGCGCTCATGAACATGTTCCTGGTCGTCCGGCACACCCGCGCCGACGAGGAGACCGGGCGGGCCGAGCTGGTCCGCTCGGCCCGGGTGGGCCGCCGCGCTCCCCTGGCCGCCGCCCTGGGCCTGGCCGGCCTGGCCAACCTGGGGGTCGCGGTGGTGGTGTTCGCGGCCGCCGCCGGGACCGGACTGCCGGCCGGTGGTTCGGTGCTGCTCGGCCTGGCCGTCGCCGGGGTCGGGCTCACCTTCGCCGCCGTGACCGCGGTCGCCGTGCAGGTGTTCGAGAACCACCGTGCGGTCTACGGGGCCGTGGCCGCCGTCTTGGGCGCCTCCTGGGTGCTGCGGGCGGCCGGGGACGCCGGCAACGGGGCCCTGTCCTGGCTGTCGCCGATCGGCTGGGGTCAGCGGACCTTCCCCTTCGCCGGCGACCGCTGGTGGCCGCTGCTGCTCCACCTCGCCGCCACGGTGTTGCTGGTCGCGGTCGCGGTCTTCTTGCTGGATCGGCGCGACTTCGCCGCCGGGCTGCGCCCGCCGCGGCCAGGACGGGCCAGCGCGTCGCGGGCGTTGGGCTCCCCGCTCGGACTTGCCTGGCGCCTGCAGCGCGGATCGGTCATCGGCTGGGCGGTCGGCCTGTTCCTGCTGGGTATGGCCTACGGCTCGTTCGCCGATTCCTTCGACGACTTCGTCGCCGACTACCCCGAGATCGCCGAGTACCTGGGCGGTACGGCCAACGTCGTCAACGCGGGCCTGGCGCTCACCATGCTGATGTGTGTCCTGCTGGCGGCGGCGTTCGGGGTCGCCAGCGCCATGCGGGCCCGCGCCGAGGAGACCTCTGGGCGGGCCGAGCCGGTGCTGGCCACCGCGACCAGCCGCTGGGCCTGGCTGGCCAGCCACCTCACCGTGGCCCTGGTCGGCAGCGTGGTCGTGCTGGTGGCGGCCGGCTTCGGGGAAGGGCTGGCCTACGGCCTGAGCATTTCCGACCCCGGCCAGATCCCACGCCTGATCGGGGTCGCGTTGGTCTATCTGCCCGCGGTGTGGCTGGTGATCGCCCTTGCCGTTGTGGGGTTCGGCTGGCTGCCGCGGATGGCGGCCGTGGTGGCCTGGGCGGCCGTCGGCTACTGCGCGGTGGTGGCGCTGTTCGGTGACTCCTTCGAGCTCCCGGCCTGGTTCCAGCAGGCCTCCCCGTTCACCCATACCCCCGAGGCCCCCTTGGAAGCCGTCACGGCGGCGCCGCTGCTCATCATCGGGGCCATCGTCGTGCTGCTCCTTGCCGGCGGCCTGGCCGGGTTCCGCCGCCGCGACCTCGCCAGCACCGCCTGACCGCCCGCCACCGCGCCGAGCCAGCCGAACGGCACCAGCTGCCAGGCCAGCCCGAGCAAGGCCCTCTTGGGCTGACCTGCTGCTGGCAACCGCCCGATCGTTGGACTATGCCTGTTCCACCTATCCCCAACCAACATCGATACCCGGCCAGCAAAGACAAATCAGCACGATGCCGAGGCCCTGGAGGCTGGTACCGGTTCTCCTGCGTCTTGCCTGGAAGCGGTCAATGAAGCTGTTCGAGCTGGCCTATTGCTACAGGCTGTACGGGCATCGTACGCGGTACGACCAGCACCTAGATCAGCTGCGCGAACGAGTCGGGCCCAGCCTTGATCCGCAACTCCCAGAGCATCGGGCTGCCCTGTTCCAGTGGTCGGACACGCGCTCATCTCCCTTGCCAGAGGCTCCCGGCGCCTGGTCAGGTTGCGAGCGGGCGGTTGGGACCCGCCGCTCGCTCGAGCCTTTGCGCCGGGCCCGCCATTTCGTACCACACCGGCAGTCTCCCGGCGACGGTCGGGCCGTTCGCCCCGAGTCGGGCCGACCTGCGCCAGCGCGCCCAACCTCGCCGGCAAAGCCCAGAGCGCGGCGATGAGCGTCGGCTAGGCTTGCCCGCACTCGCGGGGGAACGAGGAGGTGCCAACGTGTCCAGCGCCAGCTCCAGGACCTTCGAGGACAACCGCTGGACCAACATCGTCTTGCCAAGCCTGTACGTCGTCTCCATCGTGGCGTCGGCGATCGGCGAAACGTCGGCGTACTACTGGTTCTTGAGCATCACCGAGAGTGCCCTGCTGCTGCTGATCGTCTGGTACGCGTGGACGTGGCCCAGGCGGGAGGGAACACCCTGAAGGCCGCGAACCATGTCCAATGCTGCTTCGCCGTCCGAGGTCGTAACGGTGGACCGCCGGTGACCGATCCTGACTTGCCGACCGTGACCGCTCGTGCCCGCGGGGCCCAGCGGTTCCCGATGCCGGACGGACCCAGCGCGGACCAGCGCGGCGGCAGCTCTCCATGGTCGAGGCGGCGCTAGGGAGCCGGCTGCTGGGGCTGATACCGGTAGACGTTGGCCACCCCGTGCCCGCGGGCGACCGGAATCATCCGCGTGCCGCGCAGCACCCAGCCCACCAGCGGGTGGTCGAACAGGTCAGCGAGGGCGAGAAAGCGGACCTTGCGGCGGCCGCAGTCATACACGGCGACCGCGAGGACAAGCGGGTCAAGGAACGAGACATGGTTGGCGGCCAGCAGGACCCCACC
>JASLBL010000166.1 GCA_030146615.1 Actinomycetes bacterium
GTCGGTGAAGCGCTCGAACATTCAGTCCCTCCGCAACAGGCCCCGGCGGGCCGCGTGCTTCTTGTGGACCGCCTGCCGGCTCACCCCGAGCTCGGAGGCGATCTCCTGCCACGACCAGCCGGCGGCGCGGGCGTTGGCCACCTGCAGGGTCTCCAGCTGCTCGAGCAGCCGACGCAGGGCGGCCACCGCCCGCAGCCCGACCCGCGGGTCCTTGCTGTCCACCGCGCTCGCCAGCTCGCTTGCCTCATCCATGCTGTCATCTTAGGTTGACAAGGGACATCTGTCAACAGGGGTTGACAGATCGGCCGGCAGACTCTTACCTGCTTCTCATTGGGCACACAGGCTGGTCCCAGCTTGACGCGGTATCAAAGGTGCTGCCGGTCGGCCTGGCACGGCCGACCACCCGACCAGCGTCAGCGAGGCGCAGATGGCGAGTTCGCTCCTGGTCGTCGACGATGACGACGGTATCCGCTTCGTCGAACGGGAAGGCTTCCGCGTCACCGTGGCCGACGACGGCGTCCGGGCCCTCGAGCTGCTGCGCCGGACCCCGGTGGACTGCATCGTGCTCGACGCCGCGGCCGCCCAGGCGCGACGGGGTCGAGGTCTACGTCCTCTACCTGCGCCGCAAGCTGGAGGCGGGCGGCGAGCCGCGCCTGCTCCACACCGTCCGGGGCGCCGGCTACGTGCTCCGGGACGGCTAGCGGAGGTCCTCGGGCGGGTTCTGGCCGAGGAAGCGCTCCAGCTCGGCGGCGATCTCGTCGCCGGAGGGGATGCGCTCGTCGGCGCCCTGCTCGACCATGCCGCGGATCTGGTCGACGAACTCGGCGATCTGGGGGCGTTCCCGGATGGCCTGCTCGACCTGCTCCAGGTGGTCCTTGGTGGCCGCCTCCAGCTCGGTGGTCTCGATCTCGACGCCGGCCAGCCGGCCCAGCGTCTCGACCAGGGCCAGGGCGGCCGGCGGATGGGTGCCGCCGGCCAGGTAGGGGGGCACCCGGGCCCACAGCCCGGTGGCCGGGATGCCGGCCCGGTACAGCCGCTCCTCGAGCACCGTCTGGATGCCGGCGGACAGCTCGGCGATCACCGGCACGGTCTCCAGCCGGGCCGCCAGGTCGGGGTCGGCCGAGGTGCCGACCACCGCCACCGGGTCGGTATGCAGGGCCGGGGCCGGGAACGCGCCCAGCCCGAACACCTCGTCCACCCCGAGGCGCCGGCAGGCCTCGACCACCTCCTCGCAGAACGCGCGCCAGCGGAAGTCGGGCTCGGGCCCCACCAGCAGCAGCGCGTCCCGCCCGCCGCCGGGCGTCGCCACCAGCAGCTCGGTCGGCGACCAGGTCACCTCCTCGATGGTGCCGCTGGCCAGCCGGACGACCGGGCGCCGGGCCCGGAAGTCGATCAGCTCGTCGGCGTCGAAGGCGGCCAGGGGGTTGGCGTTCCAGCGCGAGCGCAGGAAGACGGCCGCGGTCTGGCCGGCCAGCCCGGCGTCGGTCCAGCCGTGGAGGTGGACGACCAGGAACGGGTCGCGGAGCTCCGGGAGCTCGCCGAGGCCGTCGAGATCGAGCAGCTTGCCCATGGGGGCAGGGTAGCCCTTCCGTCCCGGCGCGGCGACCGTTCGCCCACCAGGACCGGCGAACCACGCTGTTCCCGTTGAATGCCCCGAAGCCACCTGGACAGGCAGGAACAGAGCGAGCAGCCTACCCCCCACGTCTTCCCGGCAGCGAGGTGATGGACATGCGGCGAACGGTCGTGGTCATCCTGGTGGCGCTGGCCACCCTGGTGGCGGCCGCCTGGCCGGCTGGGGCACAGCCCGGTCAGGCCCGGGCCGGCCAGGAGGCGCAGGTCGACTTCAACGGGGACAACTTCGCCGACCTGGCCGTCGGCGCGCCCGGCGAGGGGGTCGGCGGCGCCGCGGGCGCCGGGGCGCTGAACGTCCTCTACGGCTCGGCCACCGGGCTGGAGCCGAGCGCGGAGGTCTTCACCCAGGGCAGCGGCGGCGTCGACGGCGCCGCCGAGCAGGACGACAGCTTCGGCGCCGCCGTGGCCAAGGGCGACTTCAACGGCGACGAGTTCTTCGACGTCGCCGTCGGGGCGCCGGGCGAGCGGGTCGGCGGCGTCGGCTTCGCCGGGGCGGTCAACGTCCTCTACGGCTCCGAGGACGGCCTGGGCGGCGGGCCGCTGTTCGTCCAGTCCAACCCCGAGCCGTCCGACGGGTTCGGGGGGTCGCTGGCCACGGCCGACTTCAACGGCGACGGGTTCTTCGACCTGGCCGTCGGCGCCGCCGGGGAGAACGTGGGCGCCGTCGTCGACGCGGGCGCGGTCACCGTGCTCTTCGGCGGGCCCGGCGGCATCACCACCACCGGCAGCCAGACCTTCTGGCAGGGCAACGGGGCGGCCGGCACGGCCGAGACGGGCGACAACTTCGGGCTGTCGGTGGCCACCGGCCTCCTGGCCAACGACGACCTGGCCGACCTGGTCGTCGGGGTGCCCGGTGAGGACGTCGGCGCGGTGCAGGACGCCGGCGCCGTCAACCTCCTCAGCGGCTCGGCCAGCGGGCTGGTCAACGCGTCCCTGGCCACCCAGGGCAACCCCGAGGGCGGCGACGCCTTCGGGTTCGCCGTGGCCACCGGCGACTTCGACGAGCCGGCCGGTGACGATGTCGTCGCCGGGGCGCCGGGCGAGACGGTCAACGGCCGGGCCGGCGCCGGCGCGGTCAGTGTGTTCAACGGCCCGCCGACCGGGCTCGCCTCCGAGCGGCTGCTGTTCCAGGGGTCGTCCGGCATTCCCGGCGCGGCCGAGAGCGGCGACAGCTTCGGGTCGGCGGTCGCCCCGACCGACACCAACGGCATCGGCCAGTGGGACCTGGCCGTGGGCGTCCCCGGCGAGGACATCGGCCCCGACGAGGACGCCGGGGTCGTCAACCTCCTCGCCGGGTCGGTCACCGGCCCGAGCGGGGGCACCCTGGTCCAGCAGAGCAACCCGGAGGACTTCGACAGCTTCGGCCAGGCCATCGCCGGCGGGTTCTTCCTCCACGACTTCGACCTCAACGGCTTCTTCGACCTGGCCGTCGGGGCCCCGGTGGAGAAGGTCGGCACCCTCCAGTCGGCCGGCGCGATCACCGTGTTCTACGCCTCGGGCGGCGGGGTCCTCGGCCCGGGGGAGGCCTTCACCCAGGACAGCCCGGGGCTGGGTGGTACCGCCGAGGCGTTCGACTTCTTCGGGGCCGCCCTCGAGTAGCCCGGCCGCGGACGGGCCCGGACGGCGGGCCCGGGTCGGGGGTAGCCTGGCCGGGTGACCAGCCCCGCCCGCCCGACCCGGGTGTCGCCGTTCCGCCCGTTCCGGCACCGCGCGTTCGCCATCATCTGGGCGGGGAGCTTCGTCTCCAACATCGGCACCTGGATGGAGACCGTGGCCATCGGGGTCTACGTCACCCAGGCCACCGGCCAGGCGGCCTGGACGGGCACGGTGGCCGCCCTCACCTACGTGCCGACGGTGCTGCTCGGGCCCTTCGGGGGGGCGCTCGCCGACCGCTTCGACCGGCGCCGCTTCCTGGTCGGGGTGACGCTGTTCCAGACGCTGCTGGCCGCCCTGCTCACCGTGCTGGCGGCCACCGACCGGCTGTCGGTGGCCGCCGTGGCCACGATCGTGCTGCTCGCCGGGTGCGCCTTCGCCGTGGCCATGCCGGCCGTCCAGGCCATGACCCCCGACCTGGTCGGCACCGACGACCTGCTGGGGGCGATGAGCCTCGGCGCGGCCCAGTACAACCTGGGCCGGGTGGTCGGCCCCGCCCTGGCCGGGCTGGTCATCACCGCCGGCGGGCTGGCGTGGGCCTTCGGGCTCAACGTGGTCAGCTTCGGGGCCGTCCTGCTGGCCCTGACCCTGGTCCGCATCCCGCCGCTGGAGCGGGCCGAGGGCGAGCCGGCGCGAGTGCTCCGGACCATCGCCAAGGGCGTGGCCGCGGCCCGGCGCGACCCTGGCATCCGCACCGCCCTGCTGCTGCTGGTGGCCACCACCTTCCTGGTCTCGCCCTTCATCGGGCTGGTCCCGGCCGTGGCCATCAAGGTGTTCGACGAGGGCGCCTCGGGCACCTCGGCGCTGGTCACGGCCCAGGGCGTCGGGGCGGTCCTCGCGGCCCTGGCCGCGGCCCCCCTGGCGGCCCGGCTGGGCCGGCGCCGGCTGCTGGTCGCGGCCCTGCTGGCGGTCGGGCCGGCGGCCGTGCTGTACGGGCTGGCCCCGGCGTTCCCGCTGGCCGTGGCCGCGATCGCCGTGCTCGGCTTCGTCTACCTGGCCGTGCTCTCGGGGACCAGCACCGTCTGCCAGCTGCGGGCCCCGCGCGAGCTGCGGGCCAGGATCGCCAGCCTGTTCATGCTCGGGGTGGGCGGCGGGCACGCCCTCGGGCTGGTCGTCCAGGGCTGGCTGGGGGACCGGGTCGGGCTGCCGGCCGTCACCGCCGTCACCGGCCTGCTCCTGCTCGGCATCATGGTCGCGATGCGGGTGCTCCGCCCCGACCTGCTGGAGGCGATGGAGCCGGCCCCGTCAGGGGATGTCCATCCGCTCCAGGCGGCGGACGGCCAGGACCAGGGCGGCCAGGGTGACCACGGCGGCCAGGACGGTGGCGCTGACCGGCCCCAGCCTGGTCGTCAGGTCCACGCCACTGCCGCGCAGGACGGCGGCGAGGACGCCCTCGGTGTAGCCACGGATGGACAGCGACGAGGCCGAGGGCGCGACCGAGACGACCGCCCCCTCCCACAGCAGGGCGTAGGCCAGGCCGACCAGCAGCGCCCTGGCCATCAGCAGCGACAGCAGCACCCCGAGGGCGCAGTAGGCGAGCGTGCCGACAACGGTGGCCAGCAGCATGCCGCCGAGCAGCTCGGTCGAGCCGAGCCCGCCGGCGGCGACCACGTGCCCGACCGTCTCGGCGGGTAGCAGCACCACCAGCGACGACAGCACGGCGGCCAGGTACTTGCCGCCGAGCACGGCCGGGCGCGGGATCGGCTTGAGGAGCAGGTTGGTGATCGTGCCGTCGCGCAGCTCGGACCCGAGGCTGGAGGTCGAGAAGGTCAGGGCGACCACCGGCAGCAGCACCGGCAGGACCAGCTGGCGGAACAGGTCGAGAGTGAAGGTGGCCGGGTCGACGTCGGCCCCGGCGGCGAACACCGCCGGCAGCACCAGCGGCACCGCGACCAGCAGGGCCACGATCACCAGCCGCCGCCCGGCCAGCAGCTGCCCGAGGCTGAACCGCAGCAACGTCAGGGACCTGCTCATCGTCATCGCCTACCTACCAGGTAGCGGAAGACCTGCTCGAGGGACTCGTCGGTGGTGCGGACCTCACGCAGGGTGGACCGCTGGTCGCGGGCCAGCCTGGGCAGGGCGGTGGCGAAGCTGTCCACCGAGCGGGTACGGGCCCGGAGGGCGTCGCCGTCCACCTCGACGGCGACCGTTGAGGGCAGGGCGATCAGCCCGGTGGCCAGCCGGCGGGCGTCGTCGGCCTTGACCATCACCGTGCGCGGCTGGTCGGCCATCAGGTCGCGGATGGCGTGGTAGTCGCCGGAGGCGGCCAGCCGACCCGAGACCATCACCAGGATCTGGGAGGCCAGCCGCTCCACCTCGTCGAGGATGTGGCTGGAGACGAGCACGGTCACCCCGGCCGCCCCGATCAGCCTGATCAGCTCGATGAACCGGGCCCGCTGCCCCGGGTCCATTCCGGTCATCGGCTCGTCCAGCACCAGCAGGGCCGGCTGGTGGACGATCGCCCCGGCCACCTTGGTCCGTTGCCGCTCGCCCTTGGACAGCCCCTTGAGGCGCCGGTCGGCCAGCGGGGCCATGTCGACCTCGGCGATGGCCCGGTCGGCGGCCGCCCCGGGGTCGGCCAGCCCCTGGAGATCGGCGTGCAGCCGCACGTACGAGCGGACGGTGAGCCGCGGGTACAGCCGGTCCCCGTCGGGGACGACCCCGATCGCCCGGTACAGCATCGGGTCGCGCTGGATGGGCCGCCCGAACAGCAGCACCTCGCCCTGGGAGGGGTGCAGCAGCCCGCAGATGGCCTTGAGGGTGGTGGTCTTGCCGGCCCCGTTGGGCCCGAGCAGCCCGGTCACCCCGGGCCGGAGCTCGAACGACAGGTCGGCCACGGCGACCACGTCCCCGTACCACTTGGAGAACCGCCGCAAGGCAACGACCGGGGGGCTACCGCTTCGCTCCTCGAGCCCCCCGGACCCCCCGTCGGGGTCCTGGGCACCTGGTGCGCTCATGCCCGCAGGCGCAGCACGCGCCAGGTCAGGACGGCCGCGGCCACGGCCACCACCACCGCCATCGCCCCCAGGTAGCCGGGCCCGGTGAAGCCGGCCTGGTCGGCCAGGGTGCCGGGGTCGAACGGGGCCCCGAACAGCCAGTCCACGAACCGCCCGGGCAGCCCGCTCAGGGACAGGAAGGCGACCCAGCGCCGGCCGTCGAACTGGGCGGTGAAGAACAGGATGTTGGCCAGGGCCGAGGTGCCCAGCATCACGCCGAGCAGCCCGGCCGTGGCCACCGCCCGCCGGTCGGTCAGGCTGGCCGCGGCCAGGGCGACGACCGAGTAGAAGACGGTCAGGACCGACCCGGCAATCAGGATCTTGCCCAGGTCGTCGAGGTTCTGGCGCAGGTAGGTGGCGGCGCTCTCGGCGGTCAGGGTGTTGCCGAGGAACAGCACGACCAGGGGCACGATCGCGATCAGGGCGACCACCGCCAGCAGGGCGGCCAGCTTGGCCAGCAGGTAGTCGGAGCGGGTCACCGGCCGGGTGAAGATCAGGGCGAGGACGTTCTGGCGCCGGTCGGGGCAGAGCAGCTCGGGCCCGGCGGTGGCCGCGAACAGCAGCAGCAGCCCGGCCACGATGCGCAGGTACTGGGCGTAGGTGAAGAACTCGTCGGCGGCCTCGGCGAACAGCACCCGGACCCCGATGAAGGCCAGCACCGGCCCGAAGGCCAGCACCAGCAGCCCCCACGGCACCACCTTGGTCTTCCAGTTGCGCTTGAGCCCGAGGACCCGGCGGACCCCGGCGGTCGCGATCGCCCGGACCCGCCGCCCCCGGCCCTCCCGGGGACCCTCGTAGTGGCGGTAGCCGCGGTCGTAGATGGTCCCGCCCGGCGCGGTCGAGGCCTCGCTCATCAGGGCGCCGCCTTGGGGTTCCCCGAACCCCTCCAGGCTCATCGGCGCACCCCCCAGGCGGCCTCGGGAGCGGGGGGCGGCGAGGCGGGCTCGTCCGGCGGCGGGCCGCCGGCGGCGACCTGGAGCCGCAGGAACGTCTCCTCCAGGCTGGGCGCCCGCGGCACCATCCGCCGCAGCGGCCAGCCTCGCTCGGCGGCCACGTCGCGGATGAGGTCGGAGGACCCCTGGACCAGTACTTCGCTCACCTGGGGGCTGGTTCCGAGCCCCCCGGACCCCCCGCCGCTCGGCCGCACCTCGAGGCCGGCCGCGGCCAGGGCGGCCAGGACCTCGGGGCCGTTGCCGCCGAGCTGGATCCCGAAGCCGGGTTCGGTGGTCCCGGCGACCTCGGCAATCGAGCCCTGGGCGAGCACGTGGCCGCCGTGGACCATGACCACCCGGTCGCAGACCCGCTCCACGTCCCCGAGCAGGTGGGTCGAGACCAGCACGTCGATGCCGAGCTCGCCCCGGATCCGGGCGATCAGGTCGAGCATGTCCTCGCGGCCCTGGGGGTCCATGCCGTCGGTCGGCTCGTCCAGGAGCAGCAGGCTCGGGTCGTGGACGAGGGCCACAGCGAGCTTGACCCGCTGCTGCATGCCGGTGGAGAAGCCGCCCACGGCCCGGTAGCGCTCCTCCTCCAGGCCGACCTGGTAGCACACCTCGGCCGCCCGCTCGCGGGCCGGCCGGGGCGGCAGGCCGGCCAGCTGGGCCATGAAGGCGACGAAGTCGGCCGCGGTCACGTCCTCGGGCAGGCAGCGCCCCTCGGGCAGGTAGCCGACCCGGCCGCGCACGGCCAGGGGGTCGGTGGCCACGTCGTGCCCGAGCACCACGGCCCGGCCCGAATCCGGCACCAGCAGCCCGAGCAGCAGCTTGATCAGGGTCGACTTGCCGGCCCCGTTGGAGCCGACCAGCCCGGTGCAGCCGGGCGCGATCTCGACGTCGACCCGGTCAAGGGCCTGGACGGTCCCGTAGCGCTTGCTGAGGTCCTCGACCTGCGCGACCAGCACCCTGGACAGCCCTCCGGACGGCTCGTGAGTACGACGCGGCCACCTTCTCACACCCGCCGCGCCCGCGTATCCCTCCAAGGTCGCGGCCGCTCCGACGAAGGTATCGACGGCGTGAGAGGATCGGCCCATGGCCAAGGCGATCCCGGTCTACATCGAGGCGGGCGACAAGAAGGTGTTCGCCTGCTCGATCGACTTCCCCGGCTGGTGCCGGGCCGCCAAGACCGAGGAGCTGGCCTTTGAGGCCCTGGCCGCCTACGCCCCCCGCTACGCCGAGGTCGCCGAGCGGGTCAAGGCCGCCTTCCCGGCCCTGGCCACGGTGGGGGAGCGCTTCGAGGTCGTGGAGCGGGTCAAGGGCGCCGGCGCGACCGACTTCGGTGTCCCCCACGAGATCCCCGAGGCCGACGCCGAGCCGCTCACCGCCCGTCAGGCGGCCCGCCAGGTCGAGCTCATGCGGGCCGCCTGGGCGGTCCTCGACAACGTCGCCAAGGCCTCCCCGGCCGAGCTCCGCAAGGGCCCCCGGGGTGGCGGCCGGGACCGCGACAAGATGCTCGACCACGTGCTCGGGGCCGAGGCCGCCTACGCCCGCAAGGTCGGCGTCAAGCACCCGCAGCCGGAGCTGGGCGACACCAAGGCCATCAAGGCCCTGCGCGACGAGCTGGCCGAGACCCTCGGCCGCGCCTCCGACGGCTCCCCGCCGATCCCCAACGGCTGGCCGCCCCGCTACGCCATCCGCCGAATCGCCTGGCACGTCCTCGACCACGCCTGGGAGATGCAGGACCGCGCCGACCCCGGCGGCTGACCGCCCGATCAGCGGCCGGCCACGAACGTGTGGCCGCCGAGGACGCCGTCGTCGACGTCCAGCAACAGCATGGAACCCCGCCCGGAGGGCGGCGGTTCCCGCAGCAGCAACAGGACCGGCTCGGCCCGGTCGGGCGCCAGCTCCACCCCACGCAGCCAGTACTCCAGCCCGCCCCCCCGCCGCCCCCCCGGCACCGCGAACACCGCCCCCAGGTCGACCCGCCCCGCCAGACCCGGGTCCTCCCGGACCATCTCCACCACCGCCGGCCGCCACGGCTCCGCCAACCGTCCCGGCTCCAGCCCCGCCTCCCCGGCCACCCTCCCCAGCCGGCCCGGCAGCACCAGCCCGGCCGTCAGCTCCGCCACCCACCCCTCCACCGCGACCCCGAACGGCCCCCACCCCACCCCACCGCGGAGATCCAGCCGGACCACCCGTGCCTGCCCGGCCCTGAGCACGGTCAGGCTCTTGAGCCCCCACCGCCCGTCACCAAGGACGAGATCCGCGGGGTCGACGGGGTCGGGCTTGGTCCCCGGGTCGGCTTCGGTCCTCGGGTCGCCGGCGGTGGCGACCGCGAGCAGGCAGATGTCGCCGGGCAGCTCAGCGGGGACCTGCCAGTCGAAGGTGGCGACCGCGGAGCGGCCGGGGGCCAGGTCGCCGACCCAGGCGGGGGGGCCGACCGGGTGCCAGGGCAGGCCATCCGGCGGGACGGCGTCGCCGGTCACCCAGGGACCGAGGGGGACGTCGGGTGGGCGGAGGCAGGCCGGGGCGGCCAGGACCCGGACCCGGACGCCGGTGAGGGGGCCGGTGCCCCGGTGGTGGACCTGGACGTGGACGCGGGCCGGGCGACCAGGGTCGACCCGGCCGCCGAGCTCCGGCAGCCCGGTCGTTCCCGGCCAGCGGTCGTCCTCGAACTCGACCGGCTCCACCGGCCGGTCCCGGGGCCGCGGCGGCACCTCCAGCTTGATGTCCGGGCACTCCCACCACGGGCTCCCCGGGCGGGGCCGGGCGGCGGGGGAGCGGCCGGACCGCAGGACCGGGGTGGCCGCCGCCGGACCGGGAGCCCCGTCCAGCGGCAGCTCCCAGACGCCCCGGCCGAGCAGCCCCGCCCGGAGCACCCGCTCGGGCCCGCGCACGGCCAGGGCGAGCACCGGGGCGTTGGGCAGCCCGCCCCCGAGCGGCCGCCAGCCGGACCCGTCGTCCTCGGACCACCACACCCCGGCGTCGGTGGCCGCGAACACCGTCCCGGGCCGCAGCGGGTCGGCCACCACCGCCGAGACCGGGACCGCCGGCAGCCCGCCACCGCGATCGTCCCAGGTCGCGCCCTCGTCCTCCGACCGCCAGACCCGCCCGCCGCCGTGATCGGGAGGCGTCGTTCGCTCGCCCTCCGAGGGCCGGACCGGCCCGCCCGGCCCGCTCGACCCGGCGGCCCAGGCGACCCCGGGCCGGGCCGGGTCGGCGGCGACCCCGGCGACCCGGCCGCCGCGAAGTCGCGCTGTGCCGGTGACCGTCCAGGCGCCGCCCGTCCGCTCGAGCCGCAGCAGCTCCCCTTCGGCAGTCCCGGCGAGGAGCCGGTCCGGCCCGGCGGCGGCCAGGGCCGTCACCGCCCCGCGAACCTCCGGCAGGGCGACGGCGGTCCAGGTCAGTCCGCCGTCGTCGGAGACGACCAGCCGGCCCGCGTCGGCCGCGACCAGCTCGCCGCCGGCGGCCACCGCCGGGTCGCCCGACCCGAGCGGGCACCACACCTCGCCGCCCTCGTAGCGCAGGGTCCCGAGCTCGCCGGCCCCGGCCAGCAGCCAGGCCGCGTGGTCGGCGAGCCGGCCGACCTCGGCCACGGCCAGGCCGGTGCCGAGCGACCGCCAGGAACGCCCTCCGTCGGGCGAGTGGAACAGCCCGCCCTCGTTGGCCACGTACAGCGCCCGCGCGTCCCCGGGCTCGAACACCACCGCGTGCTGGCCCAGCGGCAGGCTGTCGCCGGCCGGCCGGGCCGTCAGGTCGACCCACGACCAGCGGCCGTCGGCGCCGCGGGCCCCCCGGTGGAGGCCGGCGGCGCCGAGCCAGACGACCTCCGGGTGGGCCGGGTCGGCCGCGCACGCCCAGCTGTGCCAGGCCTGGCGGCTGTGGAGGTCGGCCGGGGGCTTGACCGGCTCGAACGGCCTGCCGGCGCGCTCGCGCCGCCACAGGTGCCCGACCCCGTCGCCGGCCGCGAACACGTACGCCAGCTGCCCCCCTGGGCCGTGGGCGACCGCCACCCGGTCGAAGCCGCCTGGGGCCGCGTCCAGCGGCACCGGCTCCCAGGTCGCCCCGCCGTCCCCGGATCGGTGCAGCCCGAGCTCCCCTCCGGCGAGCAGCTCGATCCCGGCCCAGCCCGACCTCCCGGGGAACCCGGACGGGGCGCCCCGGACGCCGCCGGCCGAGACCGACCAGGACCGGCCGCCCAGCCGCCGCTCCCAGCTGCGGCCACCGTCGGCCGACGCCCACAGCCCGGCCGTGGTCGCGGCCAGTAGCCGCCCGGGGTCGCGGGGGTCGACGAGCAGGTCGCGGAAGCCGGCCCCGAGCAGCTCCTTGGCGACCAGGGCTCGCCAGGTCCCGCCGCCGTCCCCGGAGCGCAGCAGCCCGACCCCGAGGGCGGCCAGCGTCTCGCCCTGGCCGGTGCCCGCGTAGGCCACCCGCCGGTCTCCTGGGGCGAAGGCGACCGCCCCGATTGCGGCCGTCGGCTGGTCGTCGGTCCGCGGCGCCCAGGTCCGGCCGCCGTCGCGGCTCTCCCAGACCCCGCCTCCGCCGACCAGCAGGTGCCGCGGGTCGCCGGGGTCGATCGCCACCGACACCATCCGCCCGGCCACGCGGGGCCGGCTCCCGGGCCCGGACCCGGCCGTGCGCCCGTGGGGGATGGCGAATGGGCCCAGCGGCCGCCAGGCCGGGCCGGGGTCGTGGCGGGCGAGCTCCTCCAGCGCGGCCAGGCGGGCGGCGGCGTACGCCGGCCCGTCCTCGGGTTCGAGGTCTCGGTGCAGCCGGAACTGGTCGAGTCGGGCGCGGTCTCCCGCCCCGGGAACTCGGTCGGGGCCGACCGGCAGGTGCATCCGAGCCCCCTCCCGCCCCGGGCACGGCGCCGCCCGGCGGAGCCGCGGAAGTCTATCCTGAACCGCGGCGAGGAGACGAAGGGAGCGGTGGATGGCGGGACCGGTGACGGTCGTGTGGGACGAGGCGCTGGCCGCCTACGACTTCGGGCCCGAGCATCCGCTGCGGCCTTCCAGAGTGCAGCTCACCGTGGCCCTGGCCCGGTCCTTGGGGCTGCTGGAGCAGGCGCGGGTGACCGGGCCGGTGGCGGTGTCGGGGACCGTCCTGACCCGGGTGCACGAGCTCGACTACCTGGCCGCGGTCAAGGCGGCCGGGCGCGGGGAGCCGGACCCCCGGTTCGGGTTCGGGCCCGGCGACAACCCGCCGTTCCCCGGCATGCACGAGGCGGCCGCCCGGGTCTGCGGGGCGACGGTGGCCGCTGCCGAGGCGATCCGCTCCGGGGCCGCCCTGCACGCGTTCTCCCCGGCCGGCGGCCTCCACCACGCCATGCCCGACCGGGCCAGCGGCTTCTGCGTCTACAACGACCCCGCGGTGGCGATCGCCTGGCTGCTCGACCAGGGGGCCGAGCGGGTCGCCTACCTCGACGTCGACGTCCACCACGGCGACGGGGTCGAGGCCATCTTCGCCGGCGAGCCTCGGGTCCTCACGGTGTCGCTGCATGAGTCGGGCCGCTACCTGTTCCCCGGCACCGGGTTCGCCCACGAGGTCGGCGAGGGGCCGGCGCGGGGGACTGTGGCCAACCTGCCCCTGCCGCCGTCGACCACCGACGACCTGTACCTGGCCGCCTTCGACGCGGTGGTCCCGGCCCTTGTCAGAGCGTTCCAGCCGGAGATCCTGGTCACCCAGCTGGGCTGCGACACCCACTACAGCGACCCGCTGGCCCACCTCGGCCTGACCGTGAGCGCCTACCGGCAGCTGGCCGGCCGCCTCCACGACCTGGCCCACACGGTCACCGGCGGACGGTGGCTGGCCACCGGCGGTGGCGGCTACCAGTGGGCGGCGGTGGTCCCGCGGGCCTGGTGCACCTACCTGGCCGAGATGGTCGGGACCGAGCTCCCCGAGCAGCTCCCCGAGGCCTACCTGGACGAGGCCGCCGACCGGTTCGGGGCCCTGATCGGCCCCGACATGGCCGACGAGGTGGTCGCCCTGCGCAGCGAGCACCGTTCCCGGGTCGAGGCCGAGATCGGCCGCACGATCGAGGTGGCCAGGAGCAACCTGTTCCCCTTGCACGGTCTGACCGCCTGAGGCAAGGGCCCTCCGGCCGGCGTTCGCTACCATGGGAGGCCGACCCACGACCGACCGGAGCGCCAGCATGCCCGATCTGCCCTCCCGCGCCGAGCTCGGCCGTCACCTGGTGACGGCCCGGATCGCGGGGTCGGTGCGGACCCCGGTCTGGGACGTGCTCCGCAAGGCCGGCCTGGTCGCAGCCGGCGACCCCGACCACTGCTTCGGGCTGTCGGGCATGCACCGCTACACCCAGGCCGAGGTCCTGGCCGAGATCACCCGCCAGTTCGGCTGGACCCACACGCCGGGCGAGCCCGAGGACGGCCCCACCTGGATCGAGCCCGAGCCGCTGCTGGACGAGATCGACCGGGCCGCCGAGCGTCTGGCCAGGGCGGCCTCGGCCGGCGAGCACGTCCTGTTCGCCACCGGCCACCCGACCGGCATGCTCGGCCTGTACCAGCAGATCGCGGTGGCCGTCCGCGAGGCTGGGGCCAAGGTGTCGCGGCCCGGCGACGGGCTCGCCTTCCGGTTCCACGAGCACCGGCGGCGCATCATCTACAGCGGCTGGGTGGCGGTGCTGGCCTCGGGGGCCAACCTGTACCACACCCACGAGGCCCATCCGATGGAGCTGGTGCTGGAGCAGGCCACCGAGGCCGACCTGGTCGTCGGCGACCACGGTTGGGCCGGGGCGGCGGCCGAGCGGGGCATCGACGTGGTCGCGGTGGCCGACATCAACGACCCGGCCCTGCCCATGGCCAAGGCCGAGGGCCGGGCCGGGATCGTCCTGGGCATGGACGACAACGTCCGCCCGACCCCGTCGGCCTACGACCCGCTGGCCGACTAC
>JASLBL010000188.1 GCA_030146615.1 Actinomycetes bacterium
GCCACCGTGCAGCAGGGCTGGGTGCCCGAGCGGAAATCGGCCCTTGGCCTGATGGCCTATGCAGCGTTCCAGGAACTGGCCACCCGGATCTCGCACCGCAACACCGGCCGCTACTCCGATGACCCGGTGGCCGACAAGATCATGGTGCGGGTGGCCGCCGATGAGAACCTGCACATGATGTTCTACCGCGACATCGTAGCCGCCGCCCTCCAGGTCAACCCCTCGGCGGCCGTCGAGGCGATCACCGGGGAGGTCGTCGCCTTCGACATGCCTGGAGCCGGCATCGACGGCTTCACCCGCAAGGCCCTGCAGATGGCTCGGGCTGGCATCTATGACCTGCGCATCCACCATGACGAGATCCTGTGGCCGCTGCTCCGCTACTGGAACCTGTTCCAGCTCGAGGGCTTGCAGCCGCGAGCCGACCAGGCTAGGGAGCGGCTCGCCATCCATCTCGCCAAGACCGACCGGCTGGCCAGCCGATTCGAGGCCAAACGAGCCGCAACCGCCGCCGCCAACCGGGCCAGGACCGCCGGCTGACCACCCAACACCGAACTCAGCCCCGACTTGCCTCGGGAACCCGACGTCGTCACAGTCATTTCGAGCCGCTACCGGTCACTGCCCGGACCTAAGCTGCTTTTCATGGGCGGTCTGGTACTTCTCGTGACAAGGACAAGGCATTGAGCACCCCGTGATCCTGCGGACGATCCGACGGGGTCCTTCTGGAGCCGACGCCACCGACCCCGCACACCACGGAAACGAGGCAGCTCCAGGCTTAGCGTAGGAGCCCGGACCAAACCCGAGTGGGAAGGGCAGACATGGCCACCGACGAAGTGATCGAGCAGCGGCTCGGGGAAGCTCCCGAAGACGAGGCGGTAAAGGAACGGCTCGAGCGCGAACACGGCGAGCTGCTCGAGGAGTTACGCGCCCTCATCCCCGGCGCCCAGGTCCTGTTCGGCTTCCTGCTCGCCATCCGCTTTACCGGCCCGTTCAGCGAGCTGAACACAGTCCAGCGCGACGTCTACTACGCCACGCTGGTAAGCACGGCGGTCTCGCTGGTCCTGCTGCTTGCCCCCTCCGCCTACCACCGCCTGCGCTTCCGGGAAGGCGACAAGGACGCGATGGTCCGCAAGGGGAACCGGGAGGCGATCGCGGGGACGGGCGCTATCGCCCTGGCCTTCACGGGCGCGCTGTACCTCATCACCGACCTGGTCTTCACCACCCAAGCCGCGATCGCGGTCGCGGTGGCCTTCTTCGCGCTGACCGCGTGGCGCTGGTGGGCGATCGCGCTGTATCGCAAGGCCCGCGAGTGAGCAGAGGCCAAGCAGACCCCGGCCGATGCACAGTCCAACGATATCGCGGCCATGACGCTCGCCCCGTCACCTAGTGGATCGCTGACCCGGTTCTGAAGGCCCTCTTAACAGGAGAATGGCGGGTGTGAGGCCAGCCATTTGGCGGTGGGTTGTCGGCGGACTGCCACCTTCGGATTGGAATCGGAAGGTTTGCCAAGGTCTGGTGGTCCTGCCGTGGGCAGTCCGGTCATTCTCTTGGTCATTCCCTCTGCCGTAACGCCACGGGTCAGGAACGCACTGGCTGGACGAGGCCGCTGAGGTGAGCAGCCAGAACCGGCCGGGCTAGCACGTGCTGGACGGGTGCGTTTCGACTCGTAATCGGAAGGTCGAGGGTTCGAAACCCTCCTCGGGCTCCAAAACTGCAGGTAGAAGCTATCAAGCAAGACGAGCACATTCAGCTGGATCAGGCGGTGGCAACCTGAGCACCTGAACTGGCGTCCACAGACATTGAAATGGTCCGCTCGGGGGAGTGGAGTGGCCGTGCCGATTGGTGCGCTCCGCACGATTGATTCATTGGCGCGGCCGCGTTCTTAGGGCCGGGCCTTCGGCCGGCGCCGCCTGCGGCGGCAATCTCAGATTGCTAGCTTGATCCTGCCCAGCGTCGATGAACTCGAAGCCCAGCGTCGCCGCTGGCCGGTGCGTCCAATCCTCGGGAGAATGACGGTCGCCTGACATCGACTGGAAGGCCGCAGGGCTATGGACGCCGAGAACCCGTTCCCCGACGAGCGCACCGCGGTCATCACCGGCGCGGCGTCGGCACGCGGCATCGGGCGGGCCACCGCCGACCGGCTGGCCCGCGACGGCTGGTCGATCGCCATCCTCGACCTCGACGAGGAGGGGGCGAAGCGGACGGCGGCCAAGATCGCCGGCAACCGGTCGGTGGCCGCGCTCGGCGTCGGGGCCGACGTCGCCGACGAGGACTCGGTCGAGGCGGCCATCGCCCAGGTCGAAGCCGCCCTGCCGCCGATCATCGGCCTGGCCAACGTGGCCGGGGTGAGCTCGGCGATCGACTTCCTGGACGTCACCATCGCCGAGTGGGACCGCGTCTTCGACATCAACATGCGGGGCGTGTTCCTGGTCACCAGGCGGGTCGTGCCCGTGATGCTGGCCGGCGGGGTCGGGCGCATCGTGAGTGTCTCGTCGGTCTCGGCCCAGCGCGGCGGCGGCACCTACTCCAAGGTGCCCTACAGCGCCTCCAAGGCGGCGATCATCGGCTTCACCCGGGCGCTGGCCCGCGAGCTGGGCCCCCACGGGATCACCGTGAACTGTGTAGCCCCCGGGCCGATCGACACCGACATCATGGGCGGGACCCTGACCGAGGAGCGCAAGGCCGAGCTTGGCGCCGCCAACATGGTCGGCCGGGTGGGCACGGTGGACGAGGTGGCCGCCCTAATGGCCTTCCTGCTCGGCGAGGACGCCGGCCACATCACCGCCGCGACCTACGACATCAACGGCGGCCTCCAGGTCTCCTGACGTCGTCGATGACGCGAGCGGACCCGACGGCGAACCTGCCCCCGGCGCGGGTGGAGCCGGACGCCCGGCGGCGGATCCGCCAAGCCCTGGCCAAGGCGGGCCGGCGGATTGCGGTCCTGGACGACGACCCCACGGGATCCCAGACGGTGCACGACGTCAACGTGGTCACCGTGTTCGAGCCGGACGAGCTCGCGGCCGGCCTCTCCTCGGCGGGCTCGACCTGCTTCATCCTGACCAACACCCGCAGCCTGCCCGAGGCCGACGCGGTGGCGCTGAACACCCGGATCGGACGGATGCTGTTCGAGCTGGCCGCTCGGCTGGACGCGCCGATCGGCGTGGTCAGCCGCAGCGACTCGACCCTGCGCGGGCACGTCATCGCCGAGGTCCGCGCGCTGGACGCCGCACGCCGGGAGGTGACCGGCCGAGGCTTCGACGGCGTGCTGCTGGCGCCGGCGTACTTCGAGGCCGGCAGGTTCACCGCCGGCGACGTCCACTGGGCCCGGGTGGGCACGGACGTCCTGCCGGTCAGCCAGACCGAGTTCGCC
Source organism: Actinomycetes bacterium (assembly GCA_030146615.1). GTDB lineage: Bacteria > Actinomycetota > CALGFH01 > CALGFH01 > CALGFH01 > CALGFH01. Next base: position 3,368 of record JASLBL010000188.1, read on the forward strand.
CGCGACGCCACCTTCGGCTATGCGGCCTCTGACCTGCGCGACTTCGTCGCCTCCAAGAGCGGCGGGGCGATCCGGCCGGGCGACGTCCTGCGCATCACCCTCGACGACATCCGCCTGGGCGGGCCGGCGCGGGTGGCCGAGCTCCTGGCCGGCGTGGCCGGCGGCCGGTTCGTGGTCGTGAACGCCGTGGACTACGCCGACCTGGACGTCGTGGTCCTCGGGCTGCTCGACGCGGAGACGTCCGGCCGGTCCTTCCTGTACCGCAGCGGG
>JASLBL010000198.1 GCA_030146615.1 Actinomycetes bacterium
CTGCTGGCGGCGGGCATGTTCCTGCTCGCCTCCCCCGCCTCGGCCCTGGTCCTGCCGGGCGGCGGCCCGGCGGCCCGGCCCGCCCCGGCCGGCGAGCCGGCGGCCGGCCGGCCCCCGATCGTGGTCGTCGCCTTCGACGAGCTGCCGCTGACCTCGCTGCTGGACACCGGCGGCCGGGTCGACCCGGCCACCTACCCGAGCTTCGCCTGGCTGGCCGGGCGCTCGACCTGGTACCGCAACGCCACCGCCGTGACCCAGTGGACCCGCGACGCCTTCCCGGCCATGCTCACCGGCCGCTACCCCAGCCGGGCCCTGCCCCCGCACCACCGCAGCTACCCCGACAACCTGTTCACCCTCCTGGACGGCGCCTACCAGCTGGACGTGCACGAGACCTCGACCATGCTGGGCCCGGGGCGGCGCTGCTCGGCCGGCGCCGCCCCGGCCGTCGGCCGGCCGGGCAAGGCCGGACCGTGGCGGGCCCTGCGCCGCAGCGGCGCCCTGGCCGCCGAGCTGGTCTCGCCCTGGGAGCGGCAGGGGCAGCCCACCGCCCAGTTCGAGCAGCCGGTGGTGCCGACCACCCGGCCGCCCGGCCACACCGGCGCCGCGAGCACCCGGCCGGCCGGCTTCGCCGGGTTCCTCGAGGGGCTCACCCCCGATCCACCGGGGGACCACCCCGGCAGTCCCCCGGACCCCTCCGCGGCCAGCCCGCGCCTGCACTACCTGCACCTGCTGCTGCCCCACCGCCCTTGGCGGTCGCTGCCCTCCGGCCTGCGCTACCCCGAGCCGGCCCGCACCTTCGGCCTGGCCACCCGGGGGGCCTCCTGGGGGGCCGAGCCGGCCTGGACCCGGCTGGCCTGGCCCTGGAGCGCCACCGCCTCCAGCTGGCCTGGGCCGACCGGCTGCTTGGCGAGGTGCTGGCCACCATGCGGGCCAGCGGCCTGTATGACCGGGCGCTGGTGGTGGTCACCGCCGACCACGGCATCAGCTTCCAGCCGGGCACCCACCCGCGGGTGATCGGCCGCGGCAACGCCCCCGGGGTCATGTGGGTGCCCCTGTTCGTCAAGGAGCCCGGCCAGCGCCGGGCCGAGGTCGACGACCGCAATTGGGAGCACGTCGACCTGCTGCCCACCCTGGCCGGCTACGCCCAGGTCCCGGTGCCGTGGCCGGTCGACGGACGCTCGGCCCTCGGCCGGCCGCGCACCACCACCGACAAGCGGTTCTACACCCGGCTCCGGCCGGACGAGCCGCCTCAGGTGGTGACGGTGGGCGGGCCGCCCAACCAGGCCGCGGCCCTGCGGGGCGGCCTGCCGGCCCGCCCGTCGGCCCGGCCCCGCCTGGACGCCGAGCCGGGCCGGGGCCTGGACCGCCTCGGTCTCCGCCCCGACCTGGTCGGCCGGCCTCTGACCGCCCTCGATGTCCGCCAGGGCGGCGGGCCCCCGGCCACCGTCGAGGGCCTCGGCGCGTTCGCCGACGTGCGCCCGTCCCAGGGCGAGGTCCCGGCCCTGGTCGCCGGCCGGCCCCCGCCCGGGACGCCGGCCGGCACCCGGCTCGCCATCGCCCTCAACGGGCGGGTCGCGACCGTGGCCGAGGTCGCCCCCGAGGGCCGCGACGCCACGCTGCGCTTCGCCGGCATGCTCCCTGGCGACGGGTTCGTTCCCGGCGCCAACCGCCTGGAGGTCCTGGTCGTCACCGACGACGGCGGCCTGCGCCGCCTGTCCCTGCGCGACGGCTAGGCCTTGCGCGACGCCGCCCGGACCGGCCACACGTACGGCAGGTCGTCGGGGGTGTCGGGGAACAGCGGCCGGTAGAAGTCGGGGTCCTTGCGCAGCAGGCTCGACTGGTGGCTGCGGTGCAGGGCCGGGTCGCCCAGCCAGGGCGGCAGGGCGTCGGCGGCGGCCAGCTCCTCCTGGGACCGGGGCGCGGCCACCCCGACCTGGGCCAGCTCCTCGCGCAGCTTCAGCTCGCAGGTGTCGGCGAACCCGAGCACGAACCAGGCCCGGCACACGGTCACCCCGTAGCTGCCCAAGGCCTCCTCGTGACCCTTCCACATCAGCACCGCCGGGTGGTGTCGCCAGCCGTACCCGGGCGTGGTCAGGGCCCGCAGCACCTGGAGGGCCTCGACCCGCTGCTTGCCCAGACGGCGCGGGTCGAGGGCCCGGGCGCTGGCCGCGAAGTCGGGAAAGGGCAGAAAGGTCTGCAGGGTCACGGCTCCCCGGTGCCGGCCAGAGCCTGCCGCCGGGCGCGGCGGGGCTCGATGATGTAGCGGGCGATGGCGGCGGCGGCGAAGTAGAACAGCCACATCGGCACGGCCATGGCGAACAGGCTGATCGGGTCCTGGCTGGGGGTGATCACGGCCGCGGCCACGATGATCACGGCCGCCGCCGGCCGCCAGACCCGCAGCATGGCCGCCGACGACAGCGCCCCGACCAGCGACAGGAACACCAGCACGAGCGGGAACTCGAAGGTGACCCCGAAGGCCAGGCCCATGAACAGCACGAAGCGCAGGTAGCGGTCGGCCTGGAAGAAGCTGGCGATGCCCTCGCCGCCCATGGTGCTCAGAAAGCCGATCGCCTTGGGCAGGGTGTAGAACGCCACCGCCACCCCGGCCACGAACAGCAACGTGCTGGCCAGCGCGAACGGGATGGCGAAGCGCTTCTCGCTCGGCCGCAGCCCCGGGGTGATGAAGCGCCACAGCTGGTAGGCGATGAACGGCATGGCCAGCAGCAGCCCGACCGTCAGCGACACCCGGATCCGGATCGACAGCGGCTCCAGTGGGCTCAGGGCGGCCAGCCGGCAGCCGCCGTCCTCGACGACGCTGCCGATGCGGGCGGCGGCCGGCAAGGCACAGTAGGAGCGGAGCAGGAAGTCGATCACCGGCTCGTACAGCACTGAGAAGGCCACCAGGGTGGCCACGACCAGGGCGGCGCAGCTCTTGACGAGCCGGCTCCGAAGCTCCCCGATGTGCTCGAGGATCGACATCTCGCCCGCGGGGTTGGCCCGCGGGCGGCGCAGAAGTCGCACGGTGGTCGCCGGCTGCCTGGTGGCCGGCTAGGGGGTGGTGCCCCGCTCGCGCTCGTCGGCCGGCGCCGGCTTGCCGATCTCGTCCTTGTCGTCGTTCTGTGAGGCCTCGGTCACGCCCTTCTTGAACTCCTTGATGCCGAGACCGACGTTGCGGCCCATCGCCGGGAGTCGGCTGGCGCCGAAGAGCACGACGATCGCGATGATGACCCAGATCCACTCTGGCCCTGGCATTGCCCAACTCCTTCGCATCGTCCCCCGCTGGCGCACGCTGACAATGAGTCTACCGCTCCGCCCCGGCACTGGGCAGCTGTGCTAGCCAGTGGGGGCTGTGCATGAGCCCGAGGACGTTGCCGAACGGGTCGACGACGGCGGCGGTGACGAAGCCGGCCTCGCGCTCGGTGAGGGGCTGGTAGTCGGTGGCGCCCATGGACCGCAACCGCTCCAGGGCCGCGGCCACGTCGTCGACGTGCCAGTACGCGACCACCCCGCCCGGGCCGGCGGCCGCGTCCGGGGGCGCGTAGCGCCGGTCGATCAGGCCGAGCTCGTCCTGGTGGTCGCCCAGCCGGAACTCCACGTACGCCGGCGGCCCGTCCTCTGGGCGCACGAAGTACGGCTCGATCCCCAGCAGCTCGGCGTACCAGCGCATGGCCGCGTCGACGTCGTCGGCCCAGAAGCTTACGTTGGTGAGCCCTCGCAACATCGCTGCTCCCTCGTGACAGGTCGGCCGGGCGCTACCCGTCCTGACCGGCGGCTCGGGCGCTGCGCTCCGACAGGCGGGCGGCGTGGTCGGCGGCCTGCTGGCTGGCCTCGCTGAGCCGGTCCAGCTCGGGGGTGAGGCGCTCGCTCAGGGACTGGACCGAGGCGGCCAGGGTCTTGAGGTTGGCCACCATCCGCCAGACGGTGAAGGCGACGGTGACCAGCACGGCGAGCCAGAACACGCCGAGCAGGATGGCGAGCCAGAGCGGCAGGGCGACCTCCGGGCGCTGCGGGAGCGGGCCGCCGGATCCTACCGGGTCGGGCGCCTCAGCGGCACGCCGCCTGGAACCGCGCCCACCAGTCGGGCGACTCCAGCTCCAGGTGCAGGTCGAGCAGGTCGTCCCAGGTCAGCCTGGGGCCGGTGCGCGGCTCGAGGATCTCCGAGGGCGGATCCCAGGGCTGGGCCGGCACCCCGCCGGAGGTCAGCAGCCGCACCACCCGCCGGTCGGCCGGCTTGGTGACGGTCTGGTAGCACTCCGGGCAGACGAAGGCGTAGAAGCTGTGCTCCTCTTCCCGGCAGACCCGCAGCTCCACGTCGGGCGGGGTCAGCTCGACCTCCCCGCACCCCGGGCAGGTGGCGCGGATCCGGGTTGGCGGCATGGAATCGTGGCTCATGCCGCAGGTATCGGCCCCGATGGCGGCGGCCTTGAGCCGGACTACGAGGAGTAGGCGGCGAGCGCGTTGCGTGTCGCCTCGGCGACGGCGCGGCGCAGCTCGGGAGGCGAGACCGGCTCGGCCGCGGGGGCCAGGCGCAGGACAAGGCGGACCAGCCAGGAGAGCTGGTGGGTGGCCAGGCGGACCCGGAGGCGGCCGTCGGGGCGGCGCTCGGAGCCGAGGATCGGGAAGTAGTCGGCCGCCCACTCGGCCTCCGGGGCCAGGTCGAGGTCGCACTCCAGGCCGCCGGCGAACAGCTCGACCCCGCCGAGCTCGCCGTGGGCGGCCGGGTCGAAGCCGGCCGGGCGCTCGAACGGCTCGTCGGTCGGCCGCACCGACACCACCCGGTCGACCCGGAACAGCCGCTCCCCGACCGCCTTGTGGCACCAGCCGGACAGGTACCAGTGGCCCGAGGCGCTGAACACCAGCCACGGGTCGACCTTGCGCTTGGTCAGCTCGCCGCGGGAGGCCGACCAGTACTCGATCTCGACCCGGCGGCCGCTGGCCGCAGCCCGGGCCAGCTCGGTGCGGGAGCTGGTCTCGGCCGGGTCGCCATCCAGGTCGACCGAGACCTTGCCGGCCAGCTCCTGCACCCGGTCGAGCTGGTCGGCGGGCAGGACCGCCTCCAGCTTGGCCAGGGCCCGGGCCAGCGCCCCCTGCTCGGCCACCTCGGGCAGGGCGTCCAGGGCCCGGCCGGCCAGGTACAGCCCGGCCGCCTCCCGCCAGGTGAGCCGGGGGGCGCGGGCGAACCAGTCGGCGAAGCCGATGTGGACCTTGTCGCCGTCGACCCAGGCCTCCATCAGGTCGCCGGGCCCGTACGGCGGCACCCCGGTGACGTACAGCAGCTCCAGGTCGGCGATCAGGGTCTCGCGGGTCATGTCGAAGCGCTCGCAGACCTCGTCGACGGTCGCCCCCGGGTGGTCGAGGACCCAGGGGACGAGGGCCAGCAGCCGCTGGAGCCGGCCGGCGGCGCTGGTGTCGGGCGTCCGGGCCGGGCTCACGACTGCACCACCGCGTGGAGGGCCTCGAGCCGGCGGCGGGCCTCGTCGCGGAGGTCGGCCGGCTCGACGATCTCGACGCCGTTGCCCATCGCCCAGCCGAGCAGGCCGTCGCGGTCGCCGACGGGCAGGCGCAGGGTGACCAGGCCGTCGGGCCGGGGCGGGCCGGTGGGCACGGCCCCGCGCAGCTCGGCCAGCCGGGCCGGGGCCCGGGCCGCCCGGACCAGGGCCATCGGCGCCCCCTCGGGCTCGCCGGCGGTGGGCAGGAGCTTGCCCGGGTCGAAGCCGGCCGGGACCTCGAAGTCGGCCCCGCGGCTGGTCGGGCGGAGCTTGCGGATGTCGGAGGCGATCCGCGACACCCGGAACGAGCGCTGGGCGTCCCGGTCGGCGTCGTGGCCGACCACGTACCAGGTGCCGCGCCGGTTCACCAGGGCATAGGGGTCGAGGTGGCGCTCGGCCGCCTCCCGGCCCGGCGGCCGGTAGCTGAACACGATCCGCTTGCGGCCCGAGACCGCCTCCAGGAGCACGGCCAGCAGCGGGCTGGCCCCGTCCAGGTTGGCCCGCAGCGCGTCCGGCCCGGCGCCGGGGTCGAGGTCGAGCTTGGCCAGGCCGGCCACGGCGGCCGGGTCGCGGGTCGCTCCCGACCAGGCCCTGGCCGCCCGGGCCTGGTCAGGGGCGACCCGCGACCCGGCGGCGGTGGCCGGCCTGGCCAAGCTCGACCTCGACCCGGGCGCCGGGCCGGACGCGCTGCGGGCCAACCTGGACGGGGCCAGCCCGCTGCTGGCCGTGCTCCTGGAGGC
>JASLBL010000260.1 GCA_030146615.1 Actinomycetes bacterium
CAGGGGGCCGCGCCGGTTGGGGGCGGGGCAGGCGGGCAGGCGGCTCGGGGTGGCGTCCGCGCTCAGGAGGTAGACCTCGGTCTCGCCGCGCCGCAGGACGCGGGCCAGGGCGCACAGCTGCCGGGCCGGGCGGGGGCCGGCCACGGTGTCGCTGACCGTCTGGGCCTGGTCGGCGAGCTGCTGCTCGAGGTTGCGCTCGGGGACCAGCCGGATCAGCGACAGGGTGATGACCCCGATCAGCACCGCCGCCAGCACGGCCACGGCCACGAAGGCCAGCACCAGCCGCCCCCGCAGCGACCTCCCGGTCCACCCCATCAGCCGCTCCCGGCCCCGGGGTGGGAGGGGCGGGGGCCCTCCGACCCCGCCCCCGGCGAGGCCCCGGCGCGGTCGTCGGCCTTGTAGCCGACGCCGCGGATGGTGAGGATGGGGGCGTGGTCGCCGAGCTTGGAGCGGAGCTGGCGGATGTGGACGTCGACGGTGCGGGTGTCGGCCGGGAACGAGTAGCCCCAGACCCGCTCCAGGATCTGGTCGCGGGTGAGGACCAGGCCGCGGTTGCGGACCAGGTAGCTTATCACCACGGTAAGCAAATGGTGTGATCCATTAGGCAGCGGCATAGCGCGTCGTTGGGTGATCGAAGAAGCGGACCAGGACCTGTGGCTGACGCTGACGACGACGCAGATACCCCTGCAGCTCATCGCGAAGCTCACCCGCCGACCGGGGACGCCGCCGGCCCGCGGCGTTGGCCTTCACATCGTGGTTCAGCAGCTCCACCGGGTTCAGCTCGGGGCTGTAGCCGGGCAGAAAGTGCAGCTCGATCCGGTCGGCGTGACGCCCAACCCAGGCGCTGACCAGCTTGGCCCGGTGCACCGGATGGCCGTCCACGATCAGGTGGACCTTCCGCCCGCCGCAATCCCGTAGCAGCCGACCCAGGAAGGCGATGAACACCCGGCCGCTGAACGACCCGACAAACAGCCGGAACCGCAGCAGCCCGGCGTTGGAGATGGCGCTGATCATGTTGACCCGGAACCGCTTGCCGGTCCCCTTGATGACCGGGGTCTGACCGACCGGCGCCCACGACCGCCCCGCCGCCGCATCTGAGCGGACCCCCATCTCATCCAGCCACAGCACCACCCCGCCCTCCCGCTTGGCCCGGGCGCGGATCGCGGGGAACTCGGTGGCCAGCCAGCGCGCCACCGCGGCCGGGTTCTGCTCCAGGGCCCGCCGCTGCGGCTTCTGGGGGCTGAACCCCCAGCCGCGTAGATAGCCACCAACGGTCGTGCGCGCCAGCCACCGGCCATAGCGTTGGCCGATCAACTCAGCCACCGAATCGCGGGTCCACAGGAACCCCGGCAGGCCGAGCTGGTCCGGGGTGGTCTCCCGGACCAAGGCCATAATCTCCTGCTGCTGGTGCTGGGACAGGGCCGCCTGCTCGCCTGGACGGCGGCCGCGACGCTGCTCGCCAAGCCCTGCCCAGCCACCCTCCCGGTAGCGTTTGATCCACCGGTTGACGGCATTGTGGTGGACGCCGAACACCCGCGCGGCCTCGGCCTGGGTCATGCCGGCCAGCACCGCTCGGACGGCCCGGTTACGCAGCGCTGCCTGCGCCGCAGCTGGCAATGATCGAGTGTCCTCATCGGCCATGCCAGGAGCTTACGACACCATCACACCATTTGCTTACCGTGGTGATAACGCGGGCTTACCGCTGTGCTAACCGGCGTTTCCCCAGGTCACGTTCGACCGTAGATGGCAAAGTTAAGTGCTCTCCTGGCGTTCCGTGAACTGCTCTCCCGACGCGGCCCGATCGATCAGGCCCAAGGATGGCTACGGTCCTTGATCAGGCTGACACGATAGACCGCTGGGCCGGGTGGGTCCTCGCCGTTGACTCCGATGGGGAGCGGCGGCTGGTTGCCGGCTTGGTGACCTGCGGATTCCCCTCCGGTTCGTCCGACTTCATACTTGCGGGCATGGCCGTCGCCGGCTCGCACAAGTTCGTCGGGCGGGGCGAGGAACTCGCCCGACTGCTGGCTGCCCTGGAGCGGGCCGAGCAAGGCCAGTCAACCATGGTGCTGGTGGCCGGCGACGCCGGGGTCGGCAAGACCCGGCTGCTTGCCGAGCTGGCCGACCAAGCCCGCCGGCGAGGGGCGCGGGTGCTGGCCGGTGGGTGCTTGGAGGTCGGCGACGTCGGCCTGCCCTATGTGCCCGTCGTTGCTGCCCTGCGCGGGTTCGCCGCCGAGGCCGACAACAACCAGCTGCTGGCCGCGGCGGCCAAGGGCCTGCCCGGGCTTGGTCGGCTGCTGCCCGAACTGGCCGGCGAGTCGACCGCCGCCGCCTCCCTTGGCGAGGGCCTTGAGCAGCTGCAGCTGTTCGATGCGGTGCGCACGCTGTTGGTGCGCCTGTCCGAGCACGGCCCGGTGCTGCTGGTGCTGGAGGATCTGCACTGGGCCGACCCCTCCACAAGCAAGCTGGTGGGGTTCTTGCACCAGACGCTGCGCACGGGCGGAGTGTTCATCCTCGGGAGCTACAGGTCCGACGAGCTGGACCGCCGCCACTCGCTGTGGCCGTGGCTGGCTGAGCTGGGTCGCCGGCCGGGGGTGGA
>JASLBL010000318.1 GCA_030146615.1 Actinomycetes bacterium
CGGTCTTTCAGCGGGTCAGGTGGTGAGGAGTCGCTCGAAGAACAAACGGTAACGCTGGAAGGCGGTGCGCAGGTCCTCGGTGGAGACGTCGTCTCCCTGGTCCCACTGGCCCTCCAGCTTGCCGCGCTCGTCGGCAAAGGTTTTGGCCAGGTGCTGCATGAGTTCGGCCACGAGCCCGTCGGCCTGCGCGACTGCTTGACGTGGCGCGTCGACGAAGCCGTGCTGAACGTCGGTCCAGCGGGCCCGGAAGGCCTCAGCGTCGTCGGCTGCCAGCAGGTGCCCGGCCTTGGTGGCGGTATCGGCGGTGCCGGCATCGGCGGCTGCGGGCGCGGCGGTGGATGCCAGGTCAGGGTCGGTGCCTGTCGCCGTGGCCTCATGGCGCCCGTAGTCCTGCCGCAGCGGCTGCGGCTCTTCGCCCGGTTCGACGTCGGTGGCCAGGTCTGGTGAGCCGCCTCCGGTCAAGGTCGGTTCACCTGGGAGGTCGTCACGAGCGAGATCTTCAGGAGCGCGGTCTTCAGGAGCGAGGTCGTCACGGGCAACGTCGTCGTCACGGGCACGGTCTTCAGGAGCGAGGTCGTCACGGGCAACGTCGTCGTCGGTGCGGTCGGCTGCGTCGGTGGGGTCGGCTGTTTCGGTGCGGTCGGCGCGGGCGAGGTCGGCTTCTGCTTCGGTGACGTCGAATCGTTCGGCGCTGGTTGGCGGCTGGCCGGCAAGATCGGCGGTGCTGAGTTCCTCGCGACGCGTGCCCATTACTGGGCCTCCTCCCTGTGACCGTCCTGTTGGGTGCCCAACAGCTCCGCAAACAGCGACCGGTAGTGCACGAACGCCTGGCGCAGGTCCTCGGTGCTTGCCAGCCCCTGGTCGTTGGCCAATGCGAGCACCTGAGCTGCACGGTAGTTCTCCACCACGTCGGGATGATCGACCGAGATGTCGTCGGCCTGCTGCTCGAAGTCCTCGACCGGGTACCCCCGTTCGCGCAGTACCTTGGTGACCAGTGCGTCAGCCTCGCGGATGGCCGTGGCGGGGTCGTCGACGAACCTGCCCTGGGCCGCCCGCCACGCCTCCAGGTAGCGCGCTTGGGCGGCGGGCTCGAGTTCGACAATGTCGAGCTGGCGGTGCCGCTGCTCGCGTTCTGCGAGCTGGGATTCCGCGGCGCGTCGATCGCCCGCTCTGGCGACGGTGCGGGGGTACTCGGGTCCGAACCGCGTCTGCAGCCCCCCCGAGCGTCGGCGCCGTGCGATGACCACAGCCAGCAACGCGATGATGACCACGGCGACGATGATGACGATCAGCAGACCGGTGTTCATCGCTGCTCCTCTCGGGAACATGGATGCGCCACGGCAGCCATGGCGATGCTTGCCTTCTACGCTTCGCCGACTACCGCAAGCGCTAAGAAACTAAACAACCTCGCGGAGGGTGGCTGACCTCGCCCAAGAGGTTGTCCAGGAGGCCCAGCGTGAGCGGATCGCCGGCCTTGCCGTGGACGACGCCAGGGAGCGGGCCGCCGACGAGCAGGTGTAGTCGCAGACCAGGAAGACCGACCAACGGCTCTTGGGCCACGCCTCCGCCTCGGCCTGCCCCGCAACCCATGCCGCGCACCGTCTTGCTGGCCGTGCGACCGTGTCGTGTGGGCTGCGTCCCTACCCTGCAGCGGGCCCTTGACCCGCGGGCAGCACGCCGCGACGGCACCACCCACCGCTACTCCACGCCGTCGCGTGCTACAAGCGCTTAAGCGGTGTGCTAGCCGCAGGTGGCGCAGGTGACAAGCGAGTGTCAGGGCCGCGATATCGTGGACTACGCATCGGCTGAGCCCTGCTTGGCCGCTGCCTGCTCGCGAGCCTTGCGATACAGCGCGATCGCCCACCAGCGCCACGCGGTTAGTGCGAAGAAGACGAGCGCGACCACGATCGCGGCTTGGGTGGTGAAGACTAGGTCGGTGATCAGGTACAGCACGCCGGTGAAGGCCAGGGCGATGGCGCCGGTCCCGGCGATCGCTTCGCGGTTGCCCTTGCGGATCATCGCGTCCTTGTCGCCTTCGCGGAAGCGCAGGCGGTGGTAGGCGGAGGGGGCGAGCAGCAGGACGAGCGAGACCGCCGTGCTCAGGAGTGTGGCGTAGTAGACGGAGCGCTGGACCGCGTTCAGGTCGGTGAACGGGGTGGTGAAGCGGATGGCGAGGAGGAAGCCGAACAGGACCTGGGCGCCGGGGATGAGGGCGCGCAGCTCCTCGAGCAACTCGCCGTGTTCGCGCTCGAGCCGTTCCTTGACCTCTTCGTCCTCAGGAGCTTCCCCGAGTCGCTGCTCGATCACTTCGTCGGTGGCCACGATTGTCCTCCCACGCGCGCTTCGTCCGGCACTCTACGCCAAGCCTGGATCTGCCTTGTTTCCGTGAGTGCGTGGTCGGTGGCGTCGGCTCCAGAAGGACCCAGTCGGATCGTCGGGATGATCAACGGGTGCACGACCTGCCCTGGTGCGGAGAAGCCCGTGGATTAGGGAAGAAGCACCGCGCATTCCGTCTTATGCTCACGGTCGCCTGGCGGCGAGGGGCGGAGCATCTGACCGCTTAGGGCAGCTGGTCGGCGCGGCGATGGCGCCGGGCCACTACCCGCAGCTGCAGCACCCGCGCCGCGCCGGCCACCAGGACCAGCAGCGCACCCAGCAGGGCGGCGAACAACAACGCCGCGCCAAGCGGGAGGGTGGCGTTCACCATCAGGAACCGCACCCGCACCCGCTGACCGTTCTGCAGGATGAACACGAGGATGGCGAAGAGGAGGACCACGCAAATGCCGACCATCGTCCACACCATGCTGGTCCGGGTCGGCTCGACGGTGTGCTGAGGCAAGGTCGGCTCGGCGTCCGCCTGCGCCGTCACCTCCGGCTCGGGTGGCTCCGAGCCGTCCGCCGACGGCTGCTCTGGCACGCCGGCTTCGGGCCGCTCCACGCTCATGGCGGTTCCTCCTCACCCCGTTCGGGACGAACGTTACCGGCTCAACCAGCCCACGCCGCCAATCAGGCTACAAGCCTTGACTCAGGGCGCGCGAACCCTGGCCGGCCGTCAGTCCGTCGGGTCGGGACGCTGGCAGGATACGCACGGCTTCGTCATGTCGTACCATCCTGCGTGGCAACGAGGCCGGCTGAGATTGCCGCCGAGGCGGCGCGGCCGCTTCACTCCCCGAGGGGCCAGTCGAGGCGGTGTGGCGTTGGATGGGGATGAGCAGGTTGACCGCAGATCATGAGGTGTTGGGCGGGACGGCTAGGATGGCTGGCCTCGGCGGCCGGCCACGCTCAGCAGGACCTGCAGATCATGGGCTGTGCTGCCGGCGGCGAGGACTTGCTCGGCGGCTTCCAGCCAACCCAGGGTGATAATGGCCATGACCGGCGTGCTCGGGTCGTTAAAGTCAATCGCGTCGCGGATGCCAGCGGCCTGCGTGCTCACTAGCGCGGGCTCGTTGTCCAGCAGCCTGAGCAGCTGCGCGGCAACGCCGGTCGGGAGCCAGCTGGTTAATCGGATGAGTTGGCTGCGCGGGATGACCTGACCGCGACGCAAATCGGACACTAGCCCCCAGAGCTTGGCCTCATCCGCTGGGTTGAGGTCGTTGAGGCGAGGGCCGGGCAGGCGCTGCGGGTCCACGGGTGGAAAGCCTGGGCTTGGTGGTGGAACTAGGGTGGTCCCACCGTTGGTATCGCCTATCTCGCGGAGGCCGGCCGGGACCAAGTCACCGGCTGGGGCTTGACCCTGCGCGCCGGTCGAGGCGGTCGCCTGCATGGCTTCGATGTGGGCGGCCGTGGCCGCTTGCCTGGGGAGCCCGGCGTGAAAGGCGTACGCCGCTGCCAGCAGGTCGGCGCCGTCAACCTCCCACAGCCGCCCGGAGACCACACCCTCACCGGTGGCGCTGGCCACCGCGACCCTTGCCGCCTTGGCGATGGCCTCATACCGGGTGTGGCTGGTGTGGTCCTGGTCAATGAGATCGGTCATGCCACGAAACAACTGGGCAAGCGGGCCGATCTGGTTGGGCATCTGGCAACGGCCCCCCTCGACACATCAGGTCGTCACAACGAGTCGGGACTGCTAGAGGTCGAGGTGTGCGGGCTGATCCGACCCCTGACGGTTGTGGTGGCATTACTTGCAGGTGGTGGCGGCCTTCTTGTAGACGTCGGCTTGTTTGTCGAAGCGGTCGGCGCCGGCCAGCCCCACCTTGGTCGTCTTGTCCCAGCGTTGTTGGGCCTCGGCCAGGCTGATCTTGCCTTCCCGGTAGTCGGTCAGGGCCTTGGCATGCAGCCGCCAGTCCTTGAGGGCCTGGGCGGCCCGGTCCAGCATGGTGCTTGCTTCTTGGAGGGCGGCCACACAGTTTTTGGACACGACCTCGTTGGTGATTGGGCCGCTGATGGTGGTCCGTGGTGTCGCCTGGGACGGTTCACTCGACCCGGCGTCTCGGTCCTGGAGCAGCAGCCAGCCAAGCGCGGCCGCGACCAAGGCGGGGACCAGGAAGGCAGTCCAGACGCGCCGGCGGTAATGGCCGCGGATGGCTCGGAGCTCCGAGCGGGTCAGGTCATCTGGCGAGTCGGACATCCCGGTACCTCTCTAGCGTGCGGAGCCTTACCGAGCCTCGCCAGGCCAAACTCCGTACCCAAAACCTGACAACTTAGCGCCATGAATGACGGTTAACGCTATAACTCTCCCTAAGGCGGCTGCGGAAAATAGGAGGGACCAGGAGTCTGTACCGAGATGCGACAACGTTGCTTCACTCGGTATGCTTCTGCGGAACTGTACGTTATGGGGACTTCAGTCATCGGCGGCTGCCGACCTTAGCTTGATTGGAGATGGGCTGTCCCTTTCTTGAACGCTCGCGCCTGGGATTCCGTTTCAGCGGATTCAGCCTGATCCGGCTCTATCCCAACCGGTGCGGGCAATCGCCCATGAGCGGCACCGCCCGACTGGCTCAGACCGCCTGGGCAGCGCCGGGTAGCAACCGGCCTGGCCGCTCCCCCCCGAGGGGGTCATGAGCCCGTGGTGACGGGCCTTCGCCGCCACTCCACATGTCGGGGACACAAGCGCCGGAATGCTGCGCCACCCACCGGCGCCCAGGTGACGCCAGCGTCAGGGCCGGAAGATCCTGGAGCCAGGCTTGGTCGGCTGTCCCACTCGCGGCTGGGTAGCTGCAAGGGCCGCGTCCAGATGGGTTCGGATGTCGGGCATGACCTGCTCGGTACTGCCGATCCCAGACTCCCAGCCGCATTCGCAGCTGGCGCGACGTCGGCCGCGACTGGTTCGGGCGGCGGGCCTGATGGTGACCTTGTGCCCGGCGACCTGCTCGTTAACGGAGATGGTCACGGGTCACCTCCAATCGGTCGGTCGGTAATGGCCGAACCTACACACTTAGGAAACCGGCCACCAAATTGCCCGCTTCTGTCCAAGCATACGGTCCGTCGCGGTCACCCCGGCCCCGCCAAAGCACGCGCCGGTGCCGATCGCAGAACTCGCCGGTGTGCGCCGCCAGGCATGGCGGTCCGAAGGTCGGTGCGAGAAGAAAGGTCAGCAGGCGCCTGACCACCCCGAGCAGCAGAACCTACTCAGTTCTGCTGAATTCGCTCCTGATCGCAGCGGGTCATCGCTGGCTGAATTCGCCAAACACGCTGCATAGCACCCATGGAACAGATCAAGGAAACCGTAGGGCATCCGAATTTGCGCAGCGCAGCCGATTCGTCGAGCATCCAGCCTTTGTATCCGGTCCCAACACTACGGGGGGAGCAGCGTGAAGCGACGCATCCTTGTCGCCCTTGCCCTGGTCGGCCTGCTGTCGCTCGTCGTGGTCAGCCGCGCCGGGGCGGCCACCCAGACCACTAGCCCGGTCACCACCTTCGCCGGGTCGGTGGCCGGCACCTCCACCCTCACCCGGACCGAGAGCGGCATCGCCTTCACGCTGTCCACCAGCGACCTGGAGGCCGGGCACGCCGTGACCATCTGGTGGATGATCTTCAACCCCGACGGCACGGTGTCGGTGCAGTACGCCGCCGGCCACGTCGTCGGCGCCAGCGGCACCGCCAGCTTCGCCGGCTTCCTGCGGGTGGTTGACACCACCGGGGTGATCAATGGCGGCCCCGGCCTGCTCGACCCGCTGGAGGCCAACGGCGTGCTGGTGGTACGGGACCACGGCGAGCTGGACCCCAGCCAGGTCAACCAGCAGATCCTCACCTTCGACGCCTGCAACCCGACCTGCACCGACCTGCAGATCTCGATGCACGCGGCCGGCTGAGCCACGGCGGCGCCGGCTGGCAGGCGAGTGGGCTGGGAAGACCCCCCTCCCCTCGGCCCACTCGCCTGAACCAGACCA
>JASLBL010000363.1 GCA_030146615.1 Actinomycetes bacterium
AGGGCCGACAGCACCTTGGCGACCTCGGTCTTGCCGACCCCGGCCTCGCCCTCCAGCAGCAGCGGCTTGTCCAGGTGCAGGGCCAGGTACACGGCCGTGGCCAGGCCCCGGTCGGCCAGGTAGGCGTGGCCGGCCAGGGCCGTCTCCAGCTCGTCGACGGAAGCGAAGGGGAGGGCCCCGTCGCCGGGCGCCCTCCCCTCCTCGCCGGTGTGTGCGCCGTTCAGCTCGACCTTGCCCCTTCGATCGCCCGTCTGGTCAGGACCTTGGCCAGGTGCTCACGGTACTCCGAGGAGGCCAGGGCGTCGTTGGGTGGGCTGGTGCCCTCCAGCACCTGCTCGGCCGCGGCCGCCGGGTCCGACCCCGAGGCCAGCGCCTGCTCGACCGCGCTGGCCCGCAGCGGCGTCTCCCCCATGTTGGTCAGGGCCACCCGCACGTCGCCGTTGCTGGCCACCGCGGCCACCCCGACGATCGCCCAGTCCTGGGCCCGGGGGTGGAACTTCTGGTAGCTCCAGCCGGCGCCGGCCAGCTTGGGCACCCGGATCTCGGTGAGCAGGTCCTGCGGGCCGAGGGCGGACTCAAAGATGCCCTTCCAGAACTCGCGCGCCGGCACCGTCCTGGTCCCGCCCGGCCCCTGCACGACCAGGTCGGCGTCCAGGGCCAGGAGCGCGGTCGGGAGGTCGGAGGCCGGGTCGGCGTGGGCCGCCGAGCCGCCGACGGTCCCCCGGTGGCGCACCTGCGGGTCCCCGACCTCGCCGGCCACATGCGCCATGATCGGGCACTCGCGCTGGAGCAGCTCTGAGAAGTGGGCCTCCTCGTGGGTGGTCAGGGCGCCGACGGCGAGGTGGTCGCCGCCGTCGCGGACGTAGTTCAGGTCCCCGATGCGGCCGATGTCGATCAGCACCGACGGGGCGGCCAGCCGCACCCGCATCAGCGGCAGCAGCGAGTGGCCGCCGGCGAGCAGCTTGGCGTCCTCGCCGTGCTCGCCGAGGAGGCTGACGGCGTGGTCGGCGGACTCGGCGACCTCGTAGTCGAACGCTGCCGGGATCACGCCACCCCTCCTTCCTCTTCGGGGGTCATACTGGCCGCGCCGGTGCCGCCGCCCTCGGGCCTGCGCTCGGCCGGGGCCCGGCCCTGCGCCTCCTGGACGACCCGCCAGACGTTCTCGGCCGAGGCCGGCTTGTCGATGAAGTCGACCCCGACGAAGCGCAGCGCGTCGGCGACCGCGTTGAGCACGGCCGGCGGGGCGGCGATGGTGCCGGTCTCGCCGATGCCCTTGACCCCCATGGGGTTGGTGCTGGAGGGGGTCACGGTCTTGTCCAGGGTGTAGCCGGGCAGCTCGGCCGCGGACGGGATCCGGTAGGTGGACATGTTGCCGGTGAGCAGGGTGCCGTTCTCGTCGTAGACGGCCTCCTCGTACAGCGCCTCGGCGATGCCCTGGGCGATGCCGCCCATCACCTGGCCGTCCACGACCATGGGGTTGACGATGGTGCCGCAGTCGTCCACCGCCACGTACCGGTCGATCCGGGTCAGGCCGGTCTCCGGGTCGACCTCGACCACGCAGATGTGGGTCCCCGACGGGTAGGTCCAGTTGGGCGGGTCGAACACCGCGCTGGCCTCAAGCACCGGGTCGACCCCTTCGGGCATGTTGTGGGCCGTCCAGGCGGAGAAGGCGAGCTCGGGGACGGTCTTGGCCCGGTCGGGGGCGCCCCGCACCTGGAACTTGCCGTCGACCCACTCGAGGTCGTCCTCGGCCACCTCGAGCTCGTGGGCGGCCAGGACCCTGGCCTTCTCCCGCACCCGCTCGGCCGCCTTGTGGATGGCCACGCCGCCGGCCGAGAGGCTGCGGCTGCCGTAGGAGTCGAGCCCCCAGGTCGCCACCGAGGTGTCGCCGTGCAGCACCTCGACGTCGTCGGGGGTCACGCCGAGGGCGTCGGCCACGATCTGGGAGAAGGTGGTGTTGTGCCCCTGGCCGTGCGGGGAGGTCCCGCTGATGACCGTGACCTTGCCGGTGGGGTTGCAGCGGATCGAGGCCCGCTCCCAGCCGCCACCGGCGTACTGGAGCTGGCCCAGCACCTGGGACGGCGCCCAGCCGCAGACCTCCATGTAGCTGGAGATCCCGACGCCGAGGAGCTTGCCGTCGCGGCGGCCGTCCCCGGCTTCCTGCTCGCGGCGCAGCTCGTCGTAGCCGACCAGCTCCTTGGCCTTGGCCATGGCGGCCCCGTAGTTGCCGGAGTCGTACTCGAGGGTGCCGGCGGTCATCCGGGGCTGGTCGAAGGGTGGGATGAAGTTCATCGCCCGGATCTCGGCCGGGTCCTTGCCGACCCGGCGGGCGAGCGCGTCCATGATCCGCTCGGTCGCATAGGTCGCCTCGGGCCGGCCGGCGCCGCGGTAGGCGTCGGTCGGGGTCCGGTTGGTGAACACCGAGGTGCAGCTGAAGCTGTAGGCCTCGCAGTCGTAGACGCCGTGGTAGTGGAAGGCGCCCAGGATGGGGATGCCGGGCCCGCACAGGGAGGCGTAGGCGCCCATGTCGGCCCGGAGCTTGACCCGCACCCCCAGCAGCTTGCCCTCCTCGGTGGCGGCCACCTCCATGTCCTGGATGACCCCGCGACCCTGGACGGTGGACAGGTAGCCCTCGGAGCGGGCCTCGGTCCACTTGATCGGCTGGCCGAGCTTGCGGGCGAGAGCGACGGCGATGAACTCCTCGGCGTAGACCTCCAGCTTGGACCCGAAGCCGCCGCCGACCTCGGGGGCGATGACCCGGATCTTGGTCTCGGGGATGCCGAGGATCAGGGTCAGGAACACGCGCACGAAGTGCGGGATCTGGGTCGCCGTCCAGACGGTGAACTCGCCCTGGGCCGGCACCGGCTGGACGACCACGCTGCGCGGCTCGATCGCGTTGGCGATCAGCCGAGGGTGGAAGTAGCGCTCCTTGACCACCACCGGGGCCTCGGCGAAGACCTTGCCGACATCGCCGTTGCGCAGGTCCCAGGTGTACTGCTCGTTGGTGCCGAACTGCTCGTGGATGACCGGGGCGCCCTCGGCCAGCGCCTCCTCGATGCCGGTCACCACCGGCAGCTCGTCGTAGTCGACCTCGACCGCCTCGGTGGCGTCCATGGCGTGCTGACGGCTGTCGGCCACGACCACGGCGACGATCTCACCCATGTACCGGACGCGGTCCCTGGCCACCGGCCAGTGGTCGGGGACGCGCGCGTCCGCGGTCGGCTCGCCGGGATAGGTGCGGCTGGTCACTGGCCAGGCACAGGGCATGGCCGCCCCCCACTCGGAGGCCAGCTCCTCGCCGGTGAACACCGCCACCACCCCGGGCAGCTCCTTGGCCGCGCTGGTGTCGATGCTGGCGATGTTGGCGTGGGCGACCGGGCTGCGCGCGAAGGCCAGCCACAGCATGCCCGGCAGGGCGAGGTCGTCGGTGTAGCGGCCCTGGCCGGTGATCAGCTTCGGGTCCTCCTTGCGCAGCAGGCCGCCGCCCATCCAGCGCTTGGCCCCCGGCTCGGCTACCTGTGTCATTCGGACCCTCCCTGAACGGCGGCGGGCTGCGCGGCCCCAGGGGCGGCCTGGCGCATCTCGCCGGCGGCCTCCTGGATCGCCTTGACGATGTTCTGGTAGCCGGTGCAGCGGCAGAGGTTGCCCTCCAGGCCGAGGCGGACCTCCTCGTCACCCATGCCGGCGCCGCTCTCGATCAGCCCGAGGCCGGCCATGATCATGCCGGGGGTGCAGAAGCCGCACTGGAGGCCGTGGTGCTTGCGGAAGGACTCCTGGAGGGGGTGGAGCTGGCCGTTGCTGGCCAGGCCCTCGATGGTGGTGACCTCGGCGCCGTCGGCCTGGACGGCCAGCACGGTGCAGGACTTGACCGACTGGCCGTCCATCATCACCGTACAGGCGCCGCACGACGAGGTGTCGCAGCCGACGTTGGTGCCGGTGAGCCCGAGCGTCTCTCGAAGGAAGTAGACCAGCAGCAGGCGAGGCTCGACCTCAGCCTCGCGCCGGACGCCGTTTACGGTAAGAGCGATGCGCCTCAAGGGCCACCTCCGTCCCCTTCGACCGGATCGGGGAGCCAGGGAACCTCGCTCTGACCTGCCGCGATCGGGCCGACGCTCAGCCGACTATGGTCGAACCTGCTGCACAATAGCATCGGCCAGATCCCTGGAAAATGGGAGGTTTTCCAGGGAGGCTATGCTTGGCGGTCCGACCAATGGAGGTGCTGATGCGCGACGTGCTCGACGCGATCGAGGGGTGGCGAGCCGAGGGCCACCGGGTTGCGCTGGCCACCGTGACCAAGGTCAAGGGGTCGGCGCCGCGGCCGCCGGGGGCGAAGATGGCGGTGAGCGACGACGGCCGCTGGGTGGGCAGCGTCTCCGGCGGCTGCGTCGAGGGGGCGGTGCTCGAGGAGGCCGGCCGGGTGCTGGCCGGCGAGCCGGCCCGCCTGGTCACCTTCGGGATCACCGACGAGATGGTCTGGGACGTCGGCCTGGCCTGCGGCGGGATCATCGACGTGTTCGTCGAGCCCCTTCCCTCCTGAGATGGGGGACCTCGGTTGGGAGCCGGTCCGCGAGCTGGTCAAGGCTGACCGGCGGGGGGCGCTGGTCACCATCGTGGCCGGGCCCGGGCTGGGGGCCAAGCTGCTGGTCACCCCGGACGGGGCCGAGGGCTCCCTCGGCGACCCGGCGCTGGACGAGACGGCCACCCGGCTGGCCCGCGAGCTGCTGCCGGGCGAGGAGGCGGCGGTTCGCGAGGTCGACGGCCGCGAGCTGTTCTTCGACGTGTTCGCGCCCCAGCCGCGGCTGCTGATCGTCGGGGCGGTCGACTTCGCCGCCGCCCTGGCCCGGCTGGCCCACCTCACCGGCTTCAAGGTCAGCGTGATCGACGCCCGCGAGCGCTTCGCCACCAAGGAACGGATCCCCGACGCCGACGAGGTCGTGGTCGCCTGGCCCCAGGAGTACCTGGCCGCCAACCCGCCCGACGACGCCACCTACGCGGCCGTGCTCACCCACGAGCCCCGCTTCGACGACCCGACCCTGACCGCCCTGCTGCGCAGCCCGGCCGCCTACATCGGGGCCATGGGCAGCCGCCGGGCCCACGCCGAGCGCCTGGAGCGCCTGCGCGAGGCCGGGTTCGGGGAGGACGACATCGCCCGCATCTCCGGCCCGATCGGCCTCGACATCGGGGCCAAGTCGCCCGAGGAGACGGCCGTCTCGATCCTGGCCGAGGTGATCGCGGCCCGCCACGGCCGCCGCGGCGGCCCCCTGTCCGAGCGCACCGCCCCCGTGCACTCGATCCGGGAGCGGGGGGAGCTCTAGATGGGAGGCGGCGGCTCGCGGAGCTCCAGCCCGGTCCTCGGGGTGGTCCTCGCCGCCGGCGGGTCCACCCGGATGGGCCGCCCCAAGCAGCTGGCCGAGCTGGGCGGCCGGCCCCTGCTCGCCCACGTCCTGACGGCCCTGGACACCGCTCCGGTGGCCGGGGGGACCGGGGGCCTCAAGCCCAGGCCCCCGGTGGATCGCGTGGTGGTCGCGCTCGGAGGGGCGGCCGGGGAGGTGCTCGAGCACGTTGATCTGGGCCGGGCCGAGCCGCTGGTCGTCGAGGGCTGGGCCGCCGGGATGGGGCACGTCCTGGCCAGCACCCTGGCCCAGGCCGGCGACGACTGGGCGGCGGTGGTGGTCCTGCTCGGCGACCAGCCGCTGGTCCCGGCCGGCGCGGTGACGCGGGTGGTCGAGGCCTGGCGGGCCGGGGCCGGCCCGGTGGTCACCGCCACCTACGGCGGCCGCCCCGGCCACCCCCGGCTGTTCGACCGCCGTCTCCTGCCCGACCTGCTCCGCCTGACCGGGGACACCGGCGCCCGCGACCTGCTCGCCGCCCACCCCGACCAGGTCCACCGGGTCGAGGTCGGCGACCTCGGCAGCGACGCCGACGTCGACGTCGAGGCCGACCTGGAACGAGTCAGCCGCATGCTCACAACCAGCAGCAACGGCGCCCGCGCCACGCCCTCACGCCCGCCCTGATCCCGCCAGCTCACCGCAGCCCTGTGCATGACACGAACGCCGTTGGGAGGCAGCCATGAGGATCGAGAACACGGTCGAGGTCGACGCCCCCCTGGACCGGGTCTGGGCCCTGGTCAACGACATCCCCCGGGTCGCGCCGTGCATGCCGGGAGCCGCCCTCACCGGGGTGCACGACGACACCTACGAGGGCACGGTCGCGGTCAAGCTCGGCCCGCTGCGCATGTCCTACAAGGGCAAGGTCGTGATCGAGGGCGTCGACGAGGCCAACCACAGCGCCCGCCTCGCCGCCAGCGGCAGGGACACCAAGGGCGCCGGCACCGCCCGTGCCAGCGTCGAGACCCGCCTCGAAGCCGTCGACCCCACCCGCACCCGCCTCCACGTCACCAGCGACGTCCAGCTCACCGGCAAGGTCGCCTCCTTCGGCCGCGGCGGCGCCATCAACGACGTGGCCTCCCGCCTCTTCGGCCAGTTCGCCGACTGCCTCCGAGCCACCCTCGAGTCGGAGCCAGCCCCGCCCCAGGCCGCCGCGCCGCCGGATGCTGCGTCCACCCCGTCCCCCACGGCGACCGGCGCCCCAACCCCCGGGTCAGCCGAGTCGGTGGCCCCGTCGGAACCCGTGGCCGCGGGCGACGGCGCCCCCAGCTCCGCCTCGGCTGATGCAGGCCCTCCGTCGGAACCAGTTGCCGCGGGCGACGGAACGACCACCGCCGGCGCCGGCGCCGACACGGCTCCGGCCACGACCGGGACCGTGTCTCAGCCCGCCCCCGGGACCGGCCAGCCGCCGGCGACCACCCCCGGCGCCGCCCCCGGCACCCCGGTCCCGCCCCCGCCCCCCCGGGCGGCCGAGGCCCTCGACGCCGGGAGCCTGGTCGGCACCGTGCTCAAGGGCCGCCTGACGGCCCTGTTCCAGGCCATCGCCGGCTTCTTCCGCCGCCTCTTCGGCCGCCGCTCGGCCAGCTGACCCGACCGGACGGGCTCAGCTGTACCGGGTCACGTACCCGCGGCGCCGGAACAGCCGCAGCATCCAGGCGACGAAGGCGAGCGCGGCCGCGGTCGCGACTAGCGTCCCCACGGTGGCCAGGGCGAGCTCGTCCCAGGGCATCGGGCCGCCGTCGATCAGCTCGCGACCGGCCGCGAAGGCGTGGGTCGTCGGCAGCAGGGCCGAGAGCGGCCTGAGGAAGGCCGGCAGGGCCTCGATCGGGTAGAACACCCCGCCAAGGGGCATCGCCACGAACATGATGCCCCAGGCCAGGGCCTCGGCCCCGTTGCCGAAGCGCAGCATCAGGCCGACCACGAGCAGGGCGATCGCCCACCCGCCCATGAGGAGGATGGCGATCACCGGCAGCAGCCCGAGCCCGAGGGCGGTGACGTCGAAGGCGTAGAGGGCGAACGCCGCCAGCGCGACCACGCCCACGCCCATGACCAGCTTGGCCAGCCCGAACAGGGCGATCCCGGCGACCAGCTCCAGCTCCCGGAGTGGCGTCACCATCAGGCTGAGCAGGTTGCGCGACCAGGTCTCCTCCATGAAGCCGGTCGAGACGGCGATCTGGGCCTGGTAGACGACGTGCCAGAGCACGATCCCCGACAGCAGGTAGGCGACCCCGGCCTGGGCGGCCGAGTCGGGCCCGCCCTGGCGGGCGAAGAACACCCCGAGGGAGCCGAACAGGACCGTGTCCACGATCGGCCACACGGTCACGTCGAACAGCCGGTGCGGGCTGCGGTACAGCACGTAGGCGTGCCGCCGGGCGATCGCCAGGATGCGCAGCCACGGGGCCAGGTCCCGCGACACGCGGTCCACCCCGCGTGCCCCGGCCCCGAACGGCTCGGTGGTCATGGCCGCAGCCCCTCGGTGTGCTCGCTGGCCTGGCGCGTGGAGGCCAGGTGGAGGAAGACCTCCTCCAGGTCGTCGCGCCCGAACCGGGCCGCGACCTCCAGCGGCGGGCCGTCGGCGACCACCCGGCCGCCGGACAGGAACACGACCCGCTCGGCGATCCGCTCCACCTCGACCATGTTGTGGCTGGTGACCAGCAGGGCCGTGCCCCGCTCCTCGCACAGGGCGGCCAGGCCGGTCCGGACCCGCATGGCCACGTCGGGGTCGAGGCTGGCCGTCGGCTCGTCCAGGACCAGCAGCTCGGGGTCGTGCATGGTCGACTTGACGATGCCGACCAGGGTCTTCTGCCCCGAGGAGAGCTCGGTCCCCATGGCCTTGACCAGGTGCGGGATGCCGAAGCGCTCAAGACCCCGCAGCGCCTGGGCCTCCGGGTCGGCCAGGCCGTACAGCTGGCCGAACATGCGCAGGTACTCGCCGACCCGCAGCCGCTCGGGCAGGGGCAGGTAGCCGGCCGCGAAGCCGACGTGGGCCATGGCCGCGCTGCGGCCCCTGGGCAGCCGGTGGCCGGCGATCTCGACCGTGCCGCCGTCCGGCTCGACCACGCCAAGGCACATCAGCAGGGTGGTGGTCTTGCCGGCCCCGTTGGGCCCGGGCAGGGCGACCCGCTCGCCCCGGCGCACGGTCAGGTCGACGCCGTCGACGGCCCGGCCGCGGCGGTACGTCTTCTCAAGGCCGCGGGCGCGGAGGACGTCGCTCATGCCGGCCAGTGTCCCAGCCGTCCCCGACACCACGCCACCGGATATCGGCAGCTTGTGCCGGACCAACGGGCCGGAGGAGGATCCCGCCATGAGCGAGCAGCTGGCCAGCCGTCACTGCGAGGCCTGCGAGCCGGGCACGCCCACGGTCACCGAGGAGCGGGCCGCCGAGCTCGAGGCCCAGCTGGACCCGTCCTGGGACAGGGACGGGACCGTGCGGCTGCGGCGGGAGCTGGAGTTCCGCAACTTCCGGGACGCCTTCGGGTTCGTGGCCCGCCTGGCCCTGCTGGCCGAGGCCGAGGGCCACCACCCCGACATCGAGCTCGGCTGGGGCCGGGTCGCGGTCACCCTGACCACCCACGCCGCCGGCGGCCTCACCGACAACGACTTCATCCTGGCCGCCAAGCTCGACCGGCTCTGACCCCGGCGCTCAGGCGTAGGTGCCGCGCAGGACCGTCCTGTCCGAGCGCGCCGGGCCGGTCAGGGCGACCGGCGGGCGGTCACGTAGGACCGAGGCCGGCAGCCCGCCGAGGAGCAGGCCGGGCAGGTCGTCCTGGGGATGCTGCACGGTCACGGCTCAGGCCACCGTGCCGAGGATGCCGGCCAGGCGGCGCAGGCCCCGGAAGGTCCGTGCCTTGACCGTGCCCAGCGGCACCCCCAGCCGGTGGGCGATCTCGGTCTGGGTGAGGTCGCCGAAGTAGGCGAGGGTGAGGACCTCGCGCTGCTCCCTCGGCAGGCGCTCGAGGGCGCCCCGCACCTCGCTGGCCCGGGCATAGCGTTCGGCCAGCTCGCGGCCGTCGTCCCCGGCGATGTCGCGCAGCTCCTCGATCGGCACAACGATCGCATGCCTGCGGCGGAGCAGGTCGATCGCCCGCTTGCGGGCGATCCCGAGGACCCACGCCTCGAGGCTGCGCGTGGGATCGTAGCGATCCCGGTTCCGCCAGACCTCGTAGAACACACGCTGCAGCACGTCCTCGGCCTCGTCGCGGGCCACGAAGCGGCGCAGGTAGCCGAGCACCATGGGGCCGAGGGCGGCGTAGATCTCGTTGATCGCCCCCTCCTCACCGGCGGCGAGTCGGGCCCCCAGGTTCGAGCTGGCGCCCTGCTCCACTCGATTCCTTCCTCTGCTTTCGCTCGACGCGCGCCGGTGGTTTCGTCAGGCTCGGCTGATCGTCTCAAGATGCTCGGCGATGGCCCGGACCAACCGCCGGTCACCGGTCACGAACCCGGTGAAGGTCCGCGAGCCGTTGGCGACCCCGGCCCGGCCGAACCGCTCCGGGTCGGAGGTCTCGAACCCGACGAACGCGATCGGCTCCGGCTGCTCGGCCACCAGCAGCCACTGGTTCTGGAGGGCGGCCCGGTCCTCGGGGAGCCGCACCCAGTCCAGGCCGGGCAGGTGCTCCGGCTCCCCGGTGCCGAAGGCGATCACCCTGACCCCGGCCGCGACCAGGTCGCGGTAGGTCCGGGCCTCGCGTTCGAGCTTCTCGGCCCGCTGGAAGCCGACGAACACGGTGGTGTCGGCGCCGCGGACGGCGGCCTCGATCTCGCGGGTCGCGGCCAGCATGTCGCGGGCGTGGTACAGGAACCGGGTGCCGGTGAGGGGGCCGCCGCCCAGCTCCCGCTGGACGCGCCGGAGCAGGTCGACGACGCCGGCCTGCCGGCCCGCCTCGCTGTCGTCGTCCCCCAGACGGTGCCAGTCCACGCCACCCACCTCGATCACCCCGCCTGACCGCGCCATGATGGCGACAACCACGGCCGGGCGCGAACCCGGCGCGACCGGGTCGACGGCTTGGGGCATTACGCCCCATCGCCGGAAGCGGGAGAATGGTCGGAGATCGCCGACGCGAGGTGGCTACGAATGCTCACAGGCGCGCGCCGCGCCGTCCTGTCCAGGCCGGTCAGGCTCCTGCCGGTCCTGGCCGGGCTGGTCCTGTGCCTGCTGGCCGGCCTGGCCGGGCCGGCCTGGGCGGGGCCGTGGGTCGACCGGGCGGCCGGGAACCTCCGCGACGACCCGCTGTACGTGAACCCGTCGGCCCGGCCGACCCTCTCGCTGCCCGAGCAGGAGCGGATCCGGGCCCGGCTGGCCCTGGTCGGGACGCCGGTGTTCGTGGCCATCCTGCCCGGTCAGGCGCTCGGCGAGGCCGGCGGCGACGCCAACCGGCTGGCCGGGCTGGTCGCGGCCTCGGTCGGCCGCCCCGGCACCTACCTGGTGGTGGCCGGCGGCGAGGAGGGGGCTGGCAGCAACACCCTGGCCCAGGGCCAGGCATCCGGCCGGGCCAGGGTCGCCTTCCGCCGCCACCCCCAGCTGGCCACGGCCACCATGGACTTCATCTCCCGGGTCGAGGACGCCGCCGGGACGCCGCCGGCCACCGCCCCGCCCGCCGAGCCGCCCCCGGGGCAGGAGGACACCGACGGCAACACCCTGCTGATGGTGCTGCTGGGGGTGGCCGGCATCGTCGCCCTTTCCGTCCTGTTCGCGCTGTTCAGAGAGAACCGCTCGGAGCGGCGGAACATCCTCAGCGGCACCCAGTTCGGCGAGGTCAAGGCGGCCACCCAGGACGACCTGAACGCGCTCGCCGACGACCTGCGCAACCTCAACGTCGACATCGAGACCGAGGAGGCCGGCAACCCGCAGGCCGTCAACCAGTACACCAGGGCGTACGAGTTCCTGGAGCGAGCCGAGCAGGCGTTCGAGCGGGCCCGCTCCCCCTCCGACCTGGCCCCCGTCAGCAGCGCGGTCGAGTCGGGCCGCTACTCGATGGCCGCGGCCAGGGCCCTGTTCGAGCGCCGCGACCCGCCGAAGCGGCGGCCGCCCTGCTTCTTCGACACCCGCCACGGGCCCTCGGTCAACGACATCGGCTGGGAGCCGCCGCACGGCCCGCCCCGGCCGGTGCCGGCCTGCGAGGCCTGCATGCGAAAGATCGCGGCCGGGACCCAGCCGCAGCCACGCCGGGTCCGGGCCGGGGTGCGCCGGGTGCCCTTCTACGAGGCGCCGCCGCATTTCGAGTCGTGGTTCGGGGGGTATTTCGGTGGGGCGGCGGCCGACCTGGTCGCCGGGTTCCCGCTGGGCAAGGCGCTGGACGACGGGTTCGTGGGGGGGCACAACAGCTCCGGCGGCGGGTACGGCTACCTGCCCGTCTCCTACGCCGACACGGGCGTACTCGACAGTGGTGGTGCTATCACGGGAGAACGGGAGTCGGACAGCGGCACCATCACCATCCAGGAGGACCCCGATGAGGACCAGTCGGCCGGCGCACGGTAACCGGCCACAACGCCGATGGGCGCGACGCGCGACCCGGCTGGCTGTACCAGCGGTTGCGGCGCTCACGCTGCTTGGTTTGCTCGTCGGGCCCGCGCTGGCGTCGCCGGCCGAGGTAGCGGCCGGGCTCAAGCAGAGCCCGGTCTACCGGGACCAGGCCGCCGAGGCTGACATCTCCACCGACTTGGTCCGGGACCGCATTCGCGAGGCCGGCACCCCGATCTACGTGGCGATCCTGCCGGCGGCGGACCGCGACGAGTTCGGCGGCAGCGTGACCGAGCTGGGCAAGGCGATCGCCAACGAGCTGCGGCGCAACGGCACGTACATGGTGATCAGCGGCGACCAGTTCGCGGCGGCCAACTACGGCGACGCCCTCCCCGACGGCCAGGCCCAGGCCCTGGCCGACCAAGCCGTCGACGACCATGTCAATGACCCCCAGGCGGCAGTGCTCCAGTGGGTCGACCAAGTTGGGGCGGCCGCCAGGGGCGAACCCGCCGCCCAGACCAGCGGGGACGGCGGGGGCGGAGGCGGCATCGCCACCGTGGCCGTCCTCACCGTGCTCCTGGTCGGCGGAGGCGCGCTGATCTTGGGGGCCAGGCGGCGCCGGCGAGCCCGGGAGGCCGAGCGGCAGCGGGAGCTGGAGGAGGTCAAGTCGGTCGCCAACGAGGACCTGGTGGCCCTGGCCGACGA
>JASLBL010000387.1 GCA_030146615.1 Actinomycetes bacterium
CCGTTTGACCGTGGCACCTCGATCGCGACCCTGGCCGCGGTGGTCAACGACCCGCCCCGGGAACCCCGCCGGGCCGGCCCCCTGGCCCCCCTCATCACCGCCCTGCTGGCCAAGGACCCGGGATCCCGCCCCTCCGGCCCCAAGGTCCGGGGCTGGCTGAGCTGGCTTCAGGTGGTGACGCCCGCTGCTCCACCCACCGAGCTCCGCCCGAGCCGAAGACCGATCCGCGCCGGTCCCCCTTTCTCCACGTTCGAGCCCGCAGGAACGCCAGCCTCAGCGCCTGGCACGGTGGGCGCTCGCCCCTCGCAGCGGTCCGAGGAGGTGCCAGCATCCGAGCCAGACCAGGCGCCGGCGTTGACGCCTCCCGCGGCACAAGCTCCCGCCCAGCGGCCATCCCGCCCCGTTCTCCCGCCAGCCCCAGCGGTGCCCCGCCGGGTCGGGCGGCGGTTGCTGGGCATGGTTGCCCTGCTGCTGGTCGGCGGGGTGTTGACCGCGTGGCTGACCGACGCGTTCCAGCCCGATCGCACCCGGGACCGGGCAGCACCGGCCACAACCGGGGAACGCGCTGTGGTTGATCCAGGCGAGGAGCGGGCACCGGCAGCAACCAGGAGCGGCCCGGGCGTCACAGGGACCACCCAACCGGCCCCTTCGACCACGAAGGAGCCGGCCACGACCCGAGCGCCCACGACCCCTACCACCGCCACCCCAGGGAGCGGCCTCCCGGCCGGATGGAGCGCCTTCACCAACCGGGCCGGCAGCAACCGTGTCGGCGTGCCGCCCGGGTTCCGGGCCCGGACCAGGCAGCGCTACAACGCCACCGTGGTCGAGGAACGGGACGGAGCCCGGCGGCTGCTCACCGTCCGTTCCCAGAACCCGTCCGCTCCGCTGCCCCAGGCCTCTCGGGACTACCGGGCCTGGGCCCGGCGGAACTTCGCCGGCTTCCGCGAGGTCCGCTACGAGGAGAACCAGACCTACGCCGGCCGCAAGGGCGCGGTGGTGTTCGAGTACGAGGCGGTCAGGGACGGCCGCCGGGTCCACGTCAGCCACATCAACGTCAAGGGCAGGACCTGGGGCTACAACGTCGAGTTCATCGTACCGGCCGGCCAGTGGGACGCCTCCCAGAGCCTGTCCCGCCGGTTCGAGCAGGCATTCCAGCCGCTCGGCTAGGTGGTGCGGGTGCTCTCCGAGTTCACGACTGGGCAGCAGCACCAGGGGGTGAGGGAGGGACGGTGGTACCAAGGCCGTCGAGGAGCACGGCGCTGACGGCCGCGCCTGGCCAGGCGAACCACGGCCGGGAGCGCGTGCGTCCCGAACGTGGGTCGCTGGCTTCGGGGAGCGCTCCGTCCCAGAGCGCGACCGCCCGCAGTGCCTGCTGGGCCGCCGCTGCCGCGTCCGCCTGGCCGGTGGCCTGGCCAACCAGCCAGTTCTGGATGTGCCCGAGCGGCCAGGACCCTGGGGTGTGGAGCGAGCCGAGCCCGCCGTGCGGGCCCGGGGCGAAGCCGGGGTTGGCTGGATGGAAGGCGAACCCCATGGTGGCGCGCCACACGGGGTCGTCGGGCTTGCAGAACCCCCATGCGGGGGCGAGGGCCATGGGCAGGTCGTTGGCATCGTGGTAGTCGAGCTTCCCGCCGGCCAGGTCGGTGGCGTAGGCATAGCGGGTTGGAGCGCTGTCGGCCAGGACCTGGTGACGGCGGACCGCGTCACGGATCGACCGGGCCAGCCGGCCGAGCCTGCCGCTGCCGACGCCGAGGCGGTCGAGCCGCATCAACGTGTACCAGGCGAGCAGCTGGCAGGCGGTCTGGTACGGAAACGGGAGTGGGTCGTCGGCAGGGGTCTCCTCGGTCGCGTACAGGGCCGCACCAGTGGCCTTGCGGCCCTCGATCGCCCGGAGCGCCCGCTCCACGGCCCCACGGTAGCGTTCCAGGAGCGGCCACTCCGCGGTCAGCTCGACGTAGTCGGCCAGCTCCAGTAGGGGGTAGAGCTGCTGGTCGAGCTGGAAGGCCTGGTCCTTGCGCTGGCCGCCCACCAGGTGGGAGCGCGCCCACCACCCCTCTGGCCGGTCGGCGACCTCGAACAGCCAGGCCAGGTGCCGACGGACCAGCCGGGCCGGCTCCCGGTTCCGGGTCGCCGTGGTCCAGGCAAGCAGCGCCCTGGCCGCGAAGTAGCCATCGCGGGTCCAGGCCAGGGGCAGGATGCGGTGGTCGGTGACCAGGCAGGTCGCACCGCCGACCGGGATGGCGCAGCAGGCAAGCACGTAGGCGACCCCGCGGCGGGCCAGCGGGTCCAGCGGGCCGAGCCGCCGGGGCCAGCCGGCCCAGCGGTCGCGCCAGCGTGCCCGGGCGCCCTCCAACGCCGCGTCCGGGTCGAGCAGCGCCAGCCGCCGCGCCGCGGCCCGCGCCCGTGCCGGGTCAGGTCCCAACCCGAGCGCCACCAGCCGGCCGCCGGGGGAGAGCGGCGCGCTGACCGCGGCACGGCCGGCTCGAAGGGTCACCCGGGCCGCCGGCGCCAGGTCGCCAGCGAGCGCCACCGCCCAGCCGAGGGCCTGGTCGGCCAGCACCACCTCCGAGCCGGTCGAGCGGGCCGACAGCCGCCTTGGCAGCTCGGGCAGCGGCCCGCCCTCGGTGAGCTGTGCATAGGCGGCGCGGGCGAGACACACCGTGCCGCGCCAGGCAAGCGGCGCAGGCGGCCGGCCGGGCAGGAGGACCTGCACCACCCCGGACACGCCGTCGATGTCGTCGGGGTGGGGGACGACGGTGGCCAGGGCCGGGCGTGCGACGCCGGGCAGGCCGGTGACGGGGAGCGCGTCCTCCGCCAGCCAGGCCGGGGCGACGCGTGTGGCCGTCCCGGCGCCCGGGCCCGCCCCGGCGGCCGGCCGGAGCCCAAAGGCCGCCGCGTTCCGTGCCGACAGCCGGCGGCGCCAGCGGCGGACCGCCGCCTGATCGTGGCGCCACGACGGTGGGAGCGGGGGGTGGGCGTGCAGCGTCACGGTCCCGTGCTCCGGGTGGCCCTGGCTCACCGCGACCAGGCGGCCATAGGCGTCGACGCTGGCGCTCACGCCGGCCTCGCCGACGTCCAGCGGCTTGTAGGGCCGAGTGGGGTCCAGGAGCCGCAGCCCCTCATCCGCCGGCCCGCCGCCGACCGGGAAGCTCGACGTTTGGGGCAACCACGCCACGAAAGAATAGAACCACATTGCAGGGTGACCGCGCGGGCTCCCGGTCCTCCCAGCGGCCCTCCGGGAGAGGAGGCCTGACCATGGACGGCAGGCGGCCCCACGAGTTGGCGTCCGTATCGCTCACCCGCCGGCAGGCGCTGCAGCTCGCCGCCGGCACGACCGTGCTGGGCCTCACCGGCTGCGCGCCCAGTGCCAGGGAGGCGACCGAGGAGCAGAGCCAGGGCTCCCTGGTGATGATCTCGACCCAGTTCGCGCCGGTGGCGGAGGGCGAGAAGATGCGGTCGGCCGTCCTGGCGGAGTTCGGGCGCCAGGTCGAGTTCCTCGGCGAGGAGCAGGGCCCGTTCGAGGACCGCATCCGGGCCGAGGCCCAGGCCGGCAAGGGCAGCGTCGCGGTGATCGGCGGGCAGCACGGGGACCTGGCCGGCCTCGCCGCCGACGAGCTGCTCACCGACCTGAGCGACCTCACCCAGGAGCTGGCGGGCCGCGGCTTCCACCCGGACTACCTGGAGCTGGCCAAGGTCGGAGGCGAGGTGCCGGCCTACATCCCGTGGGCGCAGGCGAGCTACCTGATGGTCGCCCGTAAGGAGGCCGTCGACCTGTTGCCGGACGGCGCCGACGTGAACGCGCTCACCTATGAGCAGCTCACCGCCTGGGGGCAGCGGATCCGGCAGCAGGAGGGCTCCCGGCGGCTCGGCTTCCCAGCTGGCGAGATGGGTCTGCTCAACCGGTTCTTCCAGGGCTACACCTACCCGAGCTTCACCGGCGCGCTCAACACCAAGTTCGCCAGTTCCGAGGCGGAGGCCATGTGGGAGTGGATGCGCGGTGCCTGGGCGCTGGCCAATCCCCAGTCGACCGGGTACGCGTTCATGCAGGAGCCGCTGCAGGCGGGCGAGGTGTGGGTGGCCTGGGACCACCAGGCCCGGCTCATCGAGGCGCTCAAGGCCTCCCCCGACGGCTTCGTCGCCTTCCCGGCCCCGACCGGCCCCAAGGGCCTGGGGTTCATCCCGGTGCTCACGGGCCTGGCGATCCCGAAGACCGCACCGGACATGGACGGTGCCAAGGACCTGATCCGCTACCTCACCGACCCGAAGCAGACCGCCACGGTCGCCCGCGAGCTCGGCTTCTTCCCTCCGACCGCACAGCAGCAGCTCCCCGAGGACCTCCAACCCGGCATCAGGGCCGAGGCCGACGCGATCGCGGCCCAGAGCACCAGCCAGGCCAAGGTCACCTCGCTGCTGCCGGTCGGCCTGCGGGACAAGTCCAACGCCTACAACGATGTGTTCCGCACCACCTTCGACGGGATCGTGCTGAAGCGCCGGGACCCGAGGCAGGTGCTGGCCGGCAAGGCCAAGGAGCTGCAGGCGGTGCTCGACTCGGTGAAGGCGCCGTGCTGGCGGCCGGACCCGGAGAGCTCCGGCACCTGCCAGGTCGGCTGAGCGGGGCCGGAGGTGGCCACCACCACCACTGCGGCCAGTGTGGCGCCCCGGCGCCGCCTCGGCTGGGCGCCGTACGCCCTGCTCGCGCCGAGCCTGGTCTACCTCGCCGTCTTCTTCGCCCTGCCGATGGTCAACGCGTTCGGGCTCGCGTTCCAGGGCGATGAGGGCGGCTACAGCCTGGAGCCCATCCGGCGCATGCTCGGCGACGAGCGCTTCGCCAAGGCCCTGACCACCACCCTGCTGCTGGTGGTCATCATCGTCCCCATCCAGTTCGTGGTGGCGATGGGCATGGCCCTGGTCGTCAACGCCCGCCTGAAGGGCACCGACCTGTGGCTGTACGTCTTCGCCCTGCCACTGGGGGTCAGCGAGCTGGCCGCCGGCATCGTGTGGTTCTCGATCTTCACCGAGCAGGGCTGGCTGAACAGCCTGCTCACCCAGGTCGGCATCCTCGACCGGCCGTTCATCTTCCTCGACTACCAACGGCCAACCCTGCTGCTCCTGACCATCGTCGTCGCCGAGGCGTGGCGGGCCACCTCGATCGTCATGATCATCCTGGTCGCCGGGCTGCAGGGGATCCCGAGGGACTACCTGGAGGCAGCCGACGTGTTCGGGGCGACCGCCTGGCAGCGCGTGCGCCACGTGATCCTGCCGCTGCTCAAGCCAAGCATCCGGGTCGCGCTGATCCTGCGCACGATCCTCGCCTTCCAGGTGTTCGCCACCGTGATCGCCCTCGCCGGCAGCGCCACCAATGTCCTCGCGGGCGAGGCCTACCGCTGGTACCAGAACCTGCGCGATGCCCGCGTGGCCGCCGCCTACGCCTCGCTGATCCTGATCCTGTCGGTCGTGTCGACGATCTTGTTCCTGCTGCTCCTGCCGACCGAGGAGGACAGACCGGCATGAGAGGGGCGCGTCGATGAGCGCCGTCGAGCAGGCCCAGGCCGAGCCCGGGCCCGAGGCTGCCCCGGCACGACCCACCGACCGGCCCGACCGCGGCCCGGCGGCGCGGCGCCGACGCCGCGTCCGGGCGCTCACCTACGCCGTGGCGGTCCTGCTCTCGCTGTTCGTGCTGGTCCCGATCTACTTCATCACCGTCACCGCCTTCACCCCGCGGGAGGTCAGCTACGACTTCCCCAAGCCGTTCATCCCCGGGACGGTGTCGGCGGAGACGGTCCGGTTCTTCGCCGACTCCACCGGCGTGACGGCGGCGCTGTGGCGCTCGGTCGTGGTGGCCGCGCTGACCCTGGTGCTGTCGACCCTGCTCGGCGCCCCGGCCGGCTACGCGCTGGCCCGCTTCGCGTTCCGCGGCAAGAGCGCCTACCGCCTGCTGATCCTGTCCACCCGCGCGTTCCCGATCGTGATCCTGTCCATCCCGCTGGCGGTCACATTCATCACCTGGGGCATCTACGACACCACCTACAGCGTCGCCCTGATGCACACCGGGCTTGCGCTGCCATTCACGATCCTCATCACCTCCAGCATCTTCGTGTCGGTCCCGCGAGACCTGGAGGAGGCCGCCCGGACGCTCGGCTGCACACCCCTTGGGGCGTTCGTCAAGGTCGTGCTGCCGCTCGCCCTGCCGGGGCTGGCCGCCGCGGCCATCTTCACCTTCGTGCTGTCGTGGAACGAGGTGTTCGCGGCCGTGATCCTCACCCTGCGGCAGCGCACCCTGCCCGCGCTGGTGCTGGCCGCGCTGAACACCTCCCCGTTGCCGTTCCGCTTCGCGGCGGCGTGGTTCATGCTGGCGCCGTCGCTGGTGGTGATCTTCGTCATTCGCCGTTACCTGCTCGGCCTGTGGGGCCGCGTGGCTCGCTAGAAGAGGAGTGCTAGGCCGTGGCCGAGATCCGCCTGGAAGGCGTCAGCAAGGTCTTCGACAAGACCGTCGCCGTCGACGACGTCGAGCTCCACATTGCCGATGGCGAGTTCATGGTGCTGCTCGGCCCGAGCGGCTGTGGCAAGACGACGTTGCTGCGCCTGTTGGCCGGCCTTGAGTACCCGAACGGCGGCCGCGTCCGCATCGGCGACACCGACGTGACCGACCTGCCACCTCGCAAGCGCGACCTGGCGATGGTGTTCCAGAGCTACGCCGTCTTTCCGCATCTGACCGTGCTCGACAACATCGCCTTCGGCCTGCGCATGCGCAAGGTCGACCGGGCCAAGGTGCAGGAGCGGGTCGAGCGGGCCGCAACCCTGGTCGAGCTCGGCGACCTGCTGGGCCGCTACCCGGCGCAGCTGTCCGGCGGCCAGCGCCAGCGGGTCGCGGTCGCCCGGGCCATCGTCATGGAGCCCGCCGTGCTGCTGATGGACGAGCCATTGTCCAATCTGGACGCGCTCCTGCGGCTCACGTTCCGGGCCCAGCTCAAGCAGCTGGTCGCCGAGCTCAAGACCACCACCATCTACGTCACCCACGACCAGGTGGAGGCGCTCAGCCTCGGCAACCGCATCGCGGTGATGAACAAGGGCCGCATCATCCAGTGCGACACCCCCGGCAGGGTGTACGGCGAACCAGCCAGCCGGTTCGTCGGCGCGTTCATCGGCAACCCCCCGATGAACTTCCTGACCGGACGGGTGCACCGCAACGGCGGACGCTCGACGGTGACCGTCGCGGACCACATCCTGGAAGTGGCCGACGCGCCCGACGGCGAGCAGGGCGGCGAGGTGCTGGTGGGCATCCGGGCCGAGAACATCCGGGCCGAGCTCGAGCCGTTCCCCGACGCCCTGCAGGCCCGCACCCGGGTCGTCGAGCCGCTCGGCTCGCACCTGCTGATCACCGCCGACATCGGCGAGCAGCCGATCAAGATCACCGCGCCGGCCGACTTCCCGGCCCACCCGAACCGGGAGCTGTGGCTGCGCTTTGACCCAGACAAGATGCGGATGTTCCACCAGAGCTGACGGCGACCGCTGCGACGTTGAGGCCTGACAGGCCGTGCGGTCATCCTGTGGGGTCATGGCGGCGAACACCGGGCACGTTCCTCGACCTGACCAGTGGTCCTGGCGGACCGGCGGAACCGTGGCTAGGTGCGACGCTGGCCCCAGCACTGGACGAGGGTGAAGTCGAGCCCCCAGCGGCCCGGGTCCTGGAGTTCGCGCTCTGCCTCTTCGCGGAGCCGCTCCAGCTCGTCGGGGTCGACCAGCGACCGCAGCAGCCCGTCCAGCGCCGTGAGGAACTGGAGCGGCTCCTGCAGGGCGGGGTGGCCCGGAGGCAGTGCCTGGATCTCGGCCCGGACGTTCGGCTCGATGCCGGAGCTGCGGAACAGCTGCACCTGCGTGGCCGCGGCGTCGGGGTCGCCACCGGCCCTGCGGAACGCCTCGATCACCAGTGGCTTCAGCTGGTCGAAGGCCGGCGCGGCCGGAAGGTGGTGCAAGGAGGCGGTGTCCACCTCTTCCAGGACCACGGTCCCGCCGGGACGCACCAGCCGCAGGTGGGTCGTCATCTGCTCTGGCCCGCGCCCCAGCGGGAAGATCAGCGCCCTGGCATGCACCAGGTCGAACGAGGCGGGTTCCAGCTGGCTGGCGAACAGGTCGTCGTGGACCAGCGTCACGTTGCCAAGACCCTCCGCGGTCACGAACTGTTGGGCGGCGGCCAGCATCTCGTCTTGGATGTCGGTCCCGACGACCTGCCCGTCAGGGCCGACCCATTCGCTGAGCAGCCCCAGCCAGCCCAGTGCGCCGCAGCCGACGTCCAGGACCCGGGCTCCCTGACCGTCGCCGATCTCACCGAGCAGGCGCCGGCCGGCGGGCTCCAGCATTCGGGACCCTCGCTGCAGCCGCTCCAGTTCCCCGGCCTTCCTGGCCAGCAGATACGAATCCTTGCTCATAGCGTCTCCCATCACTCGACTGGCGCCGTCGGCGAGATCGTGAGCGCCGTCGATCGCAGCCCGATCGACGGCAGATGGGGGTGTCTGCGATCAGGTTGCGATCGGGCGCCGGCAACCTGGCGGCTGTGACCCGATCAAGGAGGCGTAACCATGCGAGTCGAGGAAAGCATCTTCATCGACCGCCCACCCGAGGCGGTGTTCGGGTTCTTGTCGGTCCGGAGCAACGACCCGGTGTGGATGGCGTCGGTGACCGAGTCGGAGTGGCTGGACCCGGCCGCACCGATGGGAGTGGGCCGCCGCGGACGGATGGTGATGAACGCCATGGGCCGGCGCGAGTTCCTGGACGAGGTGACCGAGTACGAGCCCGGCAGACGGATCGCCCACCGCTCGGTGGCGGGGCCGATGGAGATCCGCACGGCCTGTATCGCCGAGCCGGCGGGCACCGGCTGCCGCGCGACCGTCGTGTACGAGCCCGAACGCCTTCCCGGCGGGGTCCTGGGCCGGTTGACAGCACCGTTGACGGCCAGGATCGTCCGCCGCAACTTCCGGACCGACCTGGCCAGGCTCAAGGACATCCTGGAGGCGGAGGCTGGGGTTGCGCGGTAAGGTCGAGCCGGCGTCAGGAGGGGCGGTGGATTTCCGGGTCCTGGGATCTCTGGAGGTGGTGGCCTGCGGCGAGCCCCTTGGCCTTGGCACCCC
>JASLBL010000404.1 GCA_030146615.1 Actinomycetes bacterium
CCCGCCGACCTGGACGAACTTGTACACCGCGCCGCTGGCCACATTCGGCGTGAAGTTGGCCGGGTTGGTGCTAACCACCACGCCCAAGGCCGGCGACGCGGCGGCGGCCAACGGCGAGGCCGCGAGCGCGAGGCCCAGGGCAACCAGTAGTAGCCCACGGAGTGGGCGCTTCCTGCCCAGGACCAGCATGTCTTCCTCCTCCTGCTGCCATCTGGCGGTAATGCCAGCACACGAGTTCCACCAGCCGTGCCTGGCCCTCCGCAGGCGATCGTGCTGCTCCAATGAGCAAGCCAAGCGGATTGGACTCTCGGCCCCGGTAGCGTAAAGGCACGTCCTTGCGGCCTCATGCCGTATCTACCGTATTTCTGCGTACTCTGCCGATTCTGCCGGCACGGCGCTCGGCGGCCCCTGGCGCTGTCCCACTGGTATCGCAGGTGTGGATCACCGCAGCCATCCAGCGCGATTGGAGCTCGCGTTAGAGCGGTCGGCCGTCCTCACCACGAACGGCCGCGCGGCCACCGGAAGGACGCCGACGTGTTCTTGAGGATCGGCGCATTCGTCAAGATCGACGATGGCAGGCGATCCGGCCGCGCCATCTGCGCCGGCTACCGCCAGATGGATGTCGGCTCAGGATGACTCACGACATCGACCCTCGGCCGCCGTGCCCCATGGCCGTCCTCCTTCATGCACGGCCGGGGAGCGCGTCATGCTGCGGCATGCGCACTGGTGTGGTGCAACCCGCGCTGGCATCCGGGAAACGAACTCTGGTCCTAGGTGGAGGCGGGGACGATACTGGCGGCCGGGTGGCTGTCGTGGTCGAGCAGGAAGCGACGCTCCACCGCTCGAACGCGGCGACGACCCGCAGCACCATGTCGACCGCGCCCACGGGATCGACGCCGACTGCCGTCTCAGCAGCCAGGACCAGCCCATGGACGCCGTCCAGCAGGGTGTTGACGATGTCGTCGGCCTCGGCCACGGTCGGCTGGCGATTGGTCACCATCGACTCCAGCAGGTTGGTGGCCACATAGGCGGGACGGTTCCAGCGGTTGGCCCGGCGGAGGATCACCTTCTGGTAGAAGGGGACGTGTTCGATCGGCACCTCGCGGGACAGGTCTCCCCGGTCGATCAGCACGGCCTCCGAGGCGCTGATGATGCCGTCCATGTTGCGGACGCCGGCCCGGCTCTCGATCTTGGCGATCACCACGGCGCCCGGCGGGACGAGACTGCGCAGCAGGGCCACGTCCTCGGCCCGGCTGGCAAACGACAGCGCGAAATGCCCGATGCCAAGGCCCCGGGCAACCTCGATCGCCCGACGGTCCTTGTCGGTTAAGGTCGGCAGGACCGGTGACGGGTCGACGGTGACCGCCTTGTTGGACCGGATGCGGCCGCCCTCCAGCACCACCGCGGTCGCCCCGGCCGGGCAGGCCGCGGTCACCTGCAACTTCGCACCGTCAAAGTCGACGCTGAGAGTGCTGCCGGGCTGCAGAGCACCCAAAACGAAGCCCGGATAGAGGCTCAGCGCCTCGTCGCTGCCGACCCGCTCGGCTGCGGTCAGCAGGACTGTCCGGCCTGGCGTGACCGTCACGCCCGGGGCCATGACGCCGCAGCGGACCTGCGCACCCTCGGTGTCTAGGCAGATCGGAGTCGACGAACACTCGCGCACCAGCTCGATGGTGGGTTCGAGGGCGTCCAGCGGCGTGTGGGAGAGATTGATGCGGAACAGGTCAACACCCCGCGCATCAAGCCGCCTGATGATGTCCGGCTGAAGCGACGATGGGCCGAGCGTGCACAGGATCCGGACCTTCATCGTCCAGCCGGTTCCCGGACTGTCCGGTTGGGTTCCTCCGAGCTGTACCAGCGGGCGGCCACGCTCTTGGTCAGCGCGCGTACCCGCGTGACTTCCTGGGTGGAGAGCGTATCCCGCCAGGCGACCAGGTTGGCCCGGCTGTCCAGCGGCCGGTAGGCCGTTTGGGACAGGCCGCCCCTCACCAGCGACCACCGATGTGCCCGTCCCCCCAGGTTCCCCGTGGTTGAGCGCAGGATCGCCCGCCGGGCCCGCTCGCCGAAGCGGAGGCCGAGGGTTGCGTACAGGCCGGCGAAGGCGACCAGCGGGTCGCCGGCCAGGTCCTCGTAGCGGACGACTCGCAGTTGCGGGCAGCGTTGCTCGTACTCGGCCACCACCAGGTAAAGGAGCCGCCACAGCAGACCCACCCGGCCGGCCGGGTCCTCGGACGCCGCCGCCGATGCTATCTCGCCTCGGAACGGCTCCAGCCAGTCGCGCATCAGCAGGGGCTGGTTGCGTAGCTCGCCGAGGTCGGTCGTCCAGCCCAGCCGCTTCCAGCTGTTGACGATGGCTGCCGGGTCCCGTACCAGCACGACTACCCGGCACCCGAGCCGTCGGGCGAGCCACTCGGAAGCCAGCATCGCATAGGGATCATCCAGCAGCGGCCGCCTGCCCCGCAGCCGTCCGGCCAGAAAGCTGGTGGCGTACTTGGCCGTCCTGGCCAGGTCATAGGGCGAGCGGTTACGCCGCAGTTCGGCGCCGAGGTGGTAGCGGAGCCGGAAGGTGTCACGGAACGGCTCCAGCCACCCGTCCTCGTTGGCTGGGGTGATGTACTCATAGGCAGAGCTCACGGTGGCGCGCAAGACCCCGGGCGAACGCCCAGGGGGATGCGCGGGGTTGAGCGGTTCGTTGATATAGGTCAGCTCGCCGCTGGCTTGGAGCATCTTCCCAACCCAACTCGTGCCGGACCGCGGGATCCCCGTGACGACGACCGGCTCCTGGCCGGATGCCAGCGATGCCTTGGTGTTCATTGCAGAGGGCCAACTCTTCATTGCTGGGCGCGAACAGCAGGTGAACGCTATGGCCCGCTGCCGGCCGCAACCTCCCACCATCACAGCAGGTCTTCTACGGCTTTCGTCGTACCGGCGCGGTACGGTACGTCTCCGTCCTTTGGCCAGCTCCTCCTGCTTGCCCCTAGTGACGGCATGATCCGCGGCCCTGGCCCTCACCGCCGACACCCTGGTCCCTGACGCCTTCTGGCACGCGAATCCTCCATGGGCAGGCAACTCTGCTGTACCGGGTGAGAGGAGTGGTCGCAGCCATCGCTGCCCTGCTGCCGGTCCAAGACGAATGGCGGGGCCGAGCTCATGGGCAAGTTCTGCACTCGCCCACGCCGTTTGCCCGGCCTTCTGAACCCCTCGAAGGTAGGAAACCCGATATCACTAGATAGCCGGAGGACCTGATCGCTCAAGCCGTCGGCCGTACCGAGAGCTCCTCGGCCAGCTGGCGGATCTCCGCCGCCGGATAGCGGCGGTGCCCACCAAGGGTCTTCAGAAACGGCAGCCTGCCCTCCTTGGCCCAGCGGGCCACGGTCTTGGGTGACACGTGCAGGATGTCGGCCACCTCAGCGGTATGGAGATAGCGGGGAAGATCAGGTGCGGCCTTGCCGCTGCGTTGGGCTGCCACGGCGGATCCCCTTTCGTGCGGCGGACCCGGAAGGCTGAACCGGGCTCGGAGTGGACCGGGTGTTCGTCCGACCACGAAGGAGGAAGGGGGGACAGCCACGATGCTGGCGGTCGCCCTGCTGCGTGCAGGACCAACAGCACGATCATGCAGACCGGCCCAACTGCCCGCTATAGTCCGATTGGGTCGTTTCAGCGCACCTGCTACGTAGTCAGTGCTCCGCGGCCAACGGCCCACCTGCTGCAGAGCACGACGAACCCTCCGTGACGACACGACAA
The DNA here is from genome assembly GCA_030146615.1 of Actinomycetes bacterium. Lineage (GTDB taxonomy): Bacteria > Actinomycetota > CALGFH01 > CALGFH01 > CALGFH01 > CALGFH01. The sequence goes on from JASLBL010000404.1 coordinate 3,745, forward strand.
CTACGCAACCGACCATGACCTGAGCAGTCACCCAGCACCGGATGACACCGCTTGCCCATGGGCGGCGACCGGGTCACCTGCATATGCTCATGCTGACGCACCTGGGTGCGATGGGCGGTCGCTGCCCGCCACCCAACCCGCCGCCCCGGGACGCATGGTTGCCTGCCAGACCATGTCCGCGTTTGCCAGTTCAGCGTCCCCACGGCTGACCGCCAAGTTGACCGCCAACCCGTACGACAACAGGGGTCCACAGTGGATAGCGCTGGACGGCTATATACGTCCTGAGCAGGGCGAATGCGGTGGGCGGGGACCGGCCGAGCAGCTTACGAGACCGAGCCTCCCATGACCAGCCAGCGGGCAGCGAAGCCGTCGCGTCAATCGACCGGATCCCTGGACGCCAAGCTAGCGTTGATACCAGGTCAGGAGGTCGTCAGGCGGCCGGCCCGTAGGACACCACCCTGACACCGGAGCCGGTCAGCTTGAGGTCGACCCAGGTGCTGTTGTTGGCATTGTTCGTCTCGACAAACCAGTTGGCCGGATCGGCGATGGCGCGCAACCGGTAGCGGCCTGACCTGAGCCCGGTGATGTCGATCCACTGGAAGGCGATTCCTGCCGGGTAAGTGTCACCCCAGCCGACCGACAGCCCGGTGGTGACCCGCAGGTCCCCTGCCCGGCCGCAGCCGCCGTAGACCGGGGCGCTGGGCGCGCCCGGCAACCCGAGCCGGTAGGCGGTGTTGTCGAAGTAGCAGAACCCGTGCTTGGCGCCGGTCCCGACCCGGCGGCCGTTGTCCAGACGGATCAGCCGGTAGGCCTCCACATCGCGCACGTGCCAGTGCGCGTGCCCGTCACCGGCCCAGAACATCACCGCCGGGGTGCTGACCTCACGGGAGATACCGGCGCTGGTGCGGATGCGCTGGGCGACCGTCATCTGGGTCGTGCCGGTGCTCGAGCGGCGGCCGATGGTCTCAAACGGGCCCACCCCGATGTTGACGATGATGGTGGTGAACCGCAGCAGCCGACGCCCGGGACGGGTGGTGGTATCGACGCTGAGATCACGCAGCCGGGCCATCCCCAGGTCGGGAAGCCGGTCAGTGGCTGCCGCCACAGCAGGAGGCCGACCGAACGCCAGGACCGCGGCGACGGCCACCCCCGCCAGGACCAGCGCTGTCGGACGCTTCACGCTCCCAGATCCCCCTTTCGCCATCGCAGTTGTCAGCTAGCCTGAAGAGCGGGCGGCGCGCCGGCTGGGGTGGTCACCGCCCCAAGCGGCGGATCGGCAGCGCTGACCGCGGCCTCCGGGGAGGGCATTGGGGCAGGTCCCAGCGCGCTGTTGGCGCGGGTTGTCCGGGTCCGCCGGACCGTCCAGACCTCGCCCAGCATCTCCAAGGCATCGGCCGCCATCTGGACCTTGCTGCCTTGCCGCTCCATCGCCTGGACGCCGATCTCGGCCACCTCCAGGCGGAGCTGGCGGGCCAACCACAGCACCTCGACATCGAAGGCAAAGCCGTCCACCTTGGCCTGGCTGAAGATCGCCTGGGCCGCTGCTCGCCGGAACCCTTTGAGCCCGCTCTGGGTGTCAGCGAACGGCAGCCCAAGCGCGCCGCGGATGGCCAGGTTGAAGACCCGGCTGGCCGCCCGCCGAGCAACGGGTCCGCTGGCGTCGCTGGCGCGGCTGCCGATCGCCACCGGGGCCTGGTCAAGCGCGGCCACGATTCGGTCAAGGTCGCCGGGCCGGTAGGAGCCGTCGGCATCGGTGAACACCACCAGCTCGCCCCTGGCGGCCAGCATCCCGGTCCGCACCGCGAACCCCTTGCCGCGGTTGGGACGGTACGCCAGCACCCGCAGGCGCCGGTCGGCCGCGGCCATGGCCTCAGCCACCCTGACGGTGGCATCGGTCGAGCCGTCATCTATCACCAGCACCTCGACCTCGCCGGGGGCCGCTGACAGGTGGGCGAGCAGGGCCTGCAGCGTCCCGGGGAGGCGTTCGGCCTCGTTGTAGCAGGGCAGGATCACCGTGAGCGCCGGTCGTGCGGTGGGCACGGGCGACCGGCCGGCCTCGGCGGTGTCGCCGGTCGGCCGCAGGTTGGCCAACTGGTCCAATCGGCGGTTCCTGGAGGTCGTCACGGCGCTCACGTTGGACTCCTCACCCTTGCCCGGCGTTGTCGGGTGGTCAGGGACCCGCAAGGGCGGCCGGGGGAACACCGCCCTTGCGGGTCCTGCCGTCACGCGCGCAATCCTGCCTCGGCTAGGCGCGCCGACGTCGACGGGTTGCGAGCAGGCTGGCCGCACCAAGCCCCAGCAGGGCGAGGGCCCCAAACAGCATCGGCAGGGAACCAGCACCGGTGAAGGGCAGAGGGCCACCCGCCTGGGTGGTGGTGGTCGGCTTGACCGTGGTGGTGGGCGCCAGCGTGGTCGTGGGCGCCAGCGTGGTCGTGGGCGCCACCGTGGTCGTGGGCGCCACCGTGGTCGTGGGCGCCACCGTGGTGGTGGTTGGCTTGACCGTGGTCGTGGACGCCACCGTGGTGGTGGTCGCCCCGGTAGTGGTGGTGGCCTTGTCCGTGGTCGTGGTCGTCCCGCCCGTGCCCCCCGAGGTGGTGGCGGACGCAAGCTGCCCGACGCTAACCCCAGCCACGACCATCAAGGCAACCATGATCAGCCAGGCTGGCGTTCGGCTCCGCATCTTCTTCACATGCTTGGCCATCGATCCCTACCTTCTGCTCTCCGCACGACCTTCTGATCGCGCGCCGCGTACAAGACAAACAAGGCAGCCGCCTTCTCCGCCCTCGGGAAGGAGGCGAACAGCACAGGCCACATGCTGCCGATCTGGCCATGGCGGCTGCTGACCGGGCACTTCGAAGCTGTGGAGCGTTTGGGTGCAGCGACCTCAAGGGGGGAAGGCGGGGGAAGGGCAGCAGAAGGCCGCTACTGCTAGATGGTGGGGACCTCCTCAGGAGACGACCGGCAGCGCCGGGCAACGACACAACGGTAAGGCGTTTCCCGACCAGGAAAGCGTCGGCGCCAGCTGTTGCGTTACACCTGCCTCTTCGTTATCCGACCGATCTTGCATCCCCGGCAGATAACGCTGGAGCCCCACAGTGGCAGGTTGCGCTCCACTTCGGGTCTGGGGTCGATGTGAGCCGAAGCTGCCCCATTCATGTACCAGGCACCCCTCGGCCTGGACCCTCTGATCCGGAGCCACCCACCCACCGAACCCCAAGGCATGCTCGGCTGAGGGCTGTGGTCGCGACCCATGAAGGTCGATGCGGCTATGGCATCTGGGGATGGAGGTACTCACGGCGGTTTGCGTTCGAGCACGATGACGCCTTGCCGGTCCACCACGGTGCGCCATTGAGGTTGACCGCGGAGCTGGTCCAACAGGGCCGCGTCGGCCTCGCCGAGGAGGGGACGTTCGACCACCACATAGCGGATGCGCTCCATCTCCGCCGGCTGGTGCCGGTCACCGGGAAAGCCCCAGTTGGGAGCCTGGAACGGGTTGGGGAACTCATAGATATGGGGGCGGTGAGCGAGGTGGGGGATCAGGTTGTAGTGGGCGCTGACGGGCGCGGCAGGGTCGATGAAGCCCAGCGCCTGACGGCGGGCCTGATTGAGCGGCCCATCCTCGGCCGGGCGGGGGAAGTCCTTGGACCATGGCGCCGGCCCCACTCGATGGTCGATGAAGCCGGCCACGGCCACCAGGGCGACCAGCAGGCTGGCCAGGACCACACGGCGGCGGGCCACGGCCCGCAGACCGGCGATGGCCGCCAGGGCCAGGAAGGGGGCTGCGGTGGCCAGGTACTGGTAGCGGATCTCCTGCTGGTAGCCGTGGATGGCGGCCAGATTCAGCAGGATCGGCGGCATGACCGGCAGCAGCCATCTCGGATCCAGCAGCGGCAACCCCAGCAAGGGCGCGAAGATGAGCAGCAGGTAGGTGTCGCCTTTGCCGTCGGCGACGTTCCTCCAGATGTTCTCGGCAAGGGTCGGAACCGTCTCCAGCAGGATCGTCGGACCCGCCGACCCGGTGATGCCGTAGTTGAGCTCCAGATGGGGGCTGGGACGCCCATTGGTCAGCGGGATGAGCACGAGCACGGTCAGCAGGAAAAAGCCCAGCCCCGCCGCCAGGGTGCGGCGGCCGACCCGAGGGTGGCCGGTGGTCCACAGCAGCGCCCCGAACCCGGCCACGACCAGCCCCACGTCCTCCTTGCACAACAGCGCCAGCCCCAGCCACATGGCCATCGGCCGCCAGCGCTGGCGATCCGCTGCCAGGGCAGCCAGGCCCAGGAACCCGGCCGCCAAGGTCTCGGGATGGAAGCTCCAGATCGCGGCCCACTGCAGCGCCGGGTAGGCCAGATAGGCGGCAGCGACGGCCAGACCAGCAAGGGGGCTGCCCAGCCGCCGCGTCCCAATCAGATACAGGCTGACGGCCGGGATGGCCAGGAAGACGACCTGCAGGAGCAGCAGCAGCCGCGGGTCGGCCCAGATCCAGTACAGCGGGGCGACCAGCACCAGGATGTAGGAGGCGTGATCGCCGAACAGGGGAAGCCCTCGGATGGTCACGAAGGGGTCCTGGAAGCGGGACAGCAGCCAGACACCCTGATCGAAGATGCCGAGGTCGAAGCCGAAGGTGCCGAACCTGGCGTGGGTGAGCCAGGTCAGCCAGACAAAGCTGCCAACAAACAGCACGATCATCCCGCCAAGCAGAACCCTGCTGTCGGTCGCGCCCAGGCGCCGCCCTCCAGCGCCGGGAGGCGCCGGAGCGTCCGGGTGGCTTGGCGAAAGCAGGGAGTCGGCTGGCACCTCATCGGCCTTGCTTGCTCGTGCCGGCAGCTGATCCCGCAGCATCCCGACAGCACCGACGTTCTGGCCGAGAAGCGCCGCCGACCGAACCGGCGTTACATCCCCTCTGCAGGCGTCAAGTTGCTAGGAGCGTTCGAAGAAGGAACGGTAGCGCTGGAAGGCGTCGCCGAGGTTGTCGGTGGGGACGTCGTCGACCAGGATCACGTGGTCGACCACCCCGGGGGATGTCGCGGTAGGTGCGGACCAGCGTGCGGGCGGCGTTGTAGGCCGGCATCATCACCACCACCTTGGGCGTCCTCAAGCTCGACTCCACCCTTCCCTCGACGCTAGCCCGGCAGAACGGAACAGAACTAGGCATCGGGACATCAGGCCGGCGGCAGACCATGCGGCCCCAGAACAACAAAGCGCCCCAGACAAAGGGACCGTTACATCTAAGCGGCCGACATCAAGAGACCGCGACATGACCGGTCGGACTCGAGGCGCGACACATCTGGATCGCCGGTCCATCACCCGGACCCAATACCCCTACGCCTGACCGCCAAGGTGACCGCCAACGCGCACAACAACATGGATCCACAGCGGACGACCCTGGCCAGCTACACCCATCCTGAGTTGCACAGATACGGCCGGCCGTGACCAGCCGACCAACTTGCGAGTCCAAGGGGTCGATGACCCATGGCGCATCGGCCGCCCAGTTGCCTCCTACACCTACCCGCTTCCACCTCGTCTGGTAGCCGACACGAGGTCGGCAGCTGGCTAGCGATACACGGATGGCCCGTAGGTCGAGAGCGGCGGATCCGGTCGCGGGCACTCGTGCCCGTCGCCTTCTGGTCTTGATTCCACGGTCGGGCGCTATGGATGGCGCATCAAGCGTCCAGTCTGGTCGGCTGGGATCCCCTCTCCGACCGCTTGGGTCGGCCGACCACTAGCAGACCCAGCCGATGGAAGGTGACGAAGTCGTCCCCGAAACCCGTTGCTCGCCGATGCCGCCATGCTGGACCGGGTAGAGGTAGGACGGACGGCGGCGAACTGACGACCGTAGAAGCCTTACCCGCCTCGAACCTGCGCCAGCACGGCCCTCAACGAAGGCAGGTCAGGCTGTAGGTCCATCACCAACAGGCGACGATGCGACGAGGTGCAGAATGCGAGGACTTGGCAGGCGAACCGGCTGGCTCGGGTGGGCGGTGGCCGGGGTGCTGCTGGTGTCGGCCGGTGGGACCGCCCTGGCCGCACAGGACAGCACCACGACCACGACCCGGGCACCGGCGGCGGACAAGGACCGGGACCGGGAGCGGGCCGGGATACTGGGCCGCGGGGGCGGTTGGGGCCATGCGCTGGGCCGGCGGGTGCTGCACGGGGAGGTCACCGTGCAGACCCAGGACGGCACCAAGACCATCGTCATGGCCCGGGGCGAGGTCACCGCGCTGTCCAAGGACGCCATCACCGTCAAGAGCTCGGATGGGGTCGAGACCAGCTTCGGGATCGACGGCGACACCCGCTACGGGTTCCGCAACGAGCCCGCCCCGACCGCCGAGCTGAAGGTCGGCGAGGACGCCTTCGTGGCCGGCGAGAAGTCGGGCGACCGCGCGGTCGCCAGGCGGGTCGTCTCCGGCGACCTGGCCCGGCGGGGCCCCGGCGCCGGCGGCGGCAAGGGCACGACCCCCTAGCCCCGATCCTGGCCCCGCTGCTGGCCTCAGGTGCCGAGACCCGACCCCAGCAGGGCCACGACCAGCACCAGCAGGAAGAACCCGAGGGCGAGCCAGGCGGCGCGCATGGCATGCCGGGCCACCGGCACCGGGCGCAGGGCCAACAGGCGGCGGCCGCAGTCACACATGCCCGGCTCGAACGCGACCCGGTGGCCCTCACTGCAGGCGAAGCGGGGCCGTTCACGGACGTCGTAGCCGCAGCCGGCGCAGGCCGCCATGGCCGAGTTCTCGAAGCCGCAGCGCGGGCAGACCCGCAGCGAGGCCAGCTCCCAGGCCAGCACCCCGGCGCTGAGGGCGGCCAGGCCGCCGAAGATGGCGAAGGTGACCAGCCCCGACCCGACCGAGTCGTCCAGGGCGACGGTGAACAAGGCGCTGCCCAGCGCCGAGGCAGCCAGGGCGACCCCGACCGCGATCAGGGTCGACCGCACCGCCGCCGGACGCTGGCCGAGGCTTGGGCGAGAAACCTTCACGTCCTCACGTTACCCGGCCGCCGATCCGATGGGTGAACCGGACGCATTGTCACTACAGCGCGTCGAACGACCTCTTCGAGGTGATCGGACGCCACCCTTCTCGGGTGTCCTTGACCCCAACAGGTGCTGGAGCGTCGGTTCCCCACTCATCGAGGCCGGTTTCACCACCGCCTACGCAATGGCCAGCGCCTACCTCTCCTGGGGCATTGGTTACCCGGCCGCCTGCTTGGCGGTCCGGGGTCTGCTTGACCTCACTGGTTGCTGCCTCGGCCCAGGCGGCGAGATTGGCGGCGGCGTTGCGGTCCCGGTCCATGACCAGCCCACAGACACCGCAACGAAAGGTCCGCGTCCCCAACGCCATCTGATGTACGGCCCTGCCACAAGCAGAGCAGGTCTTGGTGGAGGGGAACCAGCGGTCGCAGACCACCAGCTCGCCCCCGAGCCAGGCCGTCTTGTATCGAAGCTGGCGCGAGAACTCGGTCCAGGCGGCATCGGTGATGGCCCGGGCAAGGCGCTTGTTGCGAAGCAAATTGCCTACAGGAAGATCCTCGACGGCCAACCCGCTGTGGGTCTTGGCAAGCTGACTCGAGATCTCATGCAGAAAGCTTCGGCGGATGTCGGCAATGCGATGGTGCTCTCGGGCCAGTAGGCGAGCGGCTTCCACCCGGTTTCGGGAACCCCGCTGGGCGCGTGACAGTGCGCGGGAGCGCTGCCGTAGCCGGCCAAGCCGGCGAGTCAGCGGTCTCGGTGCGGTGAAGCGGCAGATCTCGACGCCATCAGCGCCAGCAACAACAGCGAAGGCGGCAAGGCCGCGGTCGATCCCGACGAACCTTCGCCCCCCGTCCTGTGATCGGTGCTGATGGCGCCGGCAAGGATGGTAGCCCGCGGCCTTGACATTCAGGCACAGATACCACCGGTCAGCTCGCCGCTTAACAGTTGCGGAAAGGACGCTGGCACGCGGTCCGACGATAGCCTCACCGGTGCGCGGGTCGAGTTGCTTGACCGGACGAAGCATCCTCCGCAGCCGCCTGGTGTCGTCATGCACCCGAACCGTCCCGATCTTCGGCAGCGTAACCGACCGGGGATGAACCTCGCCGACGCGGATCCTGGGACGGCCATCTGGAGCCCTCTTGTTGCGGACACGGAAGCTGTCCTGGCTGCATCCTTTGCGCTTGCGTTTCGGAAAACCGACCCCGCGGTCGCCCCGCTCGGCGTATCGAGCGAGGCCTCGGCTCAGGTCGACCGCAGCCTCCTCAAAGACCTGGGAGGAAACCTCCTTTCGCCAGGAGAGCCCGGTCACCTGCTTGGTCGTCGTCCCGTCTGGAGCAACCGCGAAGACGCGGCCGGCACCCTCGCTGGCCTTCCAGCGGTTGAATGCGTTGATCAAGTCAAAGCTTGACCAGGGCACCCTCACCGACGGGTCCGCCTTCTGTCCGGCAAGCGCATCGGTGACGAGCTGAAGGCATTGATTGAAGGCGAAACGCGACGCCCCGCAGTGTCGGGCAAGAGTCCTTGCCTGCTCAGGTGTTGGAGCAAGCGCGAACCGGAACGTCGTGTGCCGCATGAGCCACAGTCTATCCTGCAATCACCTCGATGCGAACATGTGTTCGTGTCCCCAGTTCCGTTAGGTACACCGAGCACCGCAACCCGCTTCAAGCTGACTTAACCCAACCGATGTCTGATGTGGACGCTCACCACGCAGTTGCTCGATTACCACTAGCCTGGACATGGCGGCACGGACCGGGACCGGAGGCACGATGGCAAGGTCGAGCGCGGACAGGACCCAGTGGCGGGAGCTGTTCCACGAGGTGGTCGCGACCAACCTGTGCACCGGATGCGCGGCCTGTGTGATGGCCTGCCCAAGGGACGTGCTGGAGTACGACCACACCGAGACCTACCACCCCTTCAACGTCGAGCTGTCGACCGCGGCCGACGACTGCGTCCACGGCCAGCGCGGCTGCGACATCTGCACCAGGGCCTGCCCGCGCTTCCGGGACTGGGAGGTCGAGTGCGACCAGGCCCTGTTCGGGCGGGCCCGGCAGCCCGACGAGATCACCGGGATCCGCCGCGGGGTGTTCCTGGCCCGGGCCAGCGACCCGGCGGTGCTGGAGGCCGGCCAGGACGGCGGGCTGGTCTCGGCCCTGCTGCTGTGGGGGCTGGACACGGGCCGGATCGAGGGCGCCCTGACCTCGCGGCTGTCGTCGGTCCGGCGCTGGGACGGCGAGCCGTTCCTGGCCACCACCCGCGACGAGGTCCTCGAGGCCGCCGGGTCCCGCTACACCTACGCCGCCAACCCGCTGGCCATGGCCGAGGCCGAGCGGCGCGGGCTCAAGCGCCTGGCCCTGGTCGGCATGAGCTGCCAGGCCTCGATCAACGGCACCCTCCAGGCCCGGCGGGTCAACAAGTACGCCCGCCGGATCGAGATCACCCTCGGGCTGCTCTGCTCCAAGTCGTTCGGCTACGACGGCATGCGCCAGGTGATCACCGAGGACTAC
>JASLBL010000430.1 GCA_030146615.1 Actinomycetes bacterium
ACCTTCCTGCTCGGCGGGTTCATCCTCCGCAAGCAGATCGCCGCCCTCGGCCCCTGGGGCATCGGGCTCGGGCTGGCCCTGTTCCTCGGGGCGACCATCATCTGGTACCGCAACGTGGCCGTGGACCAGCGGGCCCGGCTCGCCCCCCACGGCGGCCCCACCGGCGAGGAACACGGCATCGCCGTCCATCCCGAGGTACCCGAGGTCGACACCAGCCCGGTCGGTCCGGCCAACTACTTCGAGCAGCTCCGCGAGGCCCTGGAGGTCGGCGACCCCGACTGGGCGGCCGCCGCGTACGCCCCCGACGCCGTCTACTACGAGCCCGCCAACCCCCCCCACGAGGGCCGCGAGGCCATCCGGGCCTACCTCAACGACCTCCTCAAGGGTCACCGCAACCTCAAGGTCGACGTCCAGCGGATGGGCGTCGACGGCGACAGCGCCATCGTCGAGTGGACCTGGTCGTTCCGTCACGGCAACCGCCGCATCACCGACCGGCCCGGCGCCACCGTGATCCAGGTGGGTCCGGCGGGCATCGTGTATCACCGGGATTACCTGTAGGTCGGCACATGGAACACGACCGCGGCCCCCGATCCATGTTGGGGGAGCTCGCTCCCCCAGCGGCCCCCCACAAGCGCTTGTGCCATGGTCGCCGTGCCTAGGTTCCGCCCGCCGTCTGGGCGGCTGCTGATCCTGGTCGTGCTGGTGGTGGTGGCGGTGGTCCTGCCGGCGGGGGCGGCCCTGCTCGATCGGGGCGAGCCCGGGAACCCACTGGAGCCCCTGACCCCGCCGTCCTCGGCCCCGGTGGCCGCCCAGTCGTATCCGCCCGGCACCCCGGCCCCGGCCCTGAGGCTCCCGGCCCTCGACGGCGGCCAGGTCGACCTGACCGCCCTGCGCGGCCGGCCGGTGGTGGTCAACTTCTGGGCCACCTGGTGCGACCCCTGCGTCCGCGAGTTCCCCCTCCTCCGCCAGGCCGCCGCCACCCACCGCCCCGAACGCCTGGCCGTGGTCGGCGTCCTCTCGGGCGACACCCCGGCCGCCGCCCGCCCCTTCGTCCGCCGCCACGACGCCACCTGGCCGATGGCCCTCGACCCCAACGCCACCGTCGCCACCAGCTGGGGCGCCATCGGCCTCCCCCACACCTGGTTCATCCGCCCCGACGGCACGCTCGCCTCCCACCAGCTCGGCGAGCTCACCCAGGACTCCCTCGACCGCCAGCTGGCCCAGATCCTCTCCTAGCTCCCGGGTTCACCGCGGCCGGCCGGGCCGGCGGTTGCTCCGCGGCATCTGCCCGGCCCGGGGGGTTCGCCCCGTGGGGGGCGCCGGGGCATAATGCGGTAGGCCGGCCCGGGGCGTCGTGGCTCGCTTGGCGGCGGCTCGATCGCCCCGGGTCGGCGTCTTGCGGAGGCCGCGACGGTGCGACCGGCCGCGGTGAACCCGGGGCGCTCAGCGGCGCCGCCTGCTGCCCTCCTCGAAGATGCGGTCGAACGCCTTGCGCGAGCGCGCTTCGGCGAGGTCGTGCAGGAACAGGACAATGCCGGCGATCGACAGCAGGATCGCGGCGGCGACAATCAGCGGCCCATACATGGCGGCGGCTCCCTTTCGCTGGGGGCTCTGTATTTGGGCTCGCCGGGAACATTGCACATGCCGCAAGCGGCGTCAACTGCGCTCGCGCCCCAAGCGGCGGGAGGGGCGCCGACCGCCTAGATGCGGCCGGCGGCCAGCTCGGTGGAGCCGTCGGCGGCGACCAGGACCACGGCCAGGCCGGCGGCGGTCTCTTCGGCCTCCTCGACGGCCGCCTCGACCGTCTCGCCCTTGAGGCGCTCGGCGAGGCCGGGGTCGTCCAGGTCGGTCGGGAGCAGGATCAGGTCGGCGCCCTTGTCGCGGGCGTAGGCGACCAGGGCGTCGGTGCCGTGGTCGGAGGCCAGCCAGCCCCAGGCGTCGACGCCGGCCTGGCGGGCCGCGGCCACCTTGCGGGCGAACGGCTCGCGTCCCAGCTTGACCAGCTCCTGGTCGGACAGGGGGTCGCTGAACTGGGCGCCCTCGGCCTGGGAGGCCCACTGGTTGGGCATGGGGTCGCTGAACGCCGAGGCCGAGTCGCGGTCGTACAGGATCACCTTGGCGCCGCCCTTGCCGATCTCCAGGGCGGCGTCGCGGACGTGGTCCAGCTCGTCGTCCTCGGAGACGTAGGCCACCACCAGGCGGGCGCTGGCCACGGCGTCGTCGGCTGGCTGGTCGCTCACTACGGCTCACCTCGGGGGTCGGGGGTCGGACGGGGCTTCCGGCATGGTGACCGGCGTCCGGGGATCGTGCCACTCGGGGGAGCCCGCTTCCACGAGCTTCTCAAACGGATCGGTATATGCTGGGAGGGCCGGTTGCCGGCCCCCTGCCCTCGGGGTGGTGGGACCTTGCACCCCGGGCGGCCTCGACTGGCGGCGACCCGGTGCAGGCGACCCATCCGTTTCGAATCGAGGGACTCCACGATGACCAAGCCGGTCCAGGTGCTGGATGGCGTCACCATTCGCTTCGCCGGCGATTCTGGTGACGGCATGCAGCTCACCGGAGACCGTTTCACCAGCGAGACCGCGGCGTTCGGCAACGACCTGTCGACGCTGCCCGACTTCCCGGCCGAGATCCGCGCCCCCGCCGGCTCGATCCCAGGGGTGTCCGGCTTCCAGCTGCACTTCGCCGACCACGACATCCTCACCCCGGGCGACGCCCCCGACGTGCTGGTGGCGATGAACCCGGCCGCCCTCAAGGCCAACCTGGGCGACCTGCCCAAGGGCGCCACCCTGATCGTCAACACCGACGCCTTCACCAACCGCAACCTCGACAAGGCCGGGTACGCCAGCAACCCGCTCGAGGACGGGACCCTGGCCGACCACCAGGTCCACCCGGTGGCGTTGACCTCCATGACCCTGGAGGCGCTGAAGGAGTTCGACATCTCCAAGAAGGAGGCCGAGCGGGCCAAGAACATGTTCGCCCTGGGGCTCATGTCGTGGCTGTACCACCGGCCCACCGACGCCACCATCGCGTTCCTGGAGCGCAAGTTCGCCGCGCGCCCGCTGATCGCCAAGGCCAACGTGACCGCGTTCAAGGCGGGCTACCATTTCGGCGAGACCACCGAGGCGTTCGCGGTCTCCTACGAGGTCAAGCCCGCGGTGATCCCGTCCGGCCGCTACCGCAACGTCACCGGCAACACCGCGCTGTCGTACGGCATCGTCGCCGCGGGGCAGCTGTCGGGCCTGCAGGTGTTCCTCGGCGCCTACCCGATCACCCCGGCCTCCGACATCCTCCACGAGCTCTCCAAGCACAAGGCGTTCGGGGTCCGCACCTTCCAGGCCGAGGACGAGATCGCCGGCATCGGCATGGCGATCGGCGCCTCCTTCGGCGGCGCCCTCGGCGTGACGACGACGTCCGGGCCGGGTGTGTCGCTGAAGTCCGAGGCGCTGGGTCTGGCGGTGATGACCGAGCTGCCGCTGGTCGTCATCGACGTGCAGCGCGGTGGCCCCTCGACCGGCCTGCCCACCAAGACCGAGCAGTCGGACCTGCTGCAGGCGATGTTCGGCCGCAACGGCGAGGCCCCCGTGCCGGTC
>JASLBL010000466.1 GCA_030146615.1 Actinomycetes bacterium
GAGGGCGACCCGGACGTCCTCGGGGAGGCCGGGCGCGGGCGCCTCCTCGATCAGCTTCTGGTGGCGGCGCTGGAGCGAGCAGTCGCGCTCGCCCAGGAACACCACCTCGCCGCGCCCGTCGGCCAGGACCTGGGCCTCGACGTGGCGGGGGGCCTCCAGGTAGCGCTCGGCGTAGATCTCGTCGCGGCCGAAGGCGGCCTTGGACTCGCGCCGGGCCGACTCCAGGCCGGCGGCCACCTGGCCGGGGCCGTGGACCACCTTCATGCCCCGGCCGCCGCCGCCGAAGGCGGCCTTGAGGGCGAGCGGGTAGCCGTGCCGCTCGCCGAAGGCCAGCGCCGCCTCGGGGCCGGTCAGCGGCTCGCCGGTTCCCGGGACCAGCGGCGCCTTGGCCTGCTCGGCGACCCGGCGGGCCGACACCTTGTCGCCCATGGCCGCGATCGCGGCCGGCTTGGGCCCGACCCAGCGCAGCCCGGCGTCCATCACCGCCTGGGCGAAGGCGGCGTTCTCGGCCAGGAACCCGTAGCCCGGGTGGACGGCGTCGGCCCTGGCCCGGCGGGCCGCGTCGACCAGGGCGTCGACGTTCAGGTAGCTCTTGGCCGGGGTCGTCTCGCCGATGTGCCAGGCCTCGTCGGCCACCTCGACGTGGAGGGCGTCGCGGTCGGCGTCGGAGTAGACCGCCACCGCCACCAGGCCGAGCTCGCGGCAGGCGCGCAGCACGCGCACGGCGATCTCGCCCCGGTTGGCGACCAGCACCTTCTCCACGCTGCCTCCTCGCAAGGGTGGTGGACACCTCCGACCGGGCGTCGCGGACAAGCGTAGCCCAGGCGCAGCCGGCGCAGGGAACCGGGCCACCTGCACAGAGTTTGCGCACCGCCACTCGGTGCAACCGCAACCTGGTGTCCGGCGAAGGTTCCAAGAGACGAAGACGAAGCCGGAGAAGTGGAGCCAAGTTGAGCGAAGTCCCCGTCCAGGCCTGGCCGTCGACCCTCGAGGAGTTCTGGACCTGGCACATGGAGGCCGCCTGCCGGCAGGTCGACACCACCCTGTTCTACTCGCCGGAGGGTGAGCGGGGACCGCGCAAGGAGCGCCGGGAGGCCGCGGCCAAGCAGGTCTGCGGGTCGTGCAAGGTGCGGGAGCTGTGCGCCGCCTACGCGATCGCCACCCGGGAGCCGTACGGCACCTGGGGCGGCCTGACCGAGAACGACCGGCGCGAGCACGTCCGCCGCAGCGACCCCCGGATCGACCAGCTCCGCTACCGCAACGCCCTGGCCGCCTGGGAGCGCCGCACGGCCGGCGCCGTCGGGGCCTGAGCCGGGGCTCCCTACAGGTCGCGGCCCCAGGTCGAGCGCAGGCTGGCCCCCCAGCGGGACCCGGCCGCATACGCCCTGGGCCCGATGCCGGGCCGGGCGTTGGCCACCCAGGGGCCCAGCTGCTGGCTCTTGTCCCAGGCCTCGACCCGGTCGATGGCCGCGGCCAGGACCTCGGCCTCGTCCCCCTCGGGCACGCCCTTGACCAGCTGGAACCGCAGCCCGTCGGGAGTGTGCAGGACCAGGATGTCGCCCGGCCGGTGCTCGCTCACAGGGGGATGTTCCCGTGCTTGCGGGGCGGGCGGACCTCGCGCTTGGTCACGCACATCTCCAGCGCCTGGATGAGCCGGGGCCGGGTCACCTGGGGCTCGATCACCTCGTCGATGTAGCCCCGCTCGGCCGCGATGTAGGGGTTGGCGAAGCGCTCGGTGTACTCGGCCACCAGCTCGTCGCGGCGGGCCACCGGGTCGGCGGCCTTCTCGATCTCCTTGCGGAAGATGATGTTGACCGCGCCCTGCGGGCCCATGACGGCGATCTCGGCCGTCGGCCAGGCGAAGTTGATGTCGGCCTTGAGCGGCTTGGAGGCCATCACGTCATACGCCCCGCCGTAGGCCTTGCGGGTGATCACGGTCAGCTTGGGCACGGTGGCCTCGGCGTAGGCGTACAGCAGCTTGGCCCCGTGGCGGATGATGCCGCCCCACTCCTGGCTGGTCCCGGGCATGAACCCGGGGACGTCGACGAAGCTGATGATGGGGATGTTGAAGGCGTCGCAGAACCGCACGAACCGGGCGCCCTTGACCGAGGCGTTGATGTCCAGCACCCCGGCCAGGTGCAGGGGCTGGTTGCCGACGATCCCGACCGGCCGGCCGTTCAGGCGGGCCAGGCCGATCACCATCGACTCGGCATGGGCCTGGAGGATCTCCAGGAACTCGCCGTCGTCGACCACCCGGGTGACCACCTCGCGGATGTCGTACGGCTGGTTGGGGTGGTCGGGGACCAGGTCGACCAGGGCCTGCTCTTCGCGCCGGGGGTCGTCGGTGGGCTGGCGGCGCGGCGGGTCCTCCATGTTGTTCAACGGCAGGAACCCGACCAGCTCGCGGGCCAGGTCGAAGCACTCGTCCTCGTCCTCGGCGGCGAAGTGGGCCGTGCCCGACTTGGTGGCATGGGTCATGGCCCCGCCCAGCTCCTCGAAGGTCACGTCCTCGCCGGTGACCGTCTTCACCACGTCGGGGCCGGTGATGAACATGTAGGAGGTCTCCTTGACCATCAGCACGAAGTCGGTGATGGCCGGGGAGTAGACGGCGCCGCCGGCCGAGGGGCCCATGATCAGCGACAGCTGGGGGACCACCCCGGAGGCCTGGACGTTGCGCCAGAAGATCTCGGCGTAGCCGGACAGGGCGACCACGCCCTCCTGGATGCGGGCCCCGCCGGAGTCGTTGATGCCGATGCAGGGCACCCCCATCTTCAGTGACAGGTCCATGACCTTGCAGATCTTCTCGGCCATGACCTCACCCAGGGACCCGCCGAACACGGTGAAGTCCTGGGAGAACAGGCACACCCGGCGGCCGCCGATGGTGCCGTAGCCGGTCACCACCCCGTCACCCGGGATGCGCCGCTTGTCCATGCCGAAGGCGGTCGCCCGGTGGGTGGCCAGCATGTCGGTCTCGACGAACGACCCCGGGTCGAGCAGGCCGTCGATCCGCTCCCGGGCGGTCAGCTTGCCCTTGTCGTGCTGGACCTGCACCGCCTGCTGGGAGCCGGCGTGCAGCGCCTGCTCCTTGCGGGTGCGGAGCTCCTCGACCCGTTCCTTCATCGTCTTCGGCTGCTGTGGCGCCACCTGGCCATCCTTCCCCAACGAGCGCTGGTCGTGGGCATTTTGACATCCTCCCTGCCCCGAAGGACGGGGATTCCCGGGAGTGTTCAGGCGACGCTCCCGAGTGGTTCATGCATCCGGCTTGATGGCCTCGCCGCCCGAAGGCGACTGCGCGTGCTGGATACCGCCCGTCCGGCGGCAAGACTGTGGATGTTCCGTGCGGCGTTCAGGTCCGCGTGGTCGACATGGCCGCAGGCGATGCATACGAACAGCCGGCCGCAACCCGGCCGTGACTCCGGGTCACGGAGCCCACACGCCGAGCATCTCTGGCTCGTGAACGCTGGCCGAACAAGTCGTAGCTCTGACCCATATCTGGATGTCTTGTACGCGAGCTGGCGCTGTCGCGCGTACGGGGCGTTGTCGAGGACGGCCCGGTTCAGCCCAGCCTTGGCCCTGACGTTCCTACCGTGTTCCTCCCCTGTGCCCTTAGCTGACTTGGTCATGGCCTTCACCCGCAGGTCCTCGACGGCGACCCAGCCGTGGTTCTTGGCGAGGTCGGTAGTGAGCTTGTGGGTGAAGTCCTGTCGGCGGCGCGCCTGCCGCGCCCGGAGTTTCGCGATGTCGCTGATGGTTCGGCGCAGCCGGTTGGAGTAGCGGCCGCCGTTGTGCTTCTTGGCCCAGGTAATCTGGCGGGCCTTGCGACGCTCCAGCCCCAACAGGCGTCGTCTCTGCCCCGCGGTGAGCGTCGACGGCATCAGCCGCGGTTCCTGCTCGTCGGACACGAACGCCGAGCAGGCCACCCCAAAGTCCACCCCACACCCCGGCAGGCCGTTCGGCGGGGCCGGTTCGGTGGCGGTCGCTACGCCGAAGGAGACGTGCCAGCCGAGGGCATCCTTGGCGATCGTGGTGTTGCGCACCATGCCGCCGAGGGGGCGGGACAGCCGGAACCGCACCCATCCAAGCTTCGGCAGTCGCACCTCAGCCCACCTTCGAGAGCACTTGCGGACCTGAACGGCCTGGCCAGGAAACGGTACCGACAGGCCACCAGAACGTTTGCGGCAGGCCGGTGCCTGGGCGGGATGCGCAGGGTTCCACCAGTTGTCGTAGGCGCGGTCGAGCTGGCGGAGCACCTGCTGGGCGCTCTGGGCGGGCAGGTCGGCCAGCCACGGCAGGTCCGCCCGGGCCTCGGTGAGGTGGTGGCACTGCTCGGCCGACCGGACGGTGCGACCACGTTGGTGCCAAGCGAACCGGCGCTGCTCCAATGCCAGATTCCACACCGTACGGCAGGAGTGCCCCCAGCCGGCCAGCCGTCCTGCCTGCCCAAGGGTGGGATAGGCACGGTACCGCCGGCCAGAATCAGCGCGCATGGCACGCAGTATCCACGCTCCACGGCACAGGACGGGGGCGTTCACACTGTCGGCGCTGTGGCTTGGCGCTGAACGCCCCTTCGTCTTCGCGACGAGGTAGGG
>JASLBL010000474.1 GCA_030146615.1 Actinomycetes bacterium
CGGGCCCTGCTGGTGTATGGGCATCTGCCGCCGGTCCGGATCCGGCTGCGGCCCTGGTTCCGCAGCCGCCGGCTGGCCACCCTGGCCATGGCCGTGGACGCGGCGGTGCCGCATCCGGCGATGGCCGTCGATGACCTCGCCCCGGTCGAGGTGCTGCGGCCGGCTGATGAGGGGGAGGCGGCCGCGTGACGGGGCCCCTCTCCCACCCGTCCCACCCGGAGCGCAACGGCGCCAGGGCGGTCAGCCCGGACAGGGGACTGGGCACTGCCCCGTCCGGTCCTGGACGCCCGGCTGCCGCAGGGATCTCGAGGCTGGACCGGGTCACCCTGCAGCTGGGGGTGGCCGTGGCCGTGGTCATCGCCTGCTGTTCCTATGCGGTCTCGGCGACCTCGCTGTACGCCCTGGGGGTTCAGGCTGGCTACAGCTGGTGGCAGGCGGCCGCCGTCCCGGTGGTCGCTGATGGGCCGGCCATCTACGGCATGTTCCGGATCATCAGCCGCTCCCGTCGGGGCGCTCGCGGGGCCGGCTACGGCTGGCTGCTGGTCACCTGCGGCACCCTGGCCTCGATCGGTGGCAACGTCGCTCACGCCAGGGATGATCTGGTCGCCCAGGCCATCGCGGCGGCGATTCCGCTGGCCGTGCTGGCCATGCTGGAAGGCCTCAAGGGCGACGCCGGCGAGGTCACCCGCTTGGCCGCCCAGGCCCCCGATCTGGATCACGTGGGCGCGCTCGCTCGACCCGGTCAGCTCCGGGAGGCCACCACCGTCCGACGCAGCGACACCGCGGCCATCGGGGACAGCAGTGCCGCGGTCGGCGGCTCCCGGCGGCCGGCGCTGTCCGCCGGGCCCAGACCGGCCGACCCGACCACGGTTGGGGCACGGCTGCAGGCGGCCTATGCCGAACCGCGGCCGGACGACCAGCCCTGGACGGCCCGGACCCTGGCCGAGGCCGCCGGGTGTGGCCGCAGCAGCGCCGCCAGCTTCCTGCAACGCCAGCGCCCACCAGCTGAGGAGCACATCCCATGAGCCGGCCAAGCAGCCAGTTGCGCGACGCCGCCCTTGGCTATGCGTCCCGCGGCATCCCGGTGCTGCCCCTGCACTCCCCCCTCCCCCACCATGGCGACCTCCAGCCAGTTCCCGGCGACTACCAGCCTGCGCTGCCGACCGGCTGCTCGTGTCGGGATCCGGGCTGCGGCCAGCCCGGCAAGCACCCCCTGGGCAGCCTGGTCCCCCACGGCGTTAAGGACGCCACCTGTAACCGGGCCCGGGTGCTGGCCTGGTGGACCCGCCACCCACAGGCCAACATCGGCCTGGCCACCGGCTATCGGTTCGATGTCCTGGACGTCGACGGCCCCCAAGGCGCCCACACCATCCGGGCCCTGGCCGCCACCCATGGCCTGACCAGCTCGGGGCCGCTGGTCCGCACCGGTGGGGGTGGCTGGCATTTCTATCTGGCCCCGACCGGCCTCGGCAACGTCCATCCTCAGGGACTAGAGCATGTGGATTGGCGGGGCCGGGGTGGCTATGTGGTCGCCCCACCCAGCCGCCATGCCTCCGGCCACCCCTACCAGTGGGCCACCGGCCGGGACCTGGACACCCCACCCGGCAAGCTCCCCGCGCTGCTGCTGGAGCGACTGGAACACCGAGCGCCGCAGCGGTCGGCCGCCTCGGTCGACCTCGCGCTCGTCGGCGACAGGCCGGGCGACCGGTACGGGCGCGCGGCATTGGCCGAGGAGCTGGCCCGGGTCGCGGCCGCCCCGGTGGGCCAGCGCAACCGGCAGCTGTGGGAGTCAGCCCGCAACCTCTACAACTTGGTCGCCACCGGCGCCCTCGACCAGCGCGAGGTCCACCAGGGGCTCCTGACCGCGGCCGAACGCTGTGGGCTCCTGGATGAGGAACCGCGGCAGACCCGCCGCACCTTGGCCTCCGGCCGTCAGGTCGGCCTGGCCCATCCCGGCCGCCCCGCCCACCCCACCAGCCGCGAACCCGGCCATGCCTCGCCGGCCCCACCCCTGCGGGCGGCTGGCGAGCGGATCCGGGAGAGGAGGTGAGAGCCATAGCCGCCGCCGGCCACCCAGCCGGCTAGCCCTGTTCGCGGGGTGGGCGCGTGCCGCCGCCAAGCAGAGCCCGCGCCCACCCCACCACCCGCAGGAAGGAACCCTGGATGGGCAGCCACCCAACCCTAGACCCCGCCCCAACCCGACCGCCAGACACCGACCGCGATGCCGCCGCCGGCCGGGCCGAGCTGCTGGACCACCTGCAGACCCCGGCAGCCTTCGGCGGCCACGAGTTCGGCGACTGGCCCCTCGACCAGATCGCCAGCGGCTTCGGCGGCGACTTGGACGCCCGCCACCGCCACGACCACACCCGCCTCACCCATGTGTTCGGCCACACCCACCCCGAGATCCAGCGGGACGCCGTCCGCGACGCCGAGCACGCCTTCGACCGACTCAACCCCGACTACGGCGTCCCCGCCGACCAGCGCAGCCACTACGGACGCAACGCCGTCCGAGACCGGGAAGCCGCCCTCGCCCTGGGGGTCCGGGTGGCCGTCCACGACAGCCGCCAGAACGACCCCAACCCGGTCATCTGGCAGGCCGGCCAGGACTACCGGGCCGCCGACGCCATCCAAGCCGCCCGCACCCAGCCCACCCGCACCCGCCACGGCCCGGAGCGGCTTGGCCTCGAACGCTAACCAATACGAGCAAGGAGCAGCACCATGGCAGCGGACAACCAGACCACCATCGTCGGCAACCTGGTCGACGACCCAGA
>JASLBL010000573.1 GCA_030146615.1 Actinomycetes bacterium
TTCCTGGTCCCCCCTTCTTTTTGCGGCCCCACCCGCCTCCGCCCCCGAGCCTTGGGGGGGGAGCTCGCCCCCCCCACGGCCCCCCAAGAGTGCCTGTGCCATGGGCAGGGTGGTCACCTAGATGTCTAGGAAGCGGACGTCTTTGGCGTTGCGCTGGATGAAGTTGCGGCGGTACTCGACGTTCTCGCCCATCAGGATCGTGAAGATCTCGTCGGCGATGGCCGCGTCCTCCAGCCCGACCTGGAGCAGGGTGCGCCGCTCCGGGTCCATGGTGGTCTCCCACAGCTCGTCCGCGTTCATCTCGCCCAGACCCTTGTACCGCTGTGGCTTCACGTTCCGGCTCTTGGCCGGGTTGCGCTTGAACCACTGCTCCCGCTCGACCTCGGTGTAGGCGTAGAACACGTCGTTGTCGCCGCGGCCGTACTTGATCTTGTACAGCGGCGGCTGGGCGATATAGACGAACCCCGACTCGACCAGCCCCCGCAGGAACCGGAACAGGAACGTCAGCAGCAGGGTCCGGATGTGGGAGCCGTCGACGTCGGCGTCGGCCATGATCACGATCTTGTTGTAGCGGGCCTTGGTGAGGTCGAAGTCCTCACCGATGCCGGTGCCCATGGCCGTGATGATGGACTGGATCTCGATGTTCTTGAGCGCCTGGTCCAGCCGGGCCTTCTCGACGTTCAGGATCTTGCCCCGGATGGGGAGGATGGCCTGGAAGGTGCGGTTGCGGGCCTCCTTGGCCGACCCGCCGGCCGAGTTCCCCTCGACGATGAACAGCTCGGCCTGGCGCGGGTCGCGCGAGGAGCAGTCGGCCAGCTTGCCAGGCAGCGACGACGACTCCAGCAGCGACTTGCGCCGGGTCAGCTCGCGGGCGTTGCGGGCCGCCATACGGGCCCGGGCGGCCTGGATGCACTTGACCACGATCGCCTTGGCCTGGGGGCCGTGCTCCTCGAACCACTCGTCGAGGGCCCGGTTGGTGGTCTGCTGGACGAACCCCTTGATGTCGGTGTTGCCGAGCTTGGTCTTGGTCTGGCCCTCGAACTGGGGCTCGCGCAGCTTCACCGAGACGATCGCGGTCAGGCCCTCGCGAACGTCGTCACCGCTCAGGTTGGGGTCCTTCTCCTTGAGCAGGGCCGCGTTGCGGGCGTAGCGGTTGATCGTCGAGGTCAGGGCGGCCCGGAAGCCTTCCTCGTGGGTCCCGCCCTCGTGGGTGTTGATGGTGTTGGCGAAGGTCGAGACGGCGTCGTTGTAGCTCGAGTTCCACTGCATGGCGACCTCCACGAAATGGGAGTTCGCCTTGCCCTCGAAGTAGACGATCTGGGGGTGGACCGGCTCCTTGGAGGCGTTGATGTGGGCCACGAAGTCACGAATGCCGCCGGCGTACTCGTAGACTTCCGACTTCCCCTCGTCCCGCTCGTCCCGCTCGTCGGTGAGGCTGATACGCAGGCCGGCGTTCAGGAAGGCCATCTCCCGCATCCGGTTGGAGAGCGTCTCGAAGCGGAACTCGATCTCCTCGAAGATGTCCGGGTCGGGCCAGAAGGCGACCGTCGAGCCGTGGCCCTTGGCCTTGCCGACCCGCTCCAGCGGGGCGGTGGGCAGCCCGCGCTCGTAGCTCTGGCGGTGACGCCAGCCGTCGCGGACGACCTCGACGTCGAGCCGCTTGGAGAGGGCGTTGACCACCGACACGCCGACACCGTGCAGGCCGCCGGAGACGGCGTAGGAGTCGCCTCCGAACTTGCCCCCGGCGTGCAGGGTGGTCATGACCACCTCGAGCGCCGGCCGGTGCTCGACCGGGTGCTCGTCGACCGGGATGCCGCGGCCGTCGTCGGACACCCTGACCCCACCGTCGGCGGTCAGGGTGATGTCGATCCTGGTGCAGTAGCCGGCCAGGGCCTCGTCGACGGCGTTGTCGACGACCTCGTACACGAGGTGGTGCAGGCCCCGCAGCCCGGTCGACCCGATGTACATCCCAGGTCGCTTGCGGACTGCCTCCAGCCCTTCAAGGACGGTGATCGATTCGGCGGTGTAACTCGTGACCATTGAACTCCTCAGTCAGCCCCAAACAGGCACGGCGCGGGAAGGCACGCCGTCCGTACGGAACCAGACGGTGCGCAGTCGCAGTGCGCAGGGAGGGGGAAGATCCCACGACAAGTATAGCACGAGTCTTCATCTCCCATACCTCGTTCGCGCAGGTCAGAGGCTACATCAGCCCCGTGACAGCGGCCCTCTGGCCGCCGGAGCCAGCTCCGCTACAGGTAATGCGGTCACGGGCCCGCGGACGGGGGGGTTGGGGGGCCGTCGAGGGCGGATCCGGCGGGGTCACGGGCCCGCGGGCCGACGATTGGGGGTCGGGAGCCGGTGAGGCGTGGGATCGGGGTTGCGAGATCCGGACGGAGAAGTCAAAGGCTGGGGGTGTGGATTGGAGGTTGGAGGGGGTGCGGGGTCGGGGCTGTGGAAACCCGCCGTCCCCTTCCGGCTCCCTCGGCTACCCTCCCGACCGGGGCTCTCGCCACCGGCGGGGGTTTCACTGGCATGGCCCCGTCCAGCGGGCGTGACCCTCGGTCAGCGGCGGCCGCGGCCCTCGTTGGTTCGGACCTGGATCCGGCGGACGAGGCCGTGGCCGCACTCGGCGCCGAGGCGGTCGAGGAGCTTGCCCTGGAGGTAGGTGAGCTGGGTCGCCCAGGCGGCGGAGTCGGCGACGACCTGGAGGGTGCCGTCCTCCTCCAGGCGGCTCGGCTGGCAGTGGGCGGCGACCGCGGCCCCGACGACCTCGGGCCAGCGGGCGACCACCCGGGCCGCGGCAAGCCGCCCGTCCCACCCGCGGGCCCGGAGCACGTCGGCCAGCTCGGCCCCGATCGGCCGCGGTTCCCGGCTCCGGCGTGTCATGCCCTCACTCTCTCATCTCTGGCCGACACGTCGGTCCAGCCCCTGACCAGCGGGCGACCAGTCCGACCCATCTGCACTGGTTTGGGTCACGAACCCTTGCTGAGCTGCACGGATCCTGGTTCCACGTGAAACACGGCCGCGTCGAGCTCGGGGGTCAGCTCCTCGGCGACCGCCGCGGTGACGATCGTTTGCTCGGCGGCCAGAGCTGCCTCGGCGACCCGGTCCCGGCGTTGCCGGTCCAGCTCGGCGAACACGTCGTCCATGAGCAGCACCGGCTCCTCACCCTCCTCGGTCAGCAGCCGGTGTGACCCCAGTCGCAGCGCCAGGGCCAGCGACCACGCCTCGCCGTGGGACGCATGGGTGCGCGCGGGCAGCCCCCGGAGGGCGAGCGAAAGGTCGTCCCGGTGGGGGCCGGACAGGGTGATGCCCCGCTCGACCTCACGGCTGCGGTCGGCGACCAGCCGCTCGCGCAGCGCCTGGGCCAGCTTGGCCGGGTCAGGGTCGAGCCCGAGGGTCCCGGCGACCGAGGACACATAGGCGACGTCGACCTCGTCGTCCCGGCCGGCCAGGCGCTGGTAGGCGAGCTCGACCCGGGGCGTGAGCGCCGCCACCAGGCGGAGCCGCTCGGACCAGATCTCGGCCCCGGCCGAGGCCAGCTTCTCGTCCCAGACCTCGAGGGTGGCCAGGGCGCTGGCCGGCAGCCGCCCGCCGGCGCTCCGCAGCAGGGTGTTTCGCTGGCGGAGCACCCGGTCGTAGTCCTGCCGGCTGCCGTGGTACCGGGGCAGCCGCTGGGTGGCCAGGGTGTCGAGGAAGCGGCGCCGCTCCTCCGGGTCGCCGCGAACCAGCCCCAGATCCTCGGGCGCGAACACGGTCGCCCGAAGGACCCCGAGGAGGTCCCTGGCCCGAGGTACCGGCGCGCCGTTCACCCGCCCACGGACCCCGCTGCCGGGCCGCAGCTCGACGTCGACCAGCAGCCGTCGCCCCGCCCGGTGCACGGCGGCCCGGATCACCGCCGACGCCGCCCCGGCCCGGATCAACGCCGCGTCCTGCCCGACCCGGTGCGATCCCAGGGTCGCGAGGTAGCCGATCGCCTCCAGCAGGTTCGTCTTGCCGACCCCGTTGGGGCCGACCAGCACCGACACCCCGGCCGGCAGCTCCACCGCCGCATGGTCGTGGTTCCGGAACTCGACAACCTCCAGCCGTTCCACCCGCATGCCAGCAGCCTAGACCGACAGTGGCGCCGACCGGGGCGAACAACAGGATCCGGGGTGCCTCATCCCGGCAGCCGAACCGGCATCAGCAGGTACATGAAGGCAAGGGCGTCGTTGCCGTGGATGAGCGCCGGCTTGAGGCCGTCGCGGACCTCGATGACGGCCTCGTTGTCGTCCACCGCCGCGACCCCGTCGCTCAGGTAGACCGGGTTGAAGGCGATGGTCAGCCCCTCGCCCTCGTACTTGGCGTCCACCGAGGCGGCGCCCCGGCCGACGTCCTGGAGGCTGCCGTCGACCTGGAGGCGCTCGCGGTCGAAGGTCAGCCGCACCGGGTTGTTGTTCTGGCCGTACGGGGTGACCTGCTTGAGGGCGTCCAGCAGGATCTGGCGGTCGAGGGTGGCGACGCTCTCGTAGCCCGACGGGATCAGGCTGCGGAACTTGGGGAACTCGCCCTCGACCAGCCGCGAGGTGAGCCGGCGGCCGCCGCCGGCGAAGGTCACCTGGTGCGGCTCGATGCCGATCTCGACCGTGGCCTCGCCGGCCAGGGCCCGGGCCGCCTCGGTGAGGGCCCGCGCCGGGACCAGGGCGGTCATCGGCTCGTGCTGCCAGCTCCAGTCGAGCGTGCGGACGGCCAGGCGGTAGGAGTCGGTGGCGGCCAGGGTGAGGCGCTCTGGCTCCGCCTCGAACAGCACGGCGGTCAGGACCGGCCGGGCCTCGTCATGCGAGGCGGCCCGGCCGACCTGGGCGGCGGCGCCAGCCAGGGCCTCGCCGGACAGGGTGCCGACGTGCTCGAGCGACGGCTGGGTGAGGGTGGGGAAGTCCTCGGCGTCGAGCAGGCGCAGCTCGTGGGTGATCTGGCCCCGCCGGACCTCCAGCCCGCCGTCGGCCGCCTCGACCTGGACCAGGCCGGTGGGCAGGTTCCTGGCCACGTCGCCGAAGATGCGGCCCGGGACCACGAGGCGGCCGTCGGCCTCGCCCCGGACCTCGATCACGGCCTCGCCGGTGTGCTCCAGGTCGGTCGAGGCCAGCCGCAGCCGGTTCCCCTCGAGCTCGACCAGGGTGCCGCCCAGCACGGGCAGGGTGGGTCTGGTCGAGACCGTCCGACTGACCCAGGCCACCGCGTCGGCGAAGTTGTCGCGCTCAGTCGTGAACTTCAAGGCAGTCGACCTCCCGACCTTTCCCCAGGGTCTTGGTGTTGGTTGTTTGTAGATCTAGAGAACCTTGGAACAGCAATAGGCGCTGTGGGCATGTGGACGGACCCGTGATCCTCCAGCGTGCGGCGGCTGCCGCCGTCCCAGATGGGGTGGGGAGAACACCGCCCGGCTGTCCCCAGGTGGGCCGCCGCCCCTGGGACGCCGCCCTTTGTCCCCCGCCTATCGACAGGCCGTCCCCAGCTCGTCCCCAGGCCATGGCGGCTCATGACCCCTGCTGCTGGGCGCGGACCTTGACCCGGTTGGTCAGCTCCTGGACCTGGTTGTAGATGCTGCGCCGCTCCCGCATGAGCCCGCGGATCTTCTGGGTGGCGTGCATGACCGTGGTGTGGTCGCGGCCGCCGAAGGCCTGCCCGATCTTGGGCAGCGACAGGTCGGTGAGCTCGCGGGTCAGGTACATGGCCATCTGCCTGGCCGTGACCAGCAGCCGGGAGCGGTTGGAGCCGGTCAGGTCCTCGATGGTCAGGCCGAAGTAGGTGGCCGTCTCGGCCATGATGATCGGCACCGAGACCTCGCGCCGCCCCTCGTCCGGGAACAGGTCCTTGAGCACGATCTCGGCCAGGGCCAGGTCGATCGGGCTGCCGTTGAGCGAGGAGAACGCCGTCACCCGGATCAGCGCGCCCTCCAGCTCACGGATGTTGGACTGGACCTTGGAGGCGATGAAGGAGAGCACGTCGTCGGGCACGCTCAGGCCGTCGGCGACCGACTTCTTGCGCAGGATGGCGATCCGGGTCTCGAGGTCGGGTGGCTGGACGTCGGTGATCAGGCCCCACTCGAACCGGCTGCGGAGGCGGTCCTCCAGCGTCGCGATCTGCTTGGGCGGCCGGTCCGAGGAGATCACGATCTGCTTGTCGGCGTTGTGGAGCGCGTTGAAGGTGTGGAAGAACTCCTCCTGGGTGCGCTCCTTGCCTTCCAGGAACTGGATGTCGTCGATCAGGAGGACGTCATTGTCCCGGTAGCGGCGCTGGAAGGCCCCGGTGCGGTCGTCGCGGATGGCGTTGATGAACTCGTTGGTGAACTGCTCGCTGGACACGTACCGGATGCGGGCCTGCGGGTAGAGGTTGCCCGTGTAGTGGCCGATCGCATGCAGCAGGTGGGTCTTGCCCAGACCGGCCCCGCCGTAGATGAAGAGCGGGTTGTAGGACTTGGCCGGCGCCTCGGCCACGGCCACGGCGGCCGCGTGGGCGAACCGGTTGGACGAGCCGATCACGAACCGCTCGAAGGTGTACTTGGGCGTCAGCTGGGGGCGCTCGGCGGCCGGCTTGGGCGCGACGACCGGACGCAGCTGCTCCTCGTCGCCGACGGTGTCCTCCAGCGGCCCGACCGTGACCCGGATGTCCAGTGGCCGGCCGGCGACCCGCCCAAGGGCCGCGACGACCGTCGGCGCGTAGCGCTGCTCGATCCATTCCTTGACGAACTCGTCCGGAACGGCCAGGACCAGCGTGTCACCGGACACCGCCACCGGGCGGATCTGGGCCAGCCAGGCCTTGTGGGTCGACCCGGCGCCGTCTAGCGACTCGAGGCACGCCGTCCAGATCGCCGCCGCGTCGTCATGGAACCCTTCGACCACAGCCGCCTCATCCCTTTCCGGCAATCGAGTCCTCCGGATGCCGACAGTGTGCGCTGACCGTGCGACACACCCTACGACCCTTGGACCCGTCGCAACCTACATATCCACACCCCCATCCACAGGTGTGGAGAACCCGACCCTGTGGACGCGGTGGCCCGACCGGGCCGGTACCGGGAGAGACGGCAGACCCTCGACGTAGAGGGCAGATGGCCGTGACGGGGAAGCCGGGCCAGACGTGTGGGCCGCCGACTGAAGGCGGGCCGGAGGATAGCATCGGCGGCCGCGGCCTCTCAAGGGCTCGTTTCAGGACTCAGCAGGGGTGACGAGGCCGCGTTGACGTCGTTCGCGCAAGGCCCGTACCATCGTCTTTCGGCGCGTTCTCCGCGCCCTGTCTTGCCTGCCCTCCGCCTCGACCGGGTTAGGAGCCGTCGTCGTGAAGCGTACATTCCAGCCGAACAACCGTAAGCGCGCCAAGACGCATGGCTTCCGCATCCGGATGCGCACGCGCGCCGGCCGCTCGATCATCGCCCGCCGACGGGCCAAGGGCCGCGTCCGGCTCGGAGCCTGAGGAGCACCGGTGACCGACCTCGCCGCGCCGGGAGCCGGGGATCTGGGCCGTCCGGCCCGACTCGGGACTCCGATCGGTGACGGAGGTGCGTCATGGCGGTGAGCCGGCTGAGCTCGCCGTCCGCGTTCCGGTCGGTGTTCTCGACCGGTCGTTCCTATGCGCAGGGCGCGGTGGTGCTGTACGTGGCGAAGCGGGCGACGGGTGGCGGACCGGCCAGGGCCGGGCTAGTGGTCAGCCGGAAGGTGGGCGGTGCGGTCGCCCGCAACCGGGCCAAGCGTCTGCTCCGGGAGGCGCTTCGGCTGGAGGGCAAGGAGCTGCCGGAGGGCCTCGACCTGGTCGTCGTCGCCCGGCCGAGCGTCGCCAGCGCGACCTACGGGCAGATTGCCGGCGACATCCGAGATCTCTTGAGCGCGGCCGGCCTGCGCGGAGGCGGCGGCGGTTGAGCGAGCAGCAGTCCAGCACGCCGGCGCCGAGCAGGGCGGCGGGCGCGCTGATGGCCCTCATCGGGGCCTACCAGCGCTTCATCAGCCCGTTCCTGGGGAACCGATGCCGGTTCCACCCGTCGTGCTCGGTGTACGCCAAGACGGCGATCGAGACCCATGGGGCCCTTCGAGGCTCCTGGCTGGCCCTACGCCGGCTCGTGAAGTGCCAGCCGTTCCATCCGGGGGGCTTTGACTACGTTCCGCCCGCGACCGGCCGCGTGAAGCGCGGCGGCAAGGGGTACGGTGAGATGGTGAGGGCCGGCCAGACCGGCCCCCCCGAGAGAGGCTCCTCGTGATCGAACTCTTCAACAGCTTCCGTGACGCGCTTTACCACGTCCTGACGTTCTTCCAGGAGCTGGTCGAGCCGTTCATGGGGAGCCAGAGCTTCTGGTTCGCGATCGTCATGCTGACGGTCGCCGTGCGGATCCTGCTCATCCCGCTCACCGTCAAGCAGGTCAAGTCGACCCGGGTCATGCAGGAGCTCGCGCCCGAGATCAAGAAGCTCCAGACGAAGTACAAGAACGACAAGACGAAGCTCAACGAAGAGATGATGGCGCTCTACAAGGAGCGCGGCTTCAACCCCATGGCCGGCTGCTGGCCGCTGCTGGCCCAGATGCCGTTCTTCTTCGCCCTCTACCAGGTCATCTACGCCAAGGAGATCGCCGGCGGGGCCAACGTCCTGATCGGCAAGACCTTCTTCGGCGTGCCCCTGGAGACGCACTGGTGGGCACTGGCCGGCTGGGAGAAGCTCTTCTCGGCGGCTGGCCTGACGATCCTCGCGCTGACCACGGCCATGTCGCTGACCACCTACATCTCCCAGCGCCAGCTGATGAACAAGCAGACGGCGCAGGTGAACCCCCAGCAGCAGATGATCCTGAAGATCATGCCGCTGATGTTCTTCGTGTTCGCGGTCAACGTGCCCCTGGCGGTCATCATCTACTGGGTCACCACCAACTTCTGGAGCGTCGGCCAGCAGTACATCCTGCTCCGCAACGCTCCGGCGCCCGCTGGCGACGTGCAGGCCGCCGCGGCCGGCGCCCCCGCACTGGTCGACGACGGCGAGGAGCGCAAGGGCCTCGGCGCGCTGAGCATGTTCCGCGGCTCGTCGCAGTCGCGGGCAACCGAAGAGCGCTCCCCGGCCACCAACAAGAACGGCAACCGCAACGCCAAGGCCGGGAACGGCAAGCCATCGCCCAAGCAGGGCGGGCAAACCCCCAAGGGCCAGGCGAGGCAAGGCCAAGCGAGGCAGGGTCAAGCAAAACAGGGCCAGGGCCAGAGTGGCCGGCAGGGCACCAGCGGCAACCGAAGGTCGGGTAGCCGCTCGTCCGGAAAGGGCAAGTCGAGTGGCCCACGCCGAGGCAAGCGCTAGGACGGTCGAGGCGGCGGTCACCGCCGCGGCCTCCCAGCTCGGTCTCCGTCCAGACCAGGTCGACATCGAGGTCCTCGAGGACCCCGTCCCCTCCACCTTCGGCTACATCGGCACCCCCGCCCGGGTCCGGGTCACCCCACGATCGGGGTCCTCAGCGGGCACTGCCGCCAGCTCGCCACCCTCGGCTTCAGCCCTCACCGCATCCTCCGAGGCCCCCGGTTCTCCCGGCGTCCCCAGCGCATCGTCGCCCGAAGCGACCCAGGTCGCGGCCTCGCATCCCCCCTCGACCCCGGTTCCTGCATCGACTCCGGCCGACCCCGAGCCGTCTGCGACCCCGATGGGCTCTGAGTCCTCCGCTGCTCCGGCGGGCCCTGGGCCCGCTGCGACGCCGGCGGGTCCCCGGCCCTCTGCGACCCTGGCGGGTTCTGGGGCGCCTGCGACCCCGGCCAGCCCGGAGTCCTCCGCATCCCCAGGTCCGGAGTCGACCAGCGCTCCTGACCGGCCCGCCACCGTCTCTCCTGATCGGTCTGCGACGTCGGATCCGAACGGGTCGAACGTAGGCAGCCAGTCGTTGCCCTCGGATTCCGCTGATAGCCCATCTGCGCCTGAAGCTGGTGCGGGGTCGGGCTCGGGCGAAAGTGGACAGGCGGATTCGGCCACAGGCCTGGGTACGGGCTCGGGAGCGGGATTCGCAGATGCGGCGTCAGGCCTGGGTACGGGTCGGAAGGCGAATGCTGAAGGGAACGAACCCGCCTCGCCGATCGGCGCCCCAGTCGCCGCCACTGGTACCACCGCTTCTCCTGAACACGTGGCCACGAGGACCACGGCCGGTGGCAATGGCGATCGAGGCTCGGATGAGGGGGCTGGCACGGAGGCGCCCTCATCACGCTCCGCACCTTCCGCTGCCCCTCAGGCTTCGAGCCCGGACTCGTCGAGCACCACTCGGCCTTCGCGTCGTACCTACCACGACGAACCAATCGAACCAGAGATGGTCGAGGCGGATACGGAGCGGGCCGGCGACTTCCTCGAGGGACTCCTGGATGCTCTGGATGTCGACGGCGACATCACCACCTGGGTCGATGAGGCAGGCGGCCACATCGACCTCGAAGGCTCCGACTTGGAGATCCTCGTCGGCTCCAACGGCGAGACGCTCGACGCCCTCCAGGAGCTGACCCGGCTCGCAGTCCTCCGTCAGTCGAAGCGGCGAGTTCGCTTGCTCCTCGACATCAACGGATTTCGCGCGCGGCAACGCGAACAGCTGGTCTCGATCGTGAAGGCCACAGTCGAACAGGTGATCCGGACCCGCGAGGATCACGAGTTTCAGCCCATGACTCCGGCCGAGCGGAAGATCGTCCACGATGCCGTTGCCGCGATCGACGGTGCCCGAACCGAGAGCCTCGGTGAAGACCCGCACCGCCGGGTGATCATCCGGCCGACCTAACGTTTCACGTGAAACATTCGCGTGATGGCGAGCATTCGCCTTGGCGTCCCGCGTTGCCCACGCGCGACGTGGAGATCCTGGAACAGGCCTATGCCGAGGCAATCCAGCTCGGGTTCCTGGGCCCGCGAGAGCAGGAACGGCTCTGGGAACGACACCTCGATGATGCCTTCGGCCTAGCGGCGGTCCGCGAACCCAAGCCAGGGGAGCGTTGGGTCGACCTTGGATCAGGTGCCGGATTGCCTGGGCTTCCCTTGGACGTCGCGCATCGATCCACGTTGTTCACCATGATCGACACGCAGCGTCGCCGACTCGATTGGGTTCAGGCAACGGCCGCCCGGCTTGGCCTCACGAACGTAACGGCTGTCCACGCGAGGCTCGAGGACTACGGCCGAGGCCCAGCACGAGAATCCTTCGACGTGGCGACGGCACGAGCACTCGGACCGCTTCCCGTGGTCGCCGAACTCGGACTTCCGCTGCTGGCTGTCGGCGGACAGCTCCTTGTCCCGCGGGGGCAACCTGACAGTCAGGAACTCGAGCAGGCCGCGTTCGCCTGCGAACAACTCGGCGCGCGGATCGTCGACGTTGTCCCCAACCCGACCTCGCCGATTGACCGGGTCGGATTCGTCGTTATCATGGCAAAGATCGCTGCGACCTCCCCCCGCTTCCCTCGGCGATCGGGCATGCCGGCGCGAGCTCCGCTCGGCCAGCAGCGCGATCAGAAGCGCTAGCTGTCACCAAGCGCCGATCGGAGTGCCGTCAGGATGGTGTTGTAGGTTGCTGCGGGATCGAGGAAACAAGCAGGGGCGGTACCGGGTCGTTGACCGGCCCTGTCTTGGCTTTCGGCATTCTGTGGCCGGAGTGGCGGTAGGGCGACGGTACGGCCCGGGGTCGGGTTGGCGTCATGAGGAGCCAGCTCGCGGGTCGGGCCTGCTCGGCCAGCACTCTCGGGTCCCACGCGCCGCCTCGTAGCAGTTGTGAAGGGAGGCGGGAGCCATCAGTCGGCGACCCGATGAGGCACCGCAGGTCCAAGAGGAACGCACGGGTGGATTCCTGAGCCGGCTGCTGGCCGCACTGGGACTGCGCCGACGACGGAGAACCGAGGACCACGCAGGAGAAGGCGTACGCGAGCAGGGTAAATCGGTGCGGTCGGCATCGCCGTCGGCTGGCACCGCCGGGGGGGCCGGCATCGCGGAAGCGTCACCCGCAGGCGAGAGGAGCGGGCGCGATGCCGCCATGGGACGACCACAGGACGGTGAAACGCCGACGGTGAGCCAGTCTCGGGAGTGGCCGTTTCGCGATACCGCATCCAGGCAGGACCCAGCCGAATCTCGACTCGACCCAATCTGGGGAGCCGACCCACCGGACGCCGTCCGGTGGCACATGGACATGACCCCCGACCAGGAGCCCACCACCACGTCCAGGTCGCCAGCCAGTCAGCCGGAGCCGCCGCACGACCCAGCCACCGCTGAGCGCAGTTCCCCCGCATCGTCACCGAGTCAGTCCGCGACCTCGTCTTCGTCCTCAGATGTCGATGGTCCGTCGCCGACCGTTTCTGACTCCGGAGCAGACGGTCCGTCGTCGACCGTTGCTCCGACTGGGGCCCTGGAGTCAGCAACCGCTGACAACGGCGCGACGGTGTTCAACCCCACGATCGATGCTCCCGCGACCGACGCCGCATCGAGCAGCGAAATCGAAGACGCTGCTACGCAAACAGACGCGCTCAGCAGGGCTGAGGAAGCAGGAACCGGAGTGGCGGGATCCTCGCACCGTGTCGAGACCGAGATCGGTTGGTTCTCAACGGAGACCAGTGCCAATCCGCACGCCCGGACGCTCTCCGAGCAGTTGAGCGCCGAACGCCCGAGCGACGAGCCAGCTACGTCCTCCAGCGCGGAGGGCCCACCAGCCGGCGGAAGAACGCATCACGGGATGGGACTGACACCGGTTGCGGGGGAACACCGAAGTCCAGAGTTGATCGAGAACGGGATGGTGCACGTCGATCCCGACCCTGAGATCGGCTCACCGCCTCGCGCCGCCGGATGGGCTGAAGAGCCAGCCGCACAAGTCGACTCGGAGGCTCCTGGCCACTCGCCGGCGGCGGCTCGACCTGGGGGACTTGCTCCTGAGCCCTCCCAGGTACGCCAGGCAACCAGCTCGCAAGGTCCCGCGTTCGGTACGTCACCCGGCGAGACGCCCGCACCAGGAATCCTGGAGGGGAAAGACCCACGCGTTGCTCCTGACTCCGAATCCGTCGCCGATGACGACCGGAAGGACGACGACGCGGTTGCTCAGGAGCCGCAGAGCGGCACGGCCTCGGATCCAACCAGAAGCACCATCCCCGGAGACGCGACGCACGGAACCTTTGCAGGGGCTGAGGCTGCGGCAGGAGCCGGAGGTTCCAATGGGACCGATGCCTCGGCGGGAGCCGGGACTTCCGCCGAGACGGGGGCGTTGGCAGCGGGCGAGGCGTTGGCTGCGCCCGAGGGTACGGCTGGGGCTGAAGCGCCGGAGTGGACTGGGGCGTCGGCAGGGTCCGACGCGCCGGCTGGGGCTGCGACCACTACTGGTACTGAGGCCACGGCAGGAGCTCAGGCCCCCGGTGGGGAGCCGAGCACCATCGTTGATCCCGATCAGCATCATCCTGCCCCGCCGGCAGAAGGCACCTCAGCATGGGTCGCCATCGCTCCCTTCCCAGCCACTCCAACATCCGACGACGAGTTGGTCACGACCGGTGAGGGTGGCACAGGCGAGGGTTCCCCCGACGAGTTGATCACGACCGACGAGGGCGGTACAGATCAGGCTTCTTCCAGTAGCGGTTCGCAAGCCGTACATCCCGGTCCAGAGTCCGCGTTGGGAGCCACCGAGCCGGTAGATGGGGGCGAGCGTGGTAATACGGCCGGCGCCCCAGTCGGTCCAGGTGGGGAGCGGATCCCCTGGAACGAGCCAGCACTCCCGATGGCTTGGCCGCCCGGCTTGGAGCCATCGGGTGGCACGGAGCAGCGTGAGTCACCCGACCAGGACTCGTCGGATCACGAGCTCATGCCACAGCCAGACCCGACCTGGCCGCGCCTCTTTGGTCGGGCTCCTGAGAACCGGGACACCGGCGGGAGGGGCGAGTTGAGTAGCGCTCAAGCACCGCAGGAGTTCGCGACCGACTCCGTTGGTGAGAGCGCATCGTCGGAGCCGTTGCCGGAAGCGCCTCGACCCGTCCCTTCGGCGTCCGCCGAATGGGTGGCCGACGAAGATCTTCCGACTGGCCACTCGGATGTGTCCGCTGAGGAGGGCGATGACCTCGTACACGCTGTGGTCGCGGGCCAGCCCGATGCTGATCTATCGGATCCTCGCGGCCGAGACAACCCTCCAGACTCCGCGCAGGAGATCGAGAGCGGCCCGATCAATCCGGCACCAGTCGTTGACCTTACGACGGGAGAACAAGAGCTCGCCCACAACCTCTTGGAGTCGCCTGAGTCTGTCGGGCAAACCATGCGCCCAGGCACCACGGCCGCCGGCGGATCAGCCGAGGCCGACGTGCTGGCTGGCGACAGCAAATCCAGGCAAGCGAACATTTCAACCGCTACGCGAGCCGAGGCAGGAGAAGTCGACGTGCGGGAAACCTCGACGACTCTTGCGAGTGTCGATGTTTCACGTGAAACATCTGCAGGTGGTGGTGATGGGATGGAACAAGAACGCGACGAGGCCGTGGAGGACGAAGCTGCCATCGCGGTCCGTGAGGCCGTGACGCGGGCGGCAGCGGAAGCTGGCGTCGATGTTTCACGTGAAACAGGCCAGATGGCAGCAGAGGTGCCGGTCGATGCGTTGAGTGAGGAGCCAAGCGTCGACACCGAGGCCGCCGCAAGAAACGCTCGAGTCACCTTCCGTATCCATCGGAACTCAGCAAACGGGCTCCGTCGGGTGCTCGCTGTCGCCAACCAGAAGGGCGGAGTGGGGAAGTCCACCACGGCGGTGAACATCGGTGCTTACCTTGCGCTGGCAGGCGCCCGTGTCCTGGTGGTCGATCTTGACCCCCAGGGCAACGCCTCAACGGGACTCGGTCTCGATCATCGTGAGATCGAGCCGTCGATCTACGACGTGCTTACTGGGGAGGCAACTCCGGCAGCGGCGATTCGTGCGACGGGAGTCGCGAACCTCCACGTCTTACCCAGCACGATTGACTTGGCTGGTGCCGAGGTTGAGCTGGTGAGTGCGATGTCGAGGGAGACTCGCCTTCGCCGGGCCCTTCAATCCATTGATCACCAGTACGACACGATCTTGATCGACTGCCCGCCGTCGCTCGGACTGCTCACGGTGAACGCACTGGCCGCAGCGGATGAGCTCCTGATCCCGATCCAGTGCGAGTACTACGCCCTTGAGGGGCTCGGTCAGCTACTCCGCAACGTCGAGCTCGTCCGGGCCAATCTCAACCCGGATCTTCGAATCGGCGGAATCGTGCTGACCATGTATGACGGTCGGACACGTTTGGCGTTGCAGGTCGTCGATGAGGTCCGCAGGCACTTCACGGACGTGGTCTATCAAACCGTCGTGCCTCGGAGCGTCCGGCTTTCGGAAGCACCGGGCTATGGTGTTCCGATCGCTCTCTACGACCCTCTCTCGCGTGGTGGCATCGCCTATCGTGACCTGACCTTTGAACTCGCGGAGCGAAGTGGCTTGCTCGCGCCGACCGGAGAAGGAGCCAACTGATGCGACGCCGTGGTGGCCTTGGCCGTGGACTGGATGCACTGATTCCAAGCAGCCCGCAAGATGACCGTGAGCCGGTTGCTCAGCCAGTCGACCAGGTGCCGGAGGCGGCAGAGGATGGTGGGGACTCCTCTGGACCGACGTTCGAGCAGCTTCTCATCGACCGGATCGATCCCAATCCGCATCAGCCCCGTAATGCCTTCGACGAGGAGCCGCTCCAGGAACTCACCGCGAGCATCGAGGCGGTCGGTGTGCTGCAGCCGATCGTGGTGCGACCCTACGGGGAGCGCTACCAGATCGTGATGGGGGAGCGCCGGGTTCGCGCCGCCAGGACTGCTGGGCTGGAACGCATCCCGGCCATTGTCCGAACCACCGAAGACGATCAGTTGCTTCGCGACGCCCTTCTCGAGAACGTCCACCGAGAGGACCTCAACCCGCTCGAGGAAGCAGCCGCCTACGAGCAGCTCCTGCTCGACTTCGGGATCACGCAAGAGGAGCTGGCGGCTCGCCTAGGGCGGAGCCGACCCGTGATTGCCAACGCAATGCGTCTCCTTCGGTTGCCGGGGAGTGTCCAGCGCCGGATCGCGGCGAGGACGCTGTCGGCGGGTCACGCTCGTGCCGTCGCATCGCTGGAGGATCCCGTTCAGCAGGAGCGACTCGCCGACCGCATCGTGGCCGAGGGACTGACCGTTCGGATGGCCGAGGAGCTCGCCCAGCGAATCAAGAACGGGGAGCCTCTGCTCGGACCGGACGAGCGGGCCCGCGTCCGGATGCGACCGGCCATGCAGGCTCCGGGCATGGCGGACTTGGCGGAACGGCTCTCCGATCGCCTCGAGACCCGAGTCCGCGTTCAGCTCGGGAAGCGCAAGGGCAAGGTGCTGATCGAGTTCGCCACGCTGGATGATCTGCAGCGCATCTGCGATGCGATCGGCCTGGAACAGCGAACCGTCCATCTGGCCCAGACCGCGGATCCGCCTGCAGACGACCCGAAGGTCGTCCACGAGGAGCGAACGACAACGCCGGCCACTGCCTGACGCTTCTGGCGGGGTCTCCTTCGGAACGATCGTACGGCGCCCTAGCGAGGCGGGCGTCACGGTCGCTTGTCGGCTAACGGCTGGTCGTGTTCGGGGTGGCAAGCCAGGTGTCCTGCAGGGTAGGTACCGCTCGCTCGTGATCCGTTGGGGGCGGCTGGCGTTTCAGGCAGGGATCCTCACATGGCCACGGGAACCCCGCGGGGTTTGTGGAACGGCCACGGAGCCGCAGGGAAGTGAACCGTCCGGGTGCAGCCACCGGTGTTGGCTGGGTGCCCAAGGCGCGCCGGGAGAGGACTAGCAGCTGCAGGGGTGCTCGAGATGCCGGGAGAGGACTAGCAGGTGCGGGGGTGCTCGAGATGCCGAAGAGGACTAGCGGGGGCTGGGGGCCCAAGGCGCGCCGGGAGGGGACTAGCGACGGCGGGAGTGCCTATGGCGTCGAGAAAGAACTGGCGGAGCGGGGCCCCAAGGCGCCGGGATAGATGTCAGGGGTGGGGTGCCTAGGCGTGGGAGAACGAGTGAGATCGGGTGCCCAAGGCGCCGGGGGGGACTAGCGGGGGCGGCGGGCGATGGCGCGGTCGGTGAGGTGGGCGGCGAGGTCGGTGAAGGTGAGGCCTGCGGCGTCGGCGGCCATGGGGACCAGGCTCGTGGAGGTTAGGCCGGGGCCGGTGTTGACCTCGAGGACGCGGCAGGTGCCCGTGGAGTCGAGGATGGCGTCCACACGGGAGATGTCGCGGCAGCCGAGGGCGAGGTGGGCGGCGTGGGCTGCCTGGAGGCAGGCGTCGGCGGTGGCCGGGTCGAGGTTGGCGGGAACTCGGAACTCGGCGGCGCCGTGGGTGTAGCGGGCGGAGAAGTCGTACCAGCCCTCCTTGGGTCGGATCTCGACGGCGGGGAGGGTGGGGAGGCCGTCGACGACCGAGAGGGCCAGTTCGGTTCCTTGCACCTGCTGCTCGAGGAGGACGGTGTCGTCGTACCCGAAGGCGGCCATGAGGGCGGCTGGGAGTTGGTCGGGGCGCTCGACCAGGCGGATGCCGAGGGCTGACCCGCCGCGGTTGGGCTTCACGACGATGGGGAGTCCGAGCTCCTCCATGGCTCGGTCGAGCAGGGCCCCGACCCCGAGTTCCCGGAGGGCTCCTTCGGTCAGGGGGATGGCCGGCGGGACGGAGAGGCCGGCTCGGCGGAGGGCGGACTTGGCGGCCAGCTTGTCGAAGGCGAGGCGGCTCGCGTCGAAGCTCGAACCGGTATACGGAATCCCGAGAAGCTCGAGAATTGACGCGACCGTCCCGTCCTCCCCGAAACGGCCATGGAGCGCGAGGAAGGCGACGTCGAACTCGCCAGCGCTGAGGTTCTCGACCAGCCGGTGGTCGGCGTCCAACCCGCCGACCCGGTAGCCGCGTTCGCGCAGGGCATCGGCGACCCGCTGCCCCGAGCGGAGGGAGACCTCCCGCTCGAACGACAGGCCGCCGGCGATGACCGCGACGGAGCAGTCGAAGGTCACCGAGATCCACCCCAGCCAGCCCAGCCCGCCAGGCGTCGCGGTCCGCCGACGTGGAGGGTCACGGTGCTCCACCGCAGTCGGTCGGGCGCGTTGGCCCACCCCATGTGGAGGGTCACTGGACTCCGCCCCAGCCGGCGGGGCGGCCCTGGTCGGCGTCGGGGTCTGTGGCGGGGAGGCCGCCGAGGGCTCGGGCGAGGGCGAGCTCTTCGTCGATGACGCCGGCGAGGCGGCGGACGCCCTCGCGGATCCGGTCGGGGGGTGGGAAGCAGTAGGACAGGCGCATGCAGGAGGCGCCTTGGCCGTCGGCGTAGAAGGCGCCGCCGGGGACGTAGGCGACTCGGGCGGTGATGGCCTTGGCGAGCATGGCTCGGGCGTCGAGGTGGTCGGGCAGGCGGACCCACACGTAGAAGCCCCCGGTTGGCCGGGTCCAGGTCACGCCGGCGGGAACGTCTTCGGCGAGGGCGTCGAGCATCACGTCGCGCCGCTCTCGGTAGAGCTCGCGGAGGTCCTTGAGCGTCTCCCGCCAGGGGTAGTTCGCGAACCAGCGGTAGGCGACCGCCTGGGTGAAGCTCGAGGAGCAGAGGTCGGCGGCCTCCTTGACGAGGACCATTCGTTCCCGGAGGGCCGGTGGCACCAGCGCCCAGCCGATGCGGAGGCCGGGGCAGAACACCTTGGAGAGGCTGCCGAGGTAAACGACGTTGTCGGGATCCAGGGCGCGCAGGGCGTCCGGCGGGTCGCTCTCGAAGCCCAGCATCCCGTATGGGTTGTCCTCCAGCACGAGGACATGGTGGCGCCGGGCGAGCTCGAGGATCCGCTCCCGGCGGCTGGCGGCCAGCGTCACCCCGGCCGGGTTGTGGAAGTTGGGGACGGTGTAGAGGAACTTGACCCGACGGCCGTCACGCTCGAGACGTTCGAGAGTTGCGGCGAGTGCGTCGGGATCGAGGCCGTCGTCGTCGAGTGGCACATGGCAGACGTCGACCTGGTACTGCGAGAAGGCGGAGAGGGCGCCGACGTAGGAAGGACCCTCGGCCACGATCACGTCGCCCGGGTCGCAGAACATGCGGGAGATGAGGTCCAGCGCCTGCTGGGAGCCCTCCGTGACCACGACATCGCCGCCGGAACCGCGGATGCCCTCGTGCCGCATGAGCTCGGTGAGGACCTCGCGCAGCCGCGGGTCGCCCTGGCCGCCGGCGTACTGGAGGGCGGCCGGGCCCTCGTTGGCGAGCACCTCCTGGAGCACGTTTCCCACGATGTCGAAGGGGAGCGCGGCCGTGAAGGGCATGCCGCCGGCGAGGCTGACGATCTCGGGTCGCGAGGCGACGGCGAACAGCGCCCGGATTTCGGAGGCGGTCATCGAGCGGGTGCCGCGGGCGTAGCGGTCACGAAACGGGTCATCGGCGCGCATGACCTTGAAGGATAGCGCCACCTGACAACCCCCACCGGTAGCCCCACCTGACAACCTCGCCGGGCGGCTGCTAGCATCGAGCCGCTGTCCGGCCCGCGAATACGATCCCGTGCTACGAGCCTCGCTGCCATTGCTCCGCCGTGTTGGGGGGAGTTTCGTCGTGGGCCTCTTCCTCGGCCTCATCTGGGCGTTGCTGATCATCCACCGCCGGCCGCCGCGCTCCTCAGGAGCTTTCTGACCTTGGGCCGCAAGCTGGTCCCGCTCGGGACCGAGACCCTCGACCTGGTGCCGGAGCCGTGCCGTCGGTGCGTCTTCTGGGAGCTGGGCGCCAAGGCGCGGCCGCGTGGTTCGGAGGACGCGGGGCTCCAGAAGGAGGCCTGGCTGTCCTCGGTCGTCCTGGAGTGGGGCCCGGCCGGGCACGTCGTCTCGGTGGACGGGGAGGTGGCCGGCTACTCGCTCTTCGCCCCGACCCACCTGCTGGAGCAGGTCGGGTTCCAGGCCGCCCGGCCGGTGAGCCGGGACGCCGTCCTGCTCGCCACCCTGGCCGTCCTGCCCGGGTTCGAGGGACAGGGGATCGGGCGGGTCCTGCTCCAGACGATGGCCCGTGACCTGACCAAGCGGAAGGTGCGGGCGGTGGAGGCGTTCCCGGACCGGGCCCCGACCCGGCGCGACTGTCGCGTCCCGGCCGGGTTCCTGGAGGCGAGCGGGTTCCAGGTCGTCCGCGAGCACCCTCGCTACCCGCTGATGCGCATGGACCTGCGTACCGCCCTCACCTGGCGGGACGCCCGAGAGGCGGCCCTGGAGGCGCTCCGGGTCCCAGCCCCCGCCCAGCCGGCCCTGCGGCCTGTTCCCTCCTCGCGCCCTCCCTCCTGAGGCGAGGCCGGGCAGGGCCGCCGTCGCGGGT
>JASLBL010000603.1 GCA_030146615.1 Actinomycetes bacterium
ACCACCGGCTGGAGGTTGATGACCTCCTCGCCCTTGAGCTCCACGACCAGCCGCAGCACCCCGTGGGTCGAGGGGTGCTGGGGGCCCATGTTGATGATCATCACGTCGTCCTGGCCCTCGGCCGCGGCCCTGGCCGTGACCTCGGCCCAGTCGCCGCCGCCCATGGCCACCACCTGGTGGACGCGGCGCTCGTTGACCGCGACCTCCTCATGGGTAGTCCTCGGGGGCAGCTCGTGGGCCTCGCCGGGACGGACGACGACCTCGTCGACCAGCTCAGGCAGCTCGGCTCGCGGAGCGCCAGCCCTGGTCGGCCGGTCGGTCTCCGGCGTCTCGACCTCGCTCATGTGCTGGTCCAGCCTCCCTTGTACCGCCTGGTGTCCGGCGGGGGGATGTGGGCGCCGATGTACTCCACGTCGACCCCGCCCAGCGGGTAGTCCTTGCGCTGCGGGTAGCCCTTCCAGTCCTCGGGCATGTGGATGCGGACCAGGTTGGGGTGCCCGTCGAAGCGGATGCCGAAGAAGTCGTAGGCCTCCCGCTCCGGGAAGTTGGCCCCCGGCCAGACCCCGGTGACCGAGGGGATGTGGGGGTCCTCGACCGTGACCCGGACCTTGAGCCGGATCCGGATGTTGTGGTCGAAGGAGTAGAGGTTGTAGTCGGCGCACAGCCGCTCGGGCCGGTCGTCGTAGTTCAGGTAGTCGATGCCGGTGATGCTGGCCAGCAGCCGGAACCGGGCCGCCGGGTGGTCGCGCAGCCAGGTGCAGACCTCGACCAGCCGGTCACGCTCCAGCTCGACCACGACCTCGCCGCGGTGCCCGCTGACCTCGCGGATGGCGTCGTCGAAGCGCTCCCGCAGCCCGGTCAGGACCGGCTGGAGCCCCTCCGGCGGCTGGAACCCCTCCCCCGGCGCCTCGGCCGTCTCGGTGGTGGTCGGCTCGGTCACCGGCCCGCCTCCTCCAGCACCAGCTTGGACCGGGGCTCGCCCTTCATGATCTTCTCGTGCAGCTT
This sequence comes from Actinomycetes bacterium, assembly GCA_030146615.1. GTDB lineage: Bacteria > Actinomycetota > CALGFH01 > CALGFH01 > CALGFH01 > CALGFH01. The sequence continues at coordinate 1,006 of JASLBL010000603.1, forward strand.
GATGATCCCGTCGATGAGCATCTCGGGCCGGGGCGGGCAGCCGGGCACGTACATGTCCACCGGCACGATCTGGTCGACACCCTGGACGATCGCGTAGTTGTTGAACATGCCGCCCGAGGTGGCGCAGACGCCCATCGAGATGACCCACTTGGGCTCGGGCATCTGGTCGTAGATGGTCCGCAGCACCGGGGCCATCTTCTGCGACACCCGGCCGGACACGATCATCAGGTCGGCCTGGCGGGGCGAGGCCCGGAACACCTCCATCCCGAACCGGGCCAGGTCGTAGCGGCCGGCCCCGGTGGCCATCATCTCGATGGCGCAGCAGGCCAGCCCGAAGGTGGCCGGCCACAGCGAGCCCTTGCGGGCCCAGTTGGCCAGCTTCTCCACGGTCGTCACGAGGATGCCGCCTGGCAGCTTCTCCAGTCCGCTCCCGGTCTGCATGGTCAGTCCCACTCCAATCCGCCGCGCTTCCAGTCATAGATGTAGGCGACCAGGATCAGCCCGATGAAGATGCCCATCTGGACCAGTCCGAAGACGCCCAGCTGGCGGAACACGACCGCCCAGGGGTAGAGGAAGATCACCTCGACGTCGAAGACCACGAACAGCATCGCGGTCAGGTAGAACTTGACCGGGTAGCGCTCCCCGCGCGGCAGCCGCCCCGGCTCGATGCCCGACTCATAGGCCGAGTACTTGGCCCTGGTCGGCCGGTGGGGAGCCAGGAACGCCGACACCACGATCGAGATGACCGCGAACGCGGTCGCCAGCACGAGCATGACCAGGATGGGAGCGAAGGCACCGAGGTTCACGGACAGCCTCCAACAGACCTCGAGCGTGGGGCCGACGGCGGCAGGGCCAGCCTATGGCCGCCTCGGGAGAGCACGCAAACTTGGGCGGGCACGACCCTCACCTCGAAGGAGCCAGTCGGACCAGGGCCCGCACAACCCGGTCGGTGGCGTCGCCCCTGGCCGGCTCGTAGAGGTTGGCCATCAGCTTGAGGACCAGCTTCATCAGGGTCGGCCGGGGCAGGCCGTACCGGGCGCAGGCCTTCATCACCTTGGGGTGGCCGATGGCCCGGACGAACACCCGGCCGAGGGTGAAGTAGGAGCCGAAGCTGCGCTCCAGCGCGGCCCGGTAGCCGCGCAGCCGGGTCCGGTCGCCGCTCTCGAGCAGGGCCAGGCCGACCTCGGCGGCCAGCTGGCCCGACTCCATGGCGTAGTCGATGCCCTCGCCGTTGAACGGGTTGACCAGCCCGGCGGCGTCCCCGACGAACAGCACGCCCCGGTGCAGCGGCGGGTGGCGGCTGGCCCCCATGGGCAGCGGGGCCGAGCGGGGCTTGGCCACGGGCTCGGCCGGGTCGAAGTCCCACTCGGCGGCGACCGTTGGCAGCCAGCCCTTGAGCAGGTCCCGGTAGTTGGTGTTGCGGAAGCCCTCGGAGGTGTTGAGCAGCCCGCAGCCGACGTTCACGGTCCCGTCGGCCAGGGGGAACACCCAGCCGTAGCCCGGCAGCAGGTGGTCGCCCTTCCACAGCTCCAGGTAGGAGTCGATCCAGGGGTCGGTGTCGCGCTCGGACCGGAAGTACTGGCGGATGGCCACCCCGATGGGCCGGTCCTCGTCCCTGACCAGGCCCAGGGCCTGGGCGAAGCGGCTGGAGGCGCCGTCGGCGGCCACCACCACCTCGGCCCGGACGTCCACCGGGTCCTCCCCCTCGCGCCGCACCACCGCCCCCCTGACCAGGCCGTTCTCGACCAGCGGCTGGAGCACGTCGGTGGCCTCCCACAGGTCGGCCCCGGCCTTGGAAGCCGTTCTGGCCAGCAGCTGGTCGAGGTCGGCGCGGGGCCGGGCCAGCCCGAACGACGGGTAGTCCTCCAGCTCGGGCCAGGGCAGCTCGATCACGTGCCCGCCCCCATGCACCTTGAGCCCGGCGCTGCGCGACCAGCTCTGGTACTCCTCACGGAGCCCCATGCGGTCGAGCGCCCGGACCGCCCTCGGGGTCAGCCCGTCGCCGCACACCTTGTCCCGGGGGTAGGTCTGCTTCTCGACCAGGAGCACCCGGGCCCCGCCCCTGGCCAGATGGAACGCGGTCGCCGACCCCCCCGGCCCACCACCGATGACCAGCGCGTCGTAGGAGTCCCTCACCTCGCCTCCCAGCGGCCACGTCCGTTTGTGAATCGACTCACAAGTACGTCGACTGGAGTGTAGGGCGCGCAGTGTGTCACGGCAAACGGTCTGGAGCATTTCCTATGGCCGGGCGACCCCCCGGTGGAGGGCGACGATGCCGCCGGTGAGGTTGCGCCAGGCCACCTCGGCGAAGCCCGCCTCCTGGAGCCAGCGGGCCAGGGCGGGCTGGTCGGGCCAGGCGCCGATGGAGCGGGCCAGGTACTGGTAGGCCTCGGGGTCGGAGCTGAGGCGGCGGGCGGCCACCGGCATCAGGCGGGTCAGGTAGCGGCCGTAGACCTCGCGCAGCACCGGGATCACCGGGGTGGAGAACTCGCACACCACCAGGCGGCCGCCCGGGCGCAGGACCCGGCGGAACTCGAGCAGCCCCTGGCCGGGCTCGGGCAGGTTGCGCAGGCCGAAGGCGATCGTGACCGCGTCAACGCTGGCGTCGGCCAAGGGAAGCTGGAGGGCGTCCCCGGCGGCCACCGGGACACCCTCGGCCCGCTTCAGCATCTCCTGGGAGAAGTCGAGCCCGGCGACGACCGCCCCAGGCGCCACCGCCTGGAGCTCGCGGGCCAGAGCCCCGGTGCCGCAGGCCACGTCGACGGCGACCTCGCCGGCGGCCAGGCCGGTCGCCCTGGCCGCGGCCTGGCGCCAGCCCCGGTCCTGGCCGAGCGAGAACACGGTGTTGGCCAGGTCGTAGCGAGGGGCGACCCGGTCGAACATCCGCTGCACCCCCGGGGCGGTGCGTTCGGCCGCCGGAGGGGTCCGGGGAACCCCGGAGGGGTGCCCCGGTCGGTCGGACGCCGTGTCGGTGGCCATCGGTCAGACCGTCGGGGGGCGGCGGACGGGGGTGCCCAGGACCACCGCGGTGCGGGTGCGGGCTACCCCGTCGATGCCCTGGAGGCGCTGGAGCACGTCGGACAGCTCGGCGATCGAGCGGGTCCGGACGACCAGCAGGTGGCTGTCCTCGCCGGCCACGCTCCAGGCGGTCTCGACCTCGGGGATGGCCGACAGGGCGGCCTCGGTCGCGGCCGCGTCCATGGAGTCGCTGGGCAGGACGCTGACCAGCGACAGCACGCCCAGGCCGAGCAGCTCGGGATCGACCTCGGCGTGGTAGCCGCGAATCACGCCGCGGCTCTCCAGGCGGTGGACCCGCTCGTGGACCGAGGCCGCCGAGAGGCCGACCGCCTTGCCGACCTCGGTGTAGGTGGCGCGGGCGTTGGCCTGGAGGGCCCGGACGACGGCCAGGTCGGTGTCGTCGAGCGAGGCCCGCACCGGCTCGGCGCCCTCATGGATCGGCACGACTTTGCTCGGCGAACGTCCCGCGTTCTTCGAACGTCCAGGCCTCTCGGACACGAGGCGGCCTACTGGCCGTAGGAGTGCAGGCCGACGATGACGGTGTTGACCGCGTAGAAGTTGAACGCCAAGGTGGCCAGGCCGATGATCGCCAGCCAGGCGGCGCGGCGGCCACGCCAGCCGGCGGTGGCCCTGGCGTGCAGGTAGGCCGCGAACACCGTCCAGCTGATGAACGACCAGGTCTCCTTGGGGTCCCAGCCCCAGTAGCGGCCCCAGGCCGCCTGGGCCCAGATGGCCCCGGCGATGATCGCGAAGGTCCAGATGGGGAAGCCGAAGGCGGTCGTCCGGTAGGCGAGCTGGTCGAGGGTGTCGGCCGAGGGCAGCCGGGACCAGATGCTGGTGTGGCGGGCCACCGCCTGGTCGACCTCGACCCGGTCGGCCGTCCGGGCCGCCCCCGCGACCAGCGGCGGGGCCGGCGGGCGCTGGCGGCGCTCGACGCGCTCCTTGACCAGGTACAGGATGCTGAACACGGCGGCCAGGCACAGCACCGAGGAGCCGGTGATGGCGGCGGCCACGTGGATCACGATCCAGCGGGAGTTGAGCGCCGGGACCAGCGGACCGGCCGGCACCCGGAACACCAGGCCGCCCAGGGCCATGGCCAGCACGGCCGGGAGCAGCACGAACACCCCGAGGGGACGGATCTCGGGCCGGCGGGCCACCCAGACCAGGAAGCCGGCCACGGTCACGATCCCGACGATGATCGAGAACTCGTACATGTTGCCCCACGGCACCCGGTCGACCGCCAGGCCCCGGGTCACGGCCGCGCCCAGGTTGGCCGCCAGCCCAGCCACGGTCACGGTCAGCCCGGCCACCCCGAGCCAGCGGGTCCGGTAGGCGAACTCGAGCCCAAACAACGTGGCCGCGACCACGTAGCTGAGCACGGCCAGCCAGGCCAGGGTATCGGAGGTGGTGGCCAGGTCGGACGGCGACATCGGGTCGGTCTCCTCTACCGGGATCGGTCCGGGGGCTCAAGGGTACCGCGATCCTCCGGGGGGCTAGGCTTGAGCCCCCCGGACCCCCTGGCCACCTGCTCGGCGAGCCGGGCCAGCTCGCCCTCGAAGGCGGCCTTGCCCTGGAGGGCGAGGCCGGCCAGCTCGACCCTGGTGCCGCCGGCCCCGTCCGGGGCGGCCCGGACCCAGACCCGGCGCCGGGTCACGTACAGCGACGGCACCAGGCCCAGGAGCAGCAGGGCGGCGGCCACGGCCACGACCGGGACCCCCGGGTCGCGGGCCAGGGTGAAGACGCTGTACTGCTTGAGGTCGGTGAACGAGACCACCATGCCGTTGGCCAGCTTCCTGGACTGGCCGGGGGTCAGCAGCAGGGGCCGGTCCCCGAGCAGCTCCAGCCGCGAGCGGTCGAGGGTGAACACGCTCTGGGCCCGGTCCGCCTGGAGGTCGCCCTGGTAGGCCAGCACCACCAGCACCGGCCGGACCAGCCGGGGGTCGTTGCAGAACGGCGCTCCGCCCGGGCAGTGCGGCGCCGTGACCAGGCCGGTGAACATGGTCAGCTCCAGCCCGACCTGGGGGTTGGCCCTGGTCACCTTGACCGCCCCGGTCGACCACTCCGAGGCCGGGTCGCGCAGGGTCAGGACCTCCTGGGCGGCGACCAGGTCCTTGCCGTCGGAGTCCTGGACCCGGACCACCGGGACGTAGCCGTAGTCGGACTGGAAGATCCGCACCCCGTCCACGGTCATGGGCCGGTTGGGGGCGACCCGCTGGGACTGGAGCTCGCGGCCCTCCAGGTCGAGGGCGGTCAGCCGGGAGGCGAACTCCCGCGGGGTGTTGTCGGGGTGGAAGGAGTTGGTGAAGTCGTCCAGCCGGAGCTGGAACGGGGCCAGGCGCTCGGGCCCGAAGAAGCGGCCGGGGCTGAAGCTGTCGTAGCCGACCCGGGCGTTCGCCCAGGTCTCGCCCTCGACGATGGCCGCCTGGCCCCGGTAGCCGTAGCCCTTGCCGTAGGCCAGTCCGACCAGCAGGACCAGCAGCGACACGTGGAACAGCATGCTCGCGGCCTCGCGCAGGAACCCCTTCTCCCCTGCGATCTCCCCTTCGTGGTCGGCCAGCCGGTAGCGGCTCCGGCGCAGGGCCCGGCGGGCCGCGGCCATGGCCTGGTCGGGGGAGGCCGGGGTGTCGAAGCTGGCCCGGGTGCGGTAGCGGGACAGGTCGCCGCCCCCCGGGGGCCGCGAGCGGAGCACCCGGTACAGGGCCCGGCTCCTCGGGACCAGGCAGGCGACCAGGGCCCCGAGCAGGGCCAGGTAGATGGCCATGTACCAGGCCGACCCGAAGACGTCGAACAGTCCAAGGCGCTCCAGCACCGGGGCCAGGGCCGGGTGGTCGGCGAAGTACTGGTCGACCCGCTGGGGGCTGAGGCCCTCCTGGGGGAACAGGCTGCCCAGGATCGAGGCCGCGGCCAGCACCACCAGCAGGACCAGGGCGGTCCGCATGGAGCGGTACTCGCGCCAGGCCTGGCGCAGGGTGTCGCCCAGCCCGGGCCGGCGCGGCGGCCGGTCGGGGCGGGCGGCGGGGGGTCGGAGCTCGACGGCCAAGGACAGGACCTCGCTACAGGGGCAGGGTGATCGACCCGGACCAGATCTTGAGCTGGGTCAGCAGGGTGTCCCAGAGGCCAGTGAGGAGCAGCAGCCCGATGACCACCAGCATCCCGCCCCCGACCAGCTCGAACAACCGGAAGCGGGCCCGCAGGGCCGGGAACCGGCCCATGGCCCGCCGGAAGCCGAGGGCGGCGATCAGGAACGGCAGGCCGAGCCCGATCGAGTAGGCGAACAGCAGCAGCGCCCCCCGGCTGGCCCCGCCCCCACCGACGGCGGCCAGCCCGAGCACAGCCCCGAGGGTGGGGCCAATGCAGGGCGTCCAGCCGAGCCCGAACACCATGCCCAGCGGCAGGGCGCCGGCCAGACCGCCTGGCACCTTGTCGGCCCGCAGGCGCCGCTCCCGGTACAGGAAGCCCGGCTTGATGACCCCGGCCAGGAACAGGCCGAGGACGATGACCAGCACCCCGGCGACCCGGGTGACCAGGCTGCGGTTCAGCACCAGCCAGGAGGTGAGCGCGCCCAGGGCCGCCCCCAGGGCCACGAAGACCAGCGAGAACCCGAGCACGAACAGGGCGGCCGCGGCGACCACCCGGCCGGCCCGGTTGTCGCCCCGCTGCTCCACGTCCTGGCCGGTCACTCCCGACATGTAGGAGAGGTAGCCGGGCACCAGCGGCAGCACACACGGCGAGGCGAACGACACGAACCCGGCCAGGACGGCCACGGCCAGCGCGACCAGGACGTTCCCGTCGACCACGATCTGCTGCGCCCGCTCGGCCCACGACATGGCTAGCTCACCCGCTCGACCAGGTCGGTGAGCAGGGCCGCCTGCTGGTCGGGCCGGTCGCCGGGCAGGGCCCCGAACCGCCTGCTGGTCGGGCCGGTCGCCGGGCAGGGCCCCGAACACCCTGGCCGCGACCCGGCCCTGGGCGTCCACGACCAGGGTGTAGGGCGGGGCCTGGGGGCCGAGGGCGCCGAGGCGGGCCGGGAGCACGGCCGGCCGGTCGAACAGCGACGGGTAGCCGACGCCGAACTCCTCCAGGTACGAGCTGGCCGCTCCCTCGTCGTCGCGGATGTTGACCCCGATCATGCGGACGTCCTGGCCGGCCAGCGCCTTGTTGGCCAGCTCGAGGCCCTCCTGCTCGGCCCGGCAGGGCCCGCACCACGACGCCCAGAAGTTCAGGACCAGGGGGCGGCCGCGCAGGCTGGCCAGGTCGATCTCCCGGTCGTCGAGGGTCCGGCCGCTGAAGGCGGGCAGGGGCTGGCGCTGGCCCTCCGGGACCACGGCGACGCTGGAGGAGACCTGCTCCACCTGCCCGGTGCCGGCCTCGGGGACCAGCCCGGTCCCGCCACCTCCGGCCAGCGCGACCAGGCCGGCCACGGCCGCCACGACGACCACGGCCACCACGGTCAGGGTGGTGCGGCGCGGCATGGCGACCTCGGCGTGCTCGACAGCAGGAACCCGGTTCGAGTGTAGCCGCCAGGACCCGAATGCAATGCTAGGATGCGAAGGGAGGGGGACGATCGGGTCACTCGACATGGAGGCAACCGGGGTGTCGCTGGTACGGCCGAAGGACGAGGGCGAGCGCTGGATCAAGATCACGCTCATCACCATGGGCATCTGGGTCGCCATGTTCATCACCATGGCCGTGATCCCGTCCTACTGGCTGTACTTCGCTGACGGCACGCTCAAGTGGACGGGGCGCTTCACCGTCCCCTACGGCTTCGGCGAGCTGGACCTGCCCCAGCAGGCGCTCCGCGACGTCATCGTGGTGATCTGGTACGGCCTGGCCCTCGGCGCCTTCGGTGTCGGGGTCTACCTGTACAACAAGCGGAACCCCAGGACGCTGCCGTCCGGTGAGGAGAAGCGCGAGGCCACCGGTGGCTACAAGTAGGCGGCGCGGGAGGATCGACCGGTGAACCCGAACAAGCCAAGCATTCACGACGACTACACGCTGGCCACGGTCGACCCCAACTGGCTCCAGGAGCGGGTCAAGCCCCGCCGGCACATCGCCCTCTCTCCCGAGCTGTGCATCCTCTGCCGCGCCTGCGAGGACGTCTGCCCCTGGGACTGTATCTACATGATGGCCCCGGAGATCCTGGCCGACGGCCAGAGCCAGGAGGTCACGACCCTGGCCCAGACGTCGCACGCCCTGTTCGTGATCGACGACAACGAGTGCGTGCGCTGCGGCATCTGCATCGACCGCTGCCCCACCGGCGCCCTGTGGTACGCGCGGGTTGGCGAGGCCAAGGCGGCGGCAAAGGGATAGGTGTTAGGTCGCTCAACGAGGAGTAACGCGTGGCGCTGAAGCTTCGGCCGCCCAAGCCGCCAAAGCCGGGCGAGATCTGGAAGCAGACCAGGGACTCTCAGGTCTGGAAGTCGATCTTCCGGCCCGGGTCGATCTACCGGCCCGGGTACCGCGACACCTCCAGGGACCGCGCGCTGGCCATGATGAACAACGTGCTCTATCACCTGCACCCGGTGAAGGTGAAGCGGCACGGGCTGAAGCTGACCTACACCTTCTGCCTCGGCGGGCTCTCGTTCTTCCTGTTCATCCTGCTCACCATCACCGGCATCTTCCTGATGTTCTTCTACCGGCCGACGGCCGGGCTGGGGCAGGAGCTGGCCTACAACGACATGCAGGCCCTCTCGACCTCGGTCAACTTCGGCCAGCTGATGCGCAACATGCACCGCTGGGCCGCCCACCTGATGGTGTTCACGGTGTTCCTGCACATGGCCCGGGTCTTCTACCACGGCGCCTACAAGCCGCCGCGGGAGTTCAACTGGGTCGTCGGGGTGATCCTGCTGCTGCTCACCCTGCTGCTGTCGTTCACCGGCTACCTGCTGCCCTGGGACCAGCTGGCCATCTGGGCGGTGGCGGTCGGCACCTCGATGATGGGCTACACCCCGGTGCTCGGGGACCAGGTCCGGTTCGTGCTGCTCGGCTCGGTGGAGATCGGGCCGTCGACCCTGATCCGTTGGTACGTGCTGCACGTCCTGGCGCTGCCGTTCGTGGCGACCATCTTCCTGGCCGTCCACTTCTGGCGGATCCGCAAGGACGGCGGCATCTCGGGGCCGCTCTAAAGGGAACGAGGTTCCGATGACAGACGACGTCCAGCCAGACCAGGAAACCTACGACCGGCTGATCGCGGCCGGCGAGTCCGAGCGCACCGCCAGGGCCAAGGCCAAGTCGGTGGCCATCCGCAAGGCCAGGGGGGCCAACCGGGCCTCGCTCCAGCAGGGCGACGGGCAGGCGGCCGCCCCGGCCGCGGCCGCGAGC
>JASLBL010000604.1 GCA_030146615.1 Actinomycetes bacterium
CCGGTCGCCTGGCTGGCCCTGGCCGTGGTGGCCGCCCTGGCGGCCGGCGGCTGCTCCGGGACCGGCCCGGCCCCGGCCACCGACGCCTCCGGCCCGACGACCACGGCGGCGCCGGCGCAGGTCCGCTACCGCTACCCGGTGGCCGGCTGCCTGGCCACCTACGGCCAGCACGCCAGCTACCCGGCGGCCGACATGTTCACGCGCCGGGGCTGTGTCTTCGTGGCCCCCGTGGCCGGCCGGGTCGACGAGGTCACCCGGACCGACACCTGGGACCGGGCCAACGACCGTGGGGAGGACCGGGGCGGCCGCTCGGTTTCGGTGGTCGGCGTGGACGGCGTCCGCTACTACGGCTCCCACCTGGAGTCGGTCGCCCCTGGGATCGCCCCGGGGACCAGGGTGCGGGCCGGGCAGCCGCTGGGCCGGATCGGCAACTCCGGGTCGGCCAGGATCACCCCGGTCCACCTGCACTTCGGCATCTCCTGGCCGACCCGGCCGGGCATCTGGTGGGTGCGCCGGGGCATGGTCCCGCCCCAGCGGTACCTGGACTCCTGGCGCGACGGCGGCAACCTGTCGCCGGTCAGGGCGGTCCGGGCGGCCAGGAAGGCGGCCGGGGCCGAGGTCCCCGAGTGCCGGGCGCGCTGCTGAGGGCGGTCCGTCAGCCGGTCCGCTCGGCCGCCCGGTGGCAGTCGGCGCAGGACCCGGCGATGGCGTGGTGGGTGAAGTCGGGCCGGAACCCGTGGTCGCGCTCGATCAGCCGCTCCAGGCTGCGCAGCGAGCTGCGCGGCAGCTCCAGAGTGGCCCCGCAGCGCGAGCAGGTCAGGTGGGCGTGCTGGACCTCCTCCAGCCGGTGGTAGCCGGTCCCTGACTCGAGGTGGACGTGGGTCAGGACCCCGACCTGCTCCAACCGCTCCAGGGTGCGGTACACGGTCGAGGGGCTCACCCCCGGGACCCGGGCCTGCACCCGCTCGATCACCGTCGTCGGGATCACATAGCCCGAGGTCGACATGATCTCGTCCACGATGGCCAGCCGCTGGGGGGTCATCCGCATGCCCTGCCCGCGCAGGAGCTCCACCGCGTCGCCGGTGCCGTTCTCACTGCTTCCCATGACCTGAGTCTAGCAATGCAGTTGCAAGCGGTTGCAACACGGCCTGGAGGCCGCGCCGCGGTCAGAGACCGTAGAGGTTGTGCTCGTAGGGGTCGGCCGGCGCCCGCACCGGGGTCACCGACTCCGCCAGCAGCACCGGGCGCACCCCCGACGGCGCGATCCCGTCGTAGACCCGCTGGGGCAGCCAGCGGCCCTCGACCACCAGCCACTGGTCGGGCTGGCGCCGGGTCCGGTCGCCGCGCACCTCGGCCTGGTAGGCCTGCCCGTCGGCGGCGCAGCAGAACAGGTTGAAGCGGGTCAGCAGGTAGCTGTCCCCCTTGCCCGGGGCGGCGAAGCCGACCAGCCGGACCCGGGCGCCGGCCAGCGTACGGTCCTTGTCGTACAGCGCCCGGGTCACGAACTCGCTGACCGGGAGGGGGACGGCCCCGCCGACCGGCTCGGGCAGGGACGGGAACACGCCGCCGGGGTCGCCGCCGGTCGCCGTGGCCGAGCCGGCCTGGCGGCCGGCCGCGAACGAGCCGAGGGCCGGCGGCGCCACCAGCAGCAGGACCAGCACCGGGAGGGCCAGCAGCCAGCCGCTGCGTGGGGCGCCGTGGCCGTGCCCGTGGCCGTCCGGCGCGGCCTCGCGGCCCCGGAGCGCGGCCCCGGCCAGCACCAGCAGGGCGACCCCGCTGGCGACCAGGGGCGGGCGCAGGGCCCCCCGGACATAGGCCAGGGCGGCGTCGGTGAGCCCCAGCCACAACGCCGTCGCCCCGACCAGGGCCAGCATCGCCGCCTGGGTCCGGCGGTCGTTCACAGCAGCCACCGCCCGACCAGAACGGCCGAGACGACCGCGACCACGAAGGTCAGCGGGGCGAAGCGGACCGCGAACCGGCGGCCGAACACTCCGGCCTGCATGGCGATCAGCTTCACGTCGACGGCCGGGCCGACGACCAGGAACACCAGCCGGGCGTCGAGGGGGAACTGACGCAGGCTGGCCGCGACGAACGCGTCGGCCTCCGAGCAGACGGCCAGGGCGACGGCCAGCAGGCCGAGACCGAGGACGGCCAGCAGATGGTTGCCGGCCACGGTGTTCAGCAGGTCGCGCGGGACCAGGGTCTGGAGGGAGGCCGCGGCCACTGCCCCGACGACCAGCCACCCGCCCGCCTGGAGGAAGTCCTCCCTGGCGGCCGCCGCGAACGCCGCCCAGCGGCCGCCCTCGGCCGGGCGGGGCCGGACGTGGTCGATCCAGGCCTCGCGGCCGACCCGGCTCCACACCAGGCCGACCACCACCGAGGTCGCCAGGGAGGCCAGGAACCTGGCGGCCACCATCTCCGGCCGGCCGGGGAAGGCGACGGCCGTCGACACCAGCACCACCGGGTTGATGGCCGGGGCGGCCAGCATGAAGGCCATGGCCGCGGCCGAGCGGACCCCGCCGGCCCGCAGCCGGGCCGCGATCGGCACCGAGGCGCACTCGCAGCCGGGCAGGGCGGCCCCGGCCAGGCTGGCCGCGGGCACGGCCAGCAGATCACGCCGCGGGAGCGCGCTGGCCAGCCAGCCCGGCCGGACCAGGGCGGCCAGGGCGCCGCTCAGCAGCACCCCGAGCACCAGGAACGGGAGGGCCTGGACGGTGATGGAGACGAAGATGGTCGACCAGGTCGCGACCGCCGGGCCGTCCAGCAGCTCGGCCAGCAGCCCGCGGCTGCCGACGGCCACCAGCCCAAGCAGCAGCAACAGCCGCGCGTCGAGCAGCCGGCCGGCCCGGGCCCGGACCGGCGGCGACGGACGTGCCGGCGACTCGATCTGGCTGACGGCAACCACCCCTGAGGTGAGCAATCCCCGATCCTACGGCACAGGCGCCTTTGGGGGGCCGTGGGGGGAGCGAGCTCCCCCCACATGGATCGGGACCCGCGCCCGTCAACCTGCCCGGTCAGAAATGGGTGGTGCAGATGGGCGCCGGGTGGGCGGCGAACATGCGGTCGGCCCGCAGGAGGGCGCCAGCGGTGAGCTCGTCGACCCGCTCGGCCCTGGCCAGGGAGGTCAGCTTGGCCCCGCCGAGGTAGGCGGCGCCGA
>JASLBL010000623.1 GCA_030146615.1 Actinomycetes bacterium
GCGGCCCTGGCCGGGCTGCCCCGGCGGCGGCCGCTGGTCTGGGACCCCCACCCGCGCGGCCCGGCCCCGGTACCGGGGGCCCGGCTGGCCACCCCGAACCGGGCCGAGGCGGCCGGCTTCGCCCCCGAGGTCGAGGGCGACGGACTGGCCGCGGTGACCGCACAGGCGAGGCTGCTGGCCGAGCGGTGGGCGGCCGCCGGGGTCGCTGTCACCCTCGGGCCCGGTGGCGCCCTGCTCGTCGAGGGTGCCGGCGCTCCTATGGTCATGCCGGCCACCCCCGCCCCCGGAGGCGACCCCTGCGGCGCCGGGGACCGGTTCGCCGCCACCGCCGCCGGCCTCCTCGCCGACGGCGCCCTTCCCTCCGAAGCGGTCGCCGGTGCCGTGGCCGCGGCAAGCGCGTTTGTCGCCGCCGGCGGCGCCACCATCATCCGCCTTGATCCCGCCAGCGTGGAGCTTGATCCCGCCGGCGTGGGCGCGGCTCACCCGCACCCTCCGGCGCCAGCCTCCCCGGCGGGGGAGCGTAGCCCATCGCCCGACTCCGACCTACCGCCCGACCGAAGGTCCCCCATGGAACGGGCCCTGGCCGTGATCGCCGCCGTGCGGGCCGGGGGTGGGACCGTCGTGGCCACCGGGGGGTGTTTCGACCTGCTGCACGCCGGGCATGTGGCGACGCTCCGGTCGGCGCGGGCGCTCGGGGACTGTCTGGTAGTGTGTCTGAACTCCGACGACTCGGTACGCCGGCTCAAGGGCGTGGAACGTCCCTTGGTTCCAGAGGCGGACCGGGTCGCGGTCCTGGAGGCGCTCGGCTGTGTGGACGCGGTCGTGCCCTTCGACGAGCGGACCCCAGAGGCGGTCCTGCAGCGGCTGCGGCCGGACGTGTTCGCCAAGGGTGGCGACTACGCCCTGGCCGACCTCCCCGAGGCCGCCCTGCTGGCCACCTGGGGCGGCCAGGCCGTCGTCCTTCCGTACCTCGAAGGCCGCTCGACCACGCAGTTGATGAAGGAGGTCGTCCGACGTGACAGCCACTGACGGGACGGTGCGGGACCGGCCGGGCGCGGTCCTGGTGACCGGCGGCGCATCCGGGCTGGGGGCGGCCGTCGCCCTCGCCGTGCAGGCGGCCGGCGGCCGGCCGTTCGTGCTCGACCTGGTCGCCCCGCCGTTCGAGGTCGACCACCAGCTGGTCGACCTGGCCGACCGGGGCGCCGCCGCGGCCGCCGTCGACGCCGCCGCAGAACGGCTCGGCCGGCTCGACGGGGTCGTGACCGCCGCCGGTGTCGACGCCTGCGGCCCGCTGGACGGCGTCCCGGCCGACGCCTGGGAGCGGGTGGTGGCCGTCAACCTGCTCGGCACGGCCGCCGTCGTCCGGGCCGCCCTCCCCCACCTTCAGCGCACCAACGGCACGGTGGTCACGGTGGCCTCCACCCTCGGTCTGCGGGCGCTGCCCGACGCCACCGCCTACTGCGCCAGCAAGTTCGGGGTGGTCGGCTTCACCAGGGCCCTGGCCGCCGAGACGGCCGGCCGGATCGGGGTCACCCTGCTGATCCCGGGCGGCATGCACACGGCCTTCTTCGACGGCCGCCCCGAGCAGTACAAGCCGGCGGCGGACGCCAAGCTGAACCGACCCGAGGACGTCGCCCAGGCCGTCCTGTTCGCCCTCAGCCAGCCACCCGGCTGCGAGGTCCGGGAGCTGATGGTGAGCCCGTCCACGGAGTCGTCGTGGCCATGAGCCCGACGACCCTCCACACCGCCCCCCAGCCGCGCCCGGCCGTGGTCGTGCTGCGCGCCCTCGGCCTGGGCGACCTGCTCACCGCGGTCCCGGCCCTGCGCGCCCTCTCCGACGCCTTCCCGCGCCACCCGCGGCTGCTGGCCACCCCGGCCGTGCTGGCCCCCCTGGCCCGGGCCTCGGGCGCGGTCGACGAGGTGATCGCGGCCGACGGGCTGGCCGAGCCGCTGCACCGGCGCCTGCATGGGGCCGGGCTGGCCGTGAACCTGCACGGCCGCGGCCCCGAGAGCCACAACCTGCTGCTGGCCACCGAGCCGCGGCGGCTGGTGGCGTTCGCCCACCCGGCCGTGCCGGCCAGCTCCCAGGGCCCCCGCTGGCGGCCCGACGAGCACGAGGTGGCCCGCTGGTGCCGGCTGCTCGAGGAGAGCGGCATCGCCGCCGACCCGACCCGGCTCGACCTGGAGCTGCCGCCCGGGCCGGTGCCCCACGGGGTCGCCGGCGCCACCCTGGTCCACCCGGGCGCGGCCAGCCCGTCGCGGCGCTGGCCGCCCGAGCGGTTCGCCGAGGTCATCAGGGCCGAGATCGCCCAGGGCCGGCGCGTCATCGTCACCGGCGGCCCCTCCGAGGAGGAGCTCGCCCATGACGTGGCCGCCCGGGCCGGGCTGCCGCCCAGCGCCGTCCACGCCGGCCAGGGCGGGGTCCTGACCATCGGCCGCCTGGTCGCCGCCGCCGACCGGGTCGTGTGTGGCGACACCGGCATCGCCCACCTGGCCACCGCCCTGCGCACGCCGTCGGTGGTCCTGTTCGGCCCGACCTCCCCGGCCCTGTGGGGCCCGCCTCCCGACCGGCCCTGGCACCGCGCCCTGTGGGCCGGCACCAGCGGCGACCCGCATGGCCAGCTCCCCGACCCGGGCCTGCTGGCCATCGACGTCGACCAGGTCACCGCGGCCCTCGCCGACCTCCCCCCGGCCGAGGCCCCCCGGCCCACCCGCCGCGCAACCGCCCGCGGCCGGGTCGCGTAGCCGGGTCAGCCGGCCAGGGCGAGGGCCGGGTCGCGGCCGCCGTTGGCCGAGGGGAGGCCGCCCAGGATCCGTATGGTGACCTCCTCGACCTTGCCGACGCCGTCGACCATGGTGAGCAGGCGGCGGTGGCGGTAGTAGTCGATCAGCGGGCGGGTCTTGACCGCGAACACCTCGAGGCGGTGCCGGATCGTCTGCTCGGCGTCGTCGGCCCGGTGCTGGGCCGCTGCCCGCCCCGCCAGGCGCCGCAGCAGCTCCTCCTCGGCGGCCTCGAAGCAGAGCACGGCGTGCAGGGGCGAACCCAGGTCGACCAGCTGACGGTCGAGGGCCTCGGCCTGGTTCACGGTGCGGGGGAACCCGTCCAGCACGAACCCGGCCTGGCAGTCCTCCCCGGCCAGGCGCTCCATGACCATGGCGATGACCACGTCGTCGGGGACCAGGTCGCCCCGGTCCATGTAC
>JASLBL010000053.1 GCA_030146615.1 Actinomycetes bacterium
CTGCTGCGCGCCAACGGCGCCCCCACCGACATGGCTCGTGCCCTGTATGCCTACAACCCGAGCCGCCGCTATGTGCGGGCGGTCAGTGCCTACGCCGGCCAGCTCCGCGCCAACCCGCGGGCGTTCTTCGGCTACTACCACTGGCAGGTCTTCTACGGCGACACCCTCCTTCCCGAGGGCTACCCGGCCCGGCCGCCCATTCCAGCCCCTGGCTGATGGCCCCGTTGGCACCGCCGGTCTGGACCACGAGCAGACGAGCACGACCCTGCACCGCTCCTCCTCGTTGGCGGGGTCGAACAGGCCGCTGCGCCAGCCGTCCGGGTGAGCTAGCAGGTCAGCCTCGCGCAGGTAGAGGACGCGCGGGTGGTCGAGCAATGTGCTGGCCGCGGGGACGCTGACGCTGCTCATAGGGCGCCGGCCACCAAGGGCCGGCGCCGCGTGGCATGTCGGGGTGTCGCCGTAGGGGCACGGCGCCTACTCCGGGCGGGGTGCCTCCTCCCCGAACAGGAACGACAACAGCACGAAGCGCCGCCCGGCGGTCACGTCCAGGACCTCGTGCAGGTGTGAGCAGCTGAACAGCAGCGCAGCGCCGGCAGCCGGCCGGTACAGCTCGGGCCCGTACTCGGGGAAGCGCAGCTGACCGCCCTGGTAGCCGTCGTTGAGGTTGAGGGTGAGCGCGAACCGACGGTGCGCGGTCGCGCGGCTGAGGTTGTCGCGGTGGGCGCTGAAGAACCCGCGGTCGGACGCCTGGTAGCAACCGATCTTGAAGCCCTCGAAACGGCTCGCCCGGTAGGCGAACGCCTTCGACAGCTCGGGCATGACCCGACGACCGATCGTGGCGGCCAGCTCGCGGCTGCGCTGCGGATCCCGCACGACGTGGTCGCGGCGGCGCTTCAGCTGCGCGTTGAGCTGCTCAGTGTGCCCACCGCCCGTCGAGGACTCCACGCCGGTCTCGCTGTGGCCCTCCTGCTCCCACACGGCGATGAGCTCGGCGCACTGCTCCGGGTCGAGCACGTCCGGCACGACCAGCAATGGCGCCTGGATGCTGATCTCCCGCGGCCGCCGGTCGTCCCAGACCAGCTCGGCGACCAACTCGGCGACGTCAGCGGCGACGCGGGCGCCGTCTTCCAACGGCAGCGTCGCACGGACCCGCAGGTTGGGATCAAGCAGGAACGCGGTCGGGGCGCCCCCGGTGCGGTAGGCGGCAACGGCACGACCGTCGGCGTCCTGGAGCAACGGGAACGGCAGGTCGTGGCCGGCCAGGGCGGGCGGGCCGACGACATGGACGGTCAGGGCCGCGTCGCCGATGGCCGTCAACCCCTCGGCGAGCGCGTCCAGCCGTGCCACGCACGCCTCGTCGGCCAGCACCAGCAGCGCCGGCCGGCCGCCCGCCTGGGCGTAGTAGCGCGTCGGCGTCCCATCCCTGGAGGCCAGCACCATGTCGGGCGCACGCTCGCCCCGCCCGAGGCCGGCCGCGGCCGTCATGCCAACACCGCTGGGAACCCCACCATCGGTCGGCAGCATAACCAACCAGTCAGACCCACTCAATGTTCGGGAGCTACGTCATCGACAGCTCGGGCTTTCCTGGGCATCATCGACCGCCCGGGGAGCCATCTGCCAGGTCAGGGCGATGGCACGGTCTGACGCCAAGGAGGTCAGCGCGATGCTGAGCGCCTATGTGCTCATCCAGTCCGGGGTCGGCAAGGTCGCCCATGTCGCCCAGGCGCTCAGCGACCTGGATGGTGTGCAGTTGGCCGAGGACCTCGCCGGCCCCTACGACGTCATCGCCAGGCTGCAGGCGCCCGGTCTGGATCAGCTGGGCCGGCTGGTGGTCGCCCGCATCCAGGTCGTGGACGGCGCCACCCGCACCCTGACCTGCACAGTGCTCCATCAGTAGGCCGCGTGATCCGCCACCGCCGCCCCGCATTGTGCCTGGTGGAGCTGTGGGGATTTGAACCCCTGACCCCTTGCATGTCATATACGGACCTGCGGGCCTAGGACGGCCGACTATGGCTGTCGACCTGCGGTTGTGATTGCCCGTTGGGCGCCGTGGTTGACTGCTGTTGACCGCTGGCTCGCGCCCCCACGACGGCCCCGGCGCTCAACCTCGCTTGACCACACCGCAGGCGAGCCGATCGCCAGCGTTGCCGGTGGCCAGCGTCTTCTCCCGTGCGGCCGGGCTATTAGCCGTGTACTGGTCCGGCGCGGTACCAAGCGGGATGTTGTCGTAGTTGTCGGGCAGGGCGTGCACGATCACCGCCCGACCGGCCAGCCGGCTGGGGCGGAGCCGATCGTCGCTGAAGCTCGCCTCGGCCCGTCCGTCCCGGCCGACCAGCAGGACCGGCATGTCACCAGTGTGATCGGGGTGGTTCTGCCCGGCCGCCTTAAGATGGCCGTCGGCCGAGACAAACCAGGTGGAGGGGGCCTGGGCTGGGTCGGCGATGCAGCCCTTACCGTTGGCGGGGTCGTCGTTGGCGTGGATGTGGAAGCCGTGGAAGCCGGGCGACTGGCCGGTCACCCAGGCACGCACGAGCACCTTGTCGCCCTGTTGCCGGAACTTCACGCGCCCGACCTCGTGGCCGGCGGCGTCCCGCAGCGTGGCCTGTGCCCTGCGGCCGTGGGCCTGCACCGCGGTGGTCAGCCCGCCGATGGCCACGGCCAGCAGCGCGACGCTGACGAGGATCGCGGCCCGCCGCATGTGACTCCGAAGCATACCAAGCCCTCCGAACGGTAGATAGCAGACAAGCGCTTAGAATGAGCCCGATCCGTGCGCGATGCAATCGGCCACCAGCGCCCATGGCGCTCCGATCCCGCGCGACAGGGACCGGACCGACCGGCCGGGCACGGCAAGGCCGATCCTAGCCTTGACCCCTTGCATGTCATGCAGTTTCGGCCTCCTCCCCCATCCCAGGTCAGCGCCGTACGTCCAGCACATCGGCCTCCTTCGAGTGACCGTGATTGTCCGCTGGTGACCGCTGCTTATGGCACGCTGGTGGCACCGCCGGCGAGAACGACGATGCTCGCACCTGACGGCGATGGCTCCCAACTGAACCGGAGGGTGAGGCCCGTCCCCGGCGACCATTGCGTCGTTGCCGAGAGCCGAAGGGCTCGCGGCTGTGGAGAGTCTGGAAGTGCTTGCAGAAGGCACATCGCGGAGGCCAGCTTTGGTGCGATAGTGGCGTCGGTCGCTACCGGTCCTAGTCCTCGACCAGCGGCCTCCGTTGCTCAGGCCGCGAGCGCCTCCAGCATCTGGCTGCGGGAGGGACCAGCCGGTCGGGGTGCGCCGCGGGACAGGTCGAGGGCCAGGGCATGCAGCTCCCGGTCCTGCTCCAGCCGATCAGGCCGGTCGAGCAGGTCGATGCGGCGGACCACCGCCCGCAGCAGGCGCGGGTCGGCCGGGGCCACCCGGTAGACCACCGAGCGCAGGAACAGGGCCATGCTGGCCGCCGGGTCGGTCACGTCGATTGGCTCCCCGCCCCACCAGCGGGCCCGGTCGCGGTCCTCCTCGTCGACGGCCCGATAGCGGTCCCGCAGGTCCTCACCCACCGTGGCATCAAAGCGCCTGGCTAGGTCGTGATGGTCGGCCGCGACGGCCAGCAGGTCGGCCAGGGTGAAGGCCTGGAGTAGCGCCATCGAGGCGCCGAAGGCAAACGACGGGTGGTGTGGCAGAGCGCGTCGCCGACCGGTTGCAGCCCGGGCGCGACCGGGCTGCCGCCAGGCAGGAAGTTCCTGACCGTGTTGGTCACTTGTCCGAACGGCAGCACTGGCGTAATTGGCAGGGCGGCGTCCGGGTCGATCCAGGCGGCGACGCCGGGCAGCAGCCTCGCCGCCCGCATATAAGCCTCCGGGTGCCGTAGGGTCCGGAATTCCCGGTCCCCGGGCGGCGCCATGAAGATCACGGCGAAGGTGCGGCTGTCGCCGACGAAGATGGCGTAGGCCACATAGCCGAGATCACCACGGGGGCCGGCCAGCACCGACGCATAGGGCGGGTCGGCCACGCCGTCACGGCGCTGGAAGTGGCGACTGTAGTAGACGAGTCCACAGCCGGAGCTGCGCTCGGCGACCGGTCCCAGCCCGGCCTCCGCTAGCCAGGCCATCGTGCGGCTGCTGCGGCCGGAGGCGTCCACGACCAGGTCGGCGGCCAGCACCTCCCCGCCGGCCAGGACCACGCCCTCCACATGCGCGGGGCGGCCGCCCGACAGGACCAGGCGACGCTGAAACGCGTGCTCGCAGCAACAGTTCGTGGTGCCGGGAAGGCCCCCGCGTCAGTCTTATCAACGGGCTCACTCGCACCAGGGAGAGCCGAGCTTGGCCGGGCACGCCCGATTCTCATCCCTCGTGGCGGCCCCCGGCCATGCGGGTCTGAGTCGAAAATGCCGTGAGGCCAGGTGCCGCGCGGGTTGCATGGTCAGGACGCCGCGATCGGTTCCAGGGTGACCTTGTGGCCCAGCCGCTCGAGCTGGCGAACCAGCTGACGTTGGTAGTGCTCGGGGGAGTGGCGCTGCTGGAAGTAGTCGTCGCCCAGCTCCTGGTAGGGCACGCCCTGGTCCAGGACGTGGTAGGCGATCACCAGGACCGAATGCGCCACGGCCATGGTCGCCTTGCCCGGACCCCGGCGACCACGGAGACGGTGATACTGGGCGCTCAGATAGGTGCCCTTGGTCCGGCTGGCCGCCTTGGCGACCTCGCTCAGGCAGCCACCCAGCCACTTGGAGCCCTTGCGGGTCCGCCCCGAGCGGTGCTTGCCGGCCGACTCGTTGTTCCCAGGGCACACTCCTGCCCAGGAGGCCAGGTGCGCCGCGGTGGGGAACTGACCCATGTCCGGGCCGATCTCGGCCACGATGACCTCCGCTGCCCGTCGATCGATCCCTGGAATGGTGTCCAACAGCGCCACCTGCTCGGCGAAGGGAGCGATCACCTGCTCGATCCGCTCGCTCAACAAGGCAATGGTCTCGTCCAGGTAGTCGATGTGGGCCAGGATCTGGGCGACCAGCAGCCCGTGATGATCGGTGCGGAACCGGCCGGCCAACGCCTCCCGCAACGCCGGCAGCTTGGCCCGCAGCCGCCCCCGAGCCAGCTCGGCCAGCACCTGGGGGTCATGGGTGCCGGCTACCAGCGCCTCCAGCATCGCCCGGCCCGAGACCCCCAGCACGTCCGAGGCCACACAGCCCAGCTTGATCCCGGCGTCCTCCAGCACCTTGTGCAGC
>JASLBL010000067.1 GCA_030146615.1 Actinomycetes bacterium
GCCCGCCCGCTGGCCGGGCGGCTCCGGGGCGACCCGGCGGGGGCGGGCCGCGGTCACCAGCCAGCTCGAGGCCGGCCGGGCGGCGATCGCGGCCGGGGCCGTCCAGGCCGGCATCGACTGCCTCCGCCGGGCCTGTGCGGACGCGGCCGCCTACCCCGACCCCGCCCTCCAGGGCAGCGCCCTGGTGGCGCTGGGCGGGGCCCTTGTCCATGCCGTCCGTGGCCGCGACGAGGAGGGTGCGGTCGTCCTGCACGAGGCGGTCCGGCTGGCCACCGAGGCCGGCGACGCTGAGACGGCCGTGACCGCCTACCGGGAGCTGGGCTTCGTCGACGTGCAGGCCGGCCGGCGGCAGACCGCCGAGGCCTGGCTGTCCAAGGCCGAGGCCCTGGCCGGGACCGACGGCCAGGTCGGCGCCGTCCTCGGCATCCGTGGCATGAACGCCTCCGACATGGGCGACTACCCGGCCGCGTTCCAGCACCTCCAGGGCTCGGTGGAGCGGGCCGGCCGCGGCGGCGACCCGCGCCAGCAGGCCTGGTCGCTGTCGATCCTGGCCCGCGCCCACCTGCTACGGGACGAGCGCAGCCAGGCCGCGGCCGCCCTCGCCGACTCGCTCGAGCTGGTCCGGGCCGAGCGCTGGATGGCGTTCCTTCCCTGGCCGGAGGCGCTCAAGGCCGAGCTCGACCTCCGCGCCGGCCAGGTCGACGCCGCCGCCGAGCAGCTCGAGCACGCCTGGGCGCTGGCCACCCACCTGGGCGATCCCTGCTGGGAGGGCATGGCCGCCCGCGGCCTCGGCCTCCTCAGCGCCGCCCGCGGCGACCACCCCGGCGCCACCGCCTGGCTCACCGAGGCCCACACCCGCTGCAACCGCACCACCGACCGCTACCAGTGGGTGAGCGCCCACGTCCTCGACACCGTCGTCGGCCTCGCCATCGACCATCACAACGAGGCCGAAGCCACCCGCCTGCTCGACGCCCTGTCCTCCCTGGCCGCCCGCGGCGACATGCGCGAGCTGGTCGTCCGCGCCCACCTCCACCGCAGCCGCCTCGGCGACCCCTCGGCGCTGGCGACCGCCCGCATGCTGGCCGCCGACATCGACAACCCGGCGCTGGTCCCACTGCTCAACGGCCACGGGTAGCAAGGGCAAGCGGCGACCTCGGTCGGGTCGAGGGCGACCTCGACACAGCCGTTGGTGGCGCTGAGGCTGCTCTTGCGCCACGTCGTTCGACGACGCCTAGCGGACGGTATCGGGGACCACGATCTGCTGGACGGCCCAGGTGTTGCCGTCGGGGTCCTTGAAGAACACGAACCGCCCCCAGGGGTAGTCCTGGACGGCCGAGACCTCGACGCCGCGGCTCGCGAGGTGGTCGTGGGCGGCCTCGATGTCGGAGACGACCATCTGGAGACCGGTGACCGACCCCGGCTCGGCGTCGGTGACGCCGACGCCCAGGGCGATCGAGCAGGCGGAGCCGGGCGGGGTGAGCTGGACAAATCGGAGATCGTCGCTGATCTTGTGGTCGTGGTCGGCGTTGAAGCCGACCTGCTCGGTGTAGAAGCGCTTGGCGCGGTCGACGTCGGTGACGGGGACCGCGACCAGCTCCAGCTTCCAGTCCATGACGCCTCCTCTGACCAGATGAGACGGTGGGTCGGCACACCCTATCGTGGGTGGTATGCGAACGATGTCGATCGACTATCCGCCGGAGCTGCCGGTCAGCCAGCGGCGGGCGGACATCGCCGAGGCGATCCGGGACCACCAGGTTGTCGTGGTGGCGGGAGAGACCGGGTCGGGGAAGACGACCCAGCTGCCGAAGATCTGCCTGGAGCTGGGGCGGGGGACGGCCGGGATGATCGGGCACACCCAGCCGCGGCGGCTGGCCGCGCGGACGGTGGCCGAGCGGGTGGCGGCCGAGCTGCGGACCCCGCTGGGGCAGACGGTCGGGTACCAGGTCCGGTTCACCGACCGGGTGAGCAGGGCGACCCAGGTCAAGCTGATGACCGACGGGATCCTGCTGGCCGAGCTGGAGCGGGACCGGTCGCTTCGGCGCTACGACACGATCATCATCGACGAGGCCCACGAGCGCAGTCTCAACGTCGACTTCCTGCTCGGCTACCTTGCCCGGCTGCTGCCCCGCCGGCCCGACCTCAAGCTGATCATCACCTCGGCGACCATCGACCCGGAGCGGTTCAGCCGCCACTTCGGCGGCGCCCCGGTGGTCGAGGTGTCCGGCCGCACCTACCCGGTCGAGGTCCGCTACCGGCCGCTCGGCGACGACGCCGACGACGACCGTGACCAGGCCCAGGGGATCCTGGACGCGGTCGACGAGCTCTGCCGGGAGGGCCCCGGGGATGTCCTGGTCTTCCTGAGCGGCGAGCGGGAGATCCGCGACACCGCCGAGGCCCTGCGCGGGCACCAGTTTCCCCGCAGCCCGGGCGGGGTCGAGGTGCTGCCCCTGTACGCGCGGCTGGCCGCGGCCGAGCAGCACCGGGTGTTCCAGGGCCACGCCGGGCGGCGGGTGGTGCTGGCCACCAACGTGGCCGAGACGTCGCTGACCGTGCCCGGCATCAAGTACGTGGTCGACCCGGGCACGGCCCGGATCTCCCGCTACAGCCACCGGTCCAAGGTGCAGCGGCTGCCCATCGAGCCGATCTCGCAGGCCTCGGCCAACCAGCGCAAGGGCCGCTGCGGGCGGACCTCCGACGGCATCTGCGTCCGGCTCTACTCCGAGGATGACTTCCTGTCCCGCCCGGAGTTCACCGACCCGGAGATCCTGCGCACAAACCTCGCCTCGGTCATCCTGCAGATGCGCGCGCTGGGGCTGGGCGACATGGCGGCGTTCCCGTTCGTGGAGCCGCCGGACCGCCGCAACGTCAAGGACGGCGTCGACC
>JASLBL010000091.1 GCA_030146615.1 Actinomycetes bacterium
CTCGGCCTCGAACCAGGACCTGGCCGCGTGGTCCTCGTCGGTCCAGGCGAGCCGGGTCCAGCCCCCGGCCGGGTCCTGGCCGATCGCGGCCAGCCCGCCGAAGCACGCCTCGAACCCTTCCCGCAGCCGATCCCCGCTCCCGCTCATGACGCTCCCGCCGCTCGACGCTCCGGCCCTGGCCGATCGGAGGATGCTACGTCACGCCGCGGGCGGCGCCTCAGGCCGTCGCCGCCCGGGTGACCGGGCGCCCGTCAGCCGATGGCGCGCCCGGGGCCCGGCCGAACTGGGTGTTGTAGAGGTCGGCGTAGAGGCCGCCGGCGGCCAGCAGCTCGGTGTGGGTGCCCTGCTCGACCACCCGGCCGTCGTCGACGACCAGGATCCGGTCGGCGTTGACGATGGTCGACAGCCGGTGGGCGATGACCAGGCTGGTCCGTCCCTGGAGGGCGGCGGCCAGGGCCTCCTGGATGTGGACCTCGGCCTCGGAGTCGAGGTGGGCGGTGGCCTCGTCGAGGATCACGATGGCCGGGTCGGCCAGCAGCAGCCGGGCGATGGCCAGGCGCTGCTTCTCCCCGCCGGACAGCCGGTAGCCGCGCTCCCCGACCACCGTCTCCCAGCGCTCGGGCAGGCTCTCGATCAGGTCGAGGATCCTGGCCGCGCGGCAGGCGGCCTCGATCTCCTCCAGGGTCGCGTCCGGCCGGGCGTAGCGGAGGTTGGCCAGGATGGTCTCGTGGAACAGGTGCGGGTCCTGGGCGACCAGGCCGATCGCGCTCCGGAGGCTCTCCAGCTCCAGGTCGCGCACGTCGACCCCGTCGACCCGGACGGCGCCCTCGGTGACGTCGTAGACCCGGGCGACCAGCATGGCCGTGGTCGTCTTGCCGGCCCCGGACGGGCCGACCAGGGCGACCAGCTCGCCGGGCCGGACGGTGAAGCGGACGTCGTGCAGGACCGGCTCGCCGGCGGCGGCCCCGATCGCCGCCGCCCCGCCGGTGAGGCTGGCGATGGTCGACTCCTCGGCCGTGGGGTAGCGGAAGCCGACGTGGTCGAACTCGATCCGGCCGGCCGGCCGCTCCAGAGCGACGGCCCCGGGCCGGTCGCGGATCGGGCTCTCGAAGTCGAGCACCTCGAAGACCCGCTCGAAGGACACGAACGCGGTCATGATGTCGACGCGAGCGTTGGTCAGGGCGGTCAGGGGCCCGTAGACCTGGGTGACGAGGGCGGCCAGGGCGACGACGTCGCCGGCCCGGAGCTGGCCCTGGAGGACCAGCCGGGCCCCGAACCAGTAGACGGCGGCCGTGCCAACGGCCCCGACCAGGCCAAGGACGACGAAGAAGGTCTGCCCGTAGAGGGCCGAGCGGACCCCGATGTCGCGGACGCTGGCGGCCTTGTCGGAGAAGCCGGCCAGCTCGCGGTCGCGGCGGCCGAACAGCATCACCAGCAGCGCCCCGGCGACGTTGAAGCGCTCGTTCATGGTGGTGTTCATGGCCGCGTTGAGCTGCATCGACTCGCGGGTGATGGCCTGGAGCCGGCGGCCGACCCGGCGGGCCGGGAGCAGGAACAGGGGCAGCACGGCCACCGCGATCAGGGTGATGCGCCAGTTCAGCAGGAACATGGCGACCAGGGTCGTGATCAGGCTGATCACGTTGGAGAAGACCGACCCGAGGGTGCCGGTGAGGGCCCGCTGGGCGCCGATCACGTCGCTGTTGAGCCGGCTGGTCAGGGCGCCGGTCTGGGTGTGGGTGAAGAAGGCCAGCGGCTGGCGCTGGACGTGGTCGAACAGGCTGGTCCGGAGCTGGTAGATCAGGCCCTCGCCGATCCGCGAGGACAGGAACCGCTGGCCGAGGGCGAGGCCGGCGTTGGCCACGGCGACCCCGACGGCGGCCAGGCCGATCAGGTTGACCAGGGAGAAGCTCCGCTGGGGGATGGCGGTGTTGAGCAGCTCCCGGACCAGCAGGGCCGGGACCACCGCGGCCAGGGACGACAGGGCGAGCAGGAACAGGTAGCCCGCGATCTGCCAGCGGAAGTCGCGGGCGAACCCCCAGACGCGCCGGACCACGTCGCGCGATACCTTGGTGCCGGGCGGGAGCGGTTCACGGCGGGCGTGCCAGTAGTAGCTCATCCTGCTCGCCCCAACCCGTCGCTGAGCTCGCGCATTCCGGCCGGGGCGGCCAGGACCGGCCGTCGCAGCCGGGCCAGCAGCGCCGCGGCCGCGACCCCGGCGGCGGCGATCAGGAACGCGCGGTCGGTGCCGACCCGGTGGACCAGGCTGCCTCCGACGGCGTTGCCGACGGCGAACCCGGTCGAGAAGGCGGTGGTCACCCAGGTGAAGGCCTCGGTGACGGTGCCGGCGGGCGAGAGGCGGTCGACCAGCAGGTACAGGCAGGCGATGGCCGGGGCGATGCCGAGCCCGGCCAGGACCATGCCCGCGCCCAGCTGGACCAGCCCGCTGGCCACGGCGACCACGGCGATCCCGGCCACGACCAGGGCCAGCAGGGGGACCATGCGCTCCTCGGGCCCGCGGTCGGCGGCGCGGCTCCCGAAGGCCAGGCCCCCGGCCATGCTCCCAAGCGCCCAGAGGGCGAGCAGCGGTCCGGCCAGCGTGCGCGAGCCG
Organism: Actinomycetes bacterium; assembly: GCA_030146615.1. Lineage (GTDB taxonomy): Bacteria > Actinomycetota > CALGFH01 > CALGFH01 > CALGFH01 > CALGFH01. Next base: position 2,609 of record JASLBL010000091.1, read on the forward strand.
AGCTGCTCGGCCCCGGCCACCACCGTCACCTCGACCATGCCGAAGGCGCTGGCCAGCAGCACGATGGTGGCCAGCACGGCCCGGATCCCGGGGCTGCGCAGGGCCCCGGCCCAGTCGGCGGCCCGGCGCTGGGGGCGCCAGGCCCGCGACGCCGGGGTCGCGGCGAACACTGCGACCCCGACCACCAGCAGCGCGCCGGTGCCGAGCACGGCCGCGGCCGGGGAGAGCACGGCCGCCAGCAGGGCGACCAGCGGCGGCCCGGCCACGAAGATCAGCTCCTGCACGGTCGACTCGACCGCGAACGCGGCCTGGAGCTTGCCGCCGTCGCCGAGCAGGTCGGACCAGAGCGCCCGCATGCAGGCCGCGACCGGCGGGATCGACCCCCCGGCGAGGGCGGCCAGCCCGGCCAGGACCGGCGGCGACGCCGAGTGGCCGGCCGCGGCCAGGGCGGCGAAGGCGGCCGCGCTGGCCAGGGCGCAGCCGACCAGGACCCTGGTCTGCCCGACCCGGTCGACGAGCCGACCGAGCAGCGGCGAGGTCAGAGCGAGGGCGATCGAGTAGGCCCCGGCGACCATGCCGGCCACGGCGTAGGAGCCGCCGCCCTCCCGGACCAGCAGCACGATCGCCAGCCCGGCCATGGCCGTCGGCATCCTCCCGACCACCGCCGACGACAGCAGCCGGGCCACGAACGGCGTGCGAAGCACGTCAAGGTAGATCCGAAGGCGCATCCCCCGATGGTGCCAGACGGGCCGGACGGTCCCGGGCCAGGGCTGTGGACAATCGCCGACGCCCATCGCCGCAGTCGGCTACCCTCCCGAAAGGGGCTCCGACACCGGAGGGCGAGGGTGACGTACGCCCGGCGCCGGCTAGCCCCAGCGGCGCAGCAGCCGCTCGGCCCCGGTGGCCAGCTCGTCGACGACCTGGGCGGCGGGAACGACCTGGCGGGTGGCGCCGACGCCCTGGCCGGCGTAGTGGGCCATGGCGGCGACCTGGCCGGTGGTCTCGCGGTTGGGGACGGGGACGCCGAACCGGGGCACGGGGAGGGTGGCGTCGCCCATGCGGGTCTCCCCCACCACCTCGCCACCGAACGCCTCGGCCGCCTCCAGGGCCGAGCGGAGGGTGCGGTGGGGCTCGGGCCCCCGGGGCCACATGACCGAGAAGGCGTCGGTGAGCACGGCGTCCTCGGCCTCGGCGGCCAGCAGGGCGGCGACGTAGGCGGGGTGGCCGCCGGACTCCTCGGTGGCCAGCAGCCGGGTGCCGACCCGGGCCGCGGCGGCGCCGGCGGCCAGGCAGGCCGCGACCCCGCGGGCGGTGGCGATCCCGCCGGCGGCGACGACCGGGATCTCGACGGCGTCCAGGACCTCGGCCAGCAGCGGCAGGAGCGCGACCCGGCCCCGGATGCGGCCGCCGCCCTCCATGCCCTGCACGCAGAGCAGGTCGCAGCCGGCGTCGGCGGCCGCCCTGGCCTCGGCCACCGACCCGACCTGCCAGGAGGCGAGCGCCCCGCCGTCGTGGACCCGCGCGACCAGCGCCGGGTCGGGGTCGCCGTAGTAGAAGTCGACCAGCCGGGCCCTGGCCGCCGCGACCTCGACGCAGGCCGGGTCGGCCCCGAACGGCAGCAGGAAGGTCACCCCGACCACCCCGTCGGTGCGGCCGGCCAGGCCGTCCAGCAGCCCGGCCAGGACGTCGGCCGGCAGCATCTGGGCCGGGACCATGCCGACCGCGCCGGCATCGGCCACGGCCGCGACCAGCTCGGGGGTGGTGACCCCGCCCATCGGGGCCTGCTGGAGCGGGACCCTGGCCCCTAGCAGCTCGGTGAACGGCGTCGTCAGCATCGGGCGGCCACCCTCAGGACCGGGTCAGGGGCGCGTAGCGGAGCAGCAGGCGCTTGCGGCCCAGCCCCGGGAAGTCGACCTCGGCCATGGCCCGCTCGCCCTGGCCGGAGACGGTGGCGACCACGCCCTTGCCCCACTGGCGGTGGACGACCTCGTCGCCGGGGGTGAGGCCCAGGTCGAGGGCGCCACGCTGGCGGTCGGCCAGCCGCTCGGCCGGGGTCGGCTGGCGGTCGAAGGAGACCGGCGGCTGGGGCCGGACGTTGAAGCTGCTCCGCCCGGCCCCGAACGCCGGGCTGGAGTCGCCCCAGCCGGCCGGGCCGGACCGGGAGGCGCCGACCTTGGCCCGCTGGCCGGGGGCGACCGTGACCAGCTCCTCCGGCACCTCCTTGAGGAACCGGGAGGGCAGGTTGTAGCTGGTCGAGCCGAACAGGGTCCGGCTCCAGGCGTTGGTCAGGTACAGGCGCTCCCGGGCCCGGGTGATGCCGACATACGCCAGGCGCCGCTCCTCCTCGAGCTCGCGCGGCTCGCCGATGGAGCGGACGTGGGGGAACACGTTCTCCTCGAGGCCGACGATGAACACCACCGGGTACTCGAGGCCCTTGGCCGTGTGCAGGGTCATCAGGGTGACCGACTGGCTGCCCGCCTCGACCTGGTCGGCGTCGGTGACCAGGGCGATCGACTCGAGGAAGCCGGCCAGGGTCGGCTCGGCCTCCTGGCCCTCGCGCAGCTCGTACTCCTCGGCGGCCGACTGGAGCTCGCGGACGTTCTCGACCCGCCCCTGGCCCTCGATCGAGGTGTCGGCCTCCAGCTCCCGCATCAGCCCCGACAGGGTCCAGGCGTCCTGGACGAGCACGCTCGGGGAGCGGCTCTCGGCGACCCCGGCCGCCAGCTCGTCGAGCACGGCCACGAAGTCGGCCACCGCCCGGGCCTGGCGGGCGCCGAGGCCGGGGATCTCGGCGGCCCGGCGCAGGGCGTCCCCGAACGGGATGCCCTCCTCGGTGGCGAACCGGTCGATGGCCCGCTCCGAGGTGTCGCCGATGCCGCGCCGGGGCACGTTCAGGACCCGGCGCAGGCTGACCGTGTCCAGCGGGTTGACCGTGGCCTTGAGGTAGGCGAGCAGGTCCTTGACCTCCCGGCGGTCGTAGAACTTGACCCCGCCGACGATCTTGTAGGGCAGGCCGGCCTTGACGAACACCTCTTCCAGGGTCCGCGACTGGGCGTTGGTCCGGTAGAACACGACCACCTTGCCGTAGCCCAGCCCCTGCTCGTGGAGGCGCTCGACCTCCTCGACCACGTAGGCGGCCTCGTCGTGCTCGTTCTCGGCCTGGTAGCGCACGATGGGGTTGCCCGAGCCGATGGCCGTCCACAGGTTCTTGGGCTTGCGCTCCAGGTTGTTGGCGATGACCGCGTTGGCCGCCGAGAGGATGGTCTGGGTCGAGCGGTAGTTCTGCTCGAGCAGGATGACGTTGGCCTCCGGGTAGTCGGCCTCGAAGTCGAGGATGTTGCGGACCGTTGCTCCCCGGAAGGCGTAGATCGACTGGTCGCCGTCGCCCACCACCGAGAGGTTGCGGTGCTCGGCGGCGAGCAGCTTGAGCAGCTCGTACTGGGCCACGTTGGTGTCCTGGAACTCGTCCACGAGCACGTACCGGAAGCGGCGCTGGTACTCGGCGAGGACGTCCGGGTGCTCCTGGAACAGCCGGACCGTCTGGAGGATCAGGTCGTCGAAGTCCATCGCGTTGGACTCGGCCAGGCGCCGCTGGTACAGCCGGTAGGCCTCGGCGGCCTTCTTCTCGAACCAGCCCAGCGCCCGGTCGGCCGCGGTCTCGGGGTCGACCAGCTGGTCCTTCCAGCCGCTCACGGCGTGGCGCATCGACCGGGCCGACAGCCGCTTGGGGTCGTAGTCGAGCTGCCGGCAGACCTGGGTCATCAGCCGCTCGGCGTCGCCCTCGTCGTAGATCGAGAAGGTCGAGGTGTAGCCCAGATGCGAGCCGCTGCGACGCAGGATACGCACACAGGCCGAGTGGAAGGTCGACACCCACATCGCCTTGACGACCGGCCCGACCAGGTGCCGGAGCCGCTCCTGCATCTCCCGGGCCGCCTTGTTGGTGAAGGTGATGGCCAGCACCGAGGTCGGCGGCACCCGCTTGTCCTTGATCAGGTGCGCGATCCGGTGGGTCAGCACCCGGGTCTTCCCCGACCCGGCCCCGGCCACGATCAGCGTCGGCCCCTCGGTGGCCAGCACGGCCAGCCGCTGAGCGTCGTTCAGCCCGTCCAGCAGGTCAGGGGACGCGCCCGGAACATCCGGCGCCGGCGAAGGGTCCACGCCCGCAGTATACGAGCGGGACGGGATAGGCTTGGCCGCGTGGACACAGGGGATCCAGGTTCCAGCCGGATGGTTGCAGGCTCGTCGGCCGCGTTGTCGGTGCGGGGGCTGCGCAAGGCGTTCGGGGCCAAGGTGGCGGTGGACGGGATCGACCTGGACATCCCCCATGGGTGCTTCTTCGGGCTGGTGGGGCCGAACGGGGCCGGGAAGACGACCACGCTGGGGATGGTGACCGGGCTGCTGCGGCCCGACGCCGGGATGGTGCTGATCGACGGGGTCGAGGTGTGGCACGACCCGGTCGAGGCCAAGCGGCGGATCGGGGTGCTGCCCGAGGACCTCCGGTTGTTCGACCGGCTGACCGGGGCCGAGCTGCTGACCTACAACGGGCTGCTGCGAGGGATGCCGCCGCCGGTGGTGGAGGCGCGGGCCGGCGAGCTGCTGGCGGTGCTGGGGCTGGCCGACGCCGCCGGGACCCTGGTGGTCGACTACTCGCACGGGATGCGCAAGAAGATCGCCCTGGCCGCGGCCCTGCTGCACGCGCCGCGGGTGCTGTTCCTGGACGAGCCGTTCGAGGCCATCGACCCGGTGTCGGCCCGGACGATCCGGGGGCTGCTGGAGCGCTACACGGCCGGCGGGGCCACGGTGGTCTTCTCCAGCCACGTCATGGAACTGGTCCAGCGGCTGTGCGACCGGGTCGGGATCATGCACCTGGGCCGCCTCATCGCCGAGGGCCCGACCGACCAGGTGCGGGCCGGGCGCAGCCTGGAGGACGCGTTCGTCGAGCTGGTCGGGGCGAGCCACGCCGGTGCCGAGGAGCTGGGTTGGCTGGGCACCTGGTCAGCCTGAAGCTGGCCCTGCTCCGCAACGGGCTGCGCCGCAGCAACTGGCCCCAGCAGGTCGCCCTGGCCGTCGGGGCGCTGGCCGGGCTGCCCCTGGCCTTCGGGGGCTTCCTGCTGCTGGCCCTCGTGCCGCGGGCCGAGCCCCGGGCCGGCCTGCTGCTGGTCGAGGCCGTGTTCCTGGCCCTGTTCTGTGGCTGGGGGCTGTTCCCGCTGCTCAGCTTCGCCGGCGACGCCAGCCTGGACCCGTCCCGGCTGGTCCTGCTGCCGCTGCGGCCCCGGGAGCTGGTGACCGGGCTGTCGCTGGCCGCCTGCGTCGGGGTGGCCCCGCTCTGCACCCTGGTCGCCCTCGGCGGGGCCGTGGTCGGGTTCGGCACCCTCGGCCCCGGGGTGGTGCTGGTGGTGGCGGCGGTACTGGTGCAGTTCCTGCTGTGCATCGTCGGGTCGCGGGCCCTGCTCACCGCCCTGTCCCGCCAGCTCCGCTCGCGCAAGGCCCGCGACCTGGTGATCGTGCTCGTGTCGGTGACGGCGCTCGGCTTCAACCTTGCCCTCCAGGTCGGGGCCCGCCTGGCCGAGCGGCTGGAGCGGGCCGACCTGGAGGCGCTGCGGCCCCTGGCCAGGGTGCTCGGCTGGCTGCCGACCGGCCTGGCCGCCCGGGCGCTGGTCGACGCCGGCGAGGGCCGGCTGCTGGCCGCCACCGCCGAGCTGGCCGGGGCCGCCCTGGCCGTGGCCCTGCTCGGCTGGTGGTGGTGGCGGAGCCTGGACCGGGTGCTGACCACCGCCGAGCCGGCGGCCAGGCAGCGGGCCCGGCAGCCGGCCGGCCTGTTCCCGCGCCCGCTGCGGCGGCTGCTCCCGGCCGACCAGCGGGGCGCGGTCGCGGCCAAGGAGCTGCGGTATCTGGCCAGGCACCCCCGGCTGCGGGTCGCCTGGGTGGTCAGCTGCCTGCTCGGGCTGGCCCTGGTCGCGTTCGTGATCCTCACCGAGGGGCTGCACCAGCCCTGGATCGTGCTCGCGTCGCTGATCATGGCCTTCCTGGCCAGCCAGAACAGCCTCAACCAGTTCGGCTTCGACGGCGCCGCCTACTGGGCCCACGTGGCCGCCGGGGCCGACCCCCGGGGCGACCTGACCGGCCGGAACCTGGCCTCGATGGTGACCGGCATGGTCACCACCACCGCCCTGGCCCTTGCCCTGGCCGCGGTCACCGGCGGCTGGCTGTACGTGCCGGTCGCCCTCTTCCTGGGCCTCGGCGTGCTCGCCCTGTCACTGGGCGTGGCCGACGTCGTCTCGGTCCGCTTTGCCTACCCGCTGCCCGACGACGCCAGCAACCTCTGGGCGGTCCAGGGCACCGGCCAGGGCTGCCTGGTCGGGGTCGTGCAGATGGTCGCCTTCGCCGCCCAGGGGATGCTGCTGCTGCCGCTGGTCGCCCTGGTGGTGGTCGGCGTGGTCCTGTGGACGCCGGCGCTGGTCCTGGTCTGCCCGCTGGCCGTCGCCTACGGCTGGTTCCTGTGGCGGGCCGGGCTGGGCCTCGGGACCGCCTGGCTCACCGACCACCAGCCCGAGCTGCTGGCCGCCCTCAGCGTCCGCCGCGCCGCCTGACCCCTATCCGGAGCGCCCGTACCGGGGGATACTGCTTGGACTGATGTCTCCGGCAGGAGGGAGATCGGCGATGCCGCCAGCGTCCCCGCCCAGCGCCCCGCGCGAGTCCGCGCGACCCACCACCGGCTCCTCCGGCTTCGACGCGACCTACGACATCGTGGTCGTCGGCGGAGGTGGTGCCGGCCTGCCCACGGCGCTGTTCGCCCGTTGGCTGGGCAACCGCGTGCTCGTCCTGGAGAAGGCCCCCCAGCTCGGCGGGACCGCCGCCAAGGCCGCCTTCTGGTACTGGGTGCCCAACAACCAGCCGATGCGCGAGCTCGGGCTGGAGGACCCCAAGGAGGACTGCCTGCGCTACATGGCCCGCCTGGCCAGGCCGCAGCGCTACCACCCGGACGCGCCCCGCTTCGGCCTGACCGAGTGGGAGTACGCGATGTGCGAGGCCATCTACGACGGCGCCTCGCCCGCGACCGAGCTGCTGGCCGAGCGGGGCGCCCTCCCCTACCGGCACTGCGCGGCCGTGCCCGACTACTGGGCCGAGCTGCCCGAGGACAAGGCCCCGACCGGCCGGGTGCTGCTGCCCGAGGCGGCCAGCGAGACCATGTCGGACGGGGGCGCGGTGGCGGTCAGGACCCTCAGCGCGGCCGCCGAGCGTGACGGGGTCGAGGTCAGGACCGGGCACCGGGTCCAGCGGGTCGTCCGCGGCGACGACGGCCGGGTGGTCGGGGTCGAGGCCACCACCGCCGGCGGGGCCACGGTCAGGGTCGGCGCGGCCAAGGCGGTCGTGTTCGCCACCGGCGGCTTCACCCACGACCCGGAGCTGCGCCAGAACTTCCTCAGCGTGCCCGTGTACGGCGGCTGCGCGGCCGCCTCCAACGAGGGCGACTTCGTCTACATCGCCGGCGCCCTCGGGGCCCAGCTCCGCAACATGAACTACGCCTGGATGTGCCCGGTCTCGCTGGAGAAGGCGGTGGCCCGCGACCCGGCCATGTCGGGGATGTTCTCGGTGGCCGGCGACTCGATGCTCTGGGTCGACAAGCGGGGCCGGCGGGTCGTCAACGAGAAGCTGGCCTACAACGAGCTCGCCCAGACGTTCTTCCGCTGGGACCCGGCCGCGGCCGAGTACCCCAACCTGGTGCTGATGGCCATCTGGGACCAGCGCAGCCAGGACCACTCGGCCAGCGACGAGTACGGCCGCCTGATCGTCCCCCCCGGCACCGACGACGCCCACGTGATCCGCGGCGACGACCTGGCCCAGCTGGCCGCGGCCATCGACGAGCGCCTCGCCCGCTACGCCGACGTCACCGGCGGGCTGCGCCTGGCCGACGGCTTCACGGCCAGCCTGGAGGCGACCATCGCCCGCTTCAACGAGCTGGCCGCCAGCGGCCGCGACACCGACTTCGGCCGCGGCGACCGGGCCGTGGAGCAGCTGTTCAACGGCGCCGTCAAGGAGGAGCCGGACCGGGCCAACCCGACCATGTGGCCGCTGGCCGGCACCGGCCCCTACTACGCCGCCCTGGTCACCGGCGGGACCCTCGACACCAAGGGCGGGCCCAAGGCCACCCCCGACGGTCAGGTCCTCGACGACCAGGACCGCCCCATCCCCGGCCTGTACGGGGTCGGCAACTGCGTCGCCTCGGCCTCGGGCCAGGCCTACTGGGCGGGCGGGGCCACCTTGGGCCCGATCCTGGCCCTGGCCCACCGGGCGGCCCGGGCGGCGCACGCCGAGCGGGTCGCCGAGCCGCAGCCGGTATCCTGACCGCCGTGCCCACCGGAGAGGAGCGGACGTGGTGAACGACCGGCTGCCGCCGGCGCGGGTGGCGGTGCTGGGGCCGGGCGGGGTCGGCGGGCTGCTCGCCGCCCTGCTGGCCCGGCGGGGCGACCAGGTCACCTGCCTGGCCCCGCCGGCCACCGCCGCCCACCTGGCCGCCAACGGCCTGGAGCTGCGCAGCGACGCCTTCGGCGACGCCCGGGTGGCGGTCGAGGCGGCCAGCCGGCTCGAGCATCCCGTCGACGCCCTCCTGGTCACGGTCAAGGCGGCCCAGCTAGAGGTGGCCGTCGGGGCCGTGCCGGCCGAGGCGCTGGGCGACGGGCTGGTGGTGCCGTTCCTCAACGGCATCGACCACGTCGCCTGGCTGCGCGGGCGCTACCCGCCCGACCAGGTGGCGGCCGGCACCATCCGGGTCGAGTCGACTCGGGTCGCCCCGGGCGTGATCGAGCACGCCTCCCCGTTCGCGGTGGTCGAGCTGGCCGCCGGCAAGGCTCCCCGGGGCCGGGTCGAGGAGCTGGGGGCGCGGCTGGCCGAGACCGGCCTGGACGTGACCGTGCGCGACGACGAGGCCACCACCCTCTGGTCCAAGCTGGCCGTGCTCGCCCCGATCGCCCTGGTCACCACCGCGGCCGAGGCCTCCTTCGGGGAGGCCAGGGCGGGGTGCTGGGAGGAGGCGGTGGCCGTGGCCCACGAGATCGTCGCCGCGGCCCGGGCCGACGGGGTCGAGCTGGACGAGGCGGCGATCGTCGGCGTGCTGGACAGGATCCCCGACGGCATGCGCTCCTCGATGCAGAAGGACGCCGCCGCCGGCCGCCCGATCGAGCTCGACGCCATCGGCGGCACGATCCTGCGGGCCGCCGACCGCGCCGGCACCGACGCCCCGGTCACCGCCCGCCTGGTCGCCGGCCTCCGCGAGCGGTTCGGCTAGGCCCGGACCTACCAGCCCTCGGCGAGGACGAAGGAGAGGTAGAAGCCGGCGGCGGTGGCGAAGGCATTCACCGGCCGGCCGCGCTCGAACGCCTCGGGCATCAGGGTATCGGCCAGCGAGGCCAGCACGGCGCCGCCCGCGAAGGCCAGTGGGAAGGCCAGCGTGCTCGGCTCCGCCGTGGCCAGCGCCTGGCGGCCGACGACCACGGCCAGCGTCAGCAGCACCGCGGTCGCGCTCCACAGCCCGATGGCGTAGCTGGGCGGGCGACCCTGGGAGCGCATGGACACGGCCCCCACCAGCGCCTCGGGGAAGTTGGAGGCGAAGATCGCGACCAGCAGGGCCAGGCTGCCGCCGCCGGTGGCCTCCTCGCCGGCCAGGGACACGCCAAGGGCCAGGTTCTCGGGTACGCCGTCGAGGGTGACCGCGGCCAGCAGGGCGAGGCCGACGCCTCGGCTGGCCACGGCGACCTTCTCGCGCTGGTCGGCCGCGGCCCCGGCCAGCTCGCTCGGGAGCTCGGTCCTTCCCTTGGCGGTGGCGGCCGCGTCGGCGTCGGCGCCGCTCTCTCCGCCCGGACGGCCGGGGCCCGCGGCCGGCGCGTCCTCGACCTCTTCGGGCGGCGCGACCCGGCTGTCCAGCCAGGCGTTCACCACCACAAAGGTGGCCGCGCCGCCGAGCAGGCCCAAGCCGGAGGCCCGCACCCCGCCGAGCTCCACCGCCTCGGGGAACAGCTCGAAGGCCAGCGCCGAGATCAGGGTGCCGCTGGCGAACGCCAGCATGGCACCGGTCACCAGCGTGGACGGCTGCCAGAAGGAGCCGAGCGCCCCGCCGATGACCAGCGCGCTGGAGGCGAGGACCCCGAACACGATCGCTTCCCACATGGCCACTCGATACCGCGTGAGCGCGCCGCTAATCCTCGGGGTGGCTCATTCCCACTCGATCGTGCCCGGGGGCTTGGAGGTGACGTCGTAGGCGACCCGGTTGACGCCGGGGACCTCCCCGACGATCCGGGTCGAGATGCGCTCCAGCACCTCCCAGGGGAGGCGGGCGAAGTCGGCCGTCATGGCGTCCTGGCTGGTCACCGCCCGGAGCACGATCGGGTAGGCGTAGGTGCGGCCGTCGCCCATGACCCCGACGGTCCGGACCGCCGGCAGCACCGCGAACCACTGCCACAGCTCGCGGTCCAGCCCGGCCCGGCGGATCTCCTCGAGCACGATCCGGTCGGCCGCCGCCACGGTCTCCAGCCGCTCGGCGGTGACCTCGCCGACGATCCGCACGGCCAGGCCGGGGCCGGGGAAGGGCTGGCGCTGGACGACGTCCTCGGGCAGGCCGAGCTCGGTCCCGACCCGGCGGACCTCGTCCTTGAACAGCAGGCGCAGCGGCTCGACCAGCTCCAGCTGCATCACCTCGGGCAGCCCGCCGACGTTGTGGTGGCTCTTGATGGTCGCCGTCCGCTGGCCGCCCGACTCGACCACGTCCGGGTACAGGGTGCCCTGGACCAGGTAGCGGGCGTCGCCGTGCTCCTTGGCGACCTCCTCGAAGATCCGGATGAACTCGTTGCCGATCGCCTTGCGCTTGGCCTCGGGGTCGGTCACCCCGGCCAGGCGATCCAGGAACCGGTCGGCCGCCTTGACGTGGACCAGGTTGACCTTGAAATCGCGCCGGAAGGTCTCCTCGACCTGATCGGCCTCGCCGTGGCGCAGCAGCCCGGTGTCGACGAAGACACAGGTCAGCTTGTCCCCGACCGCTCGGTGGACGAGCAGGGCGGCCACCGAGGAGTCGACCCCGCCGGACAGGGCGCAGAGCACGTGGTCGTCGCCCACCCGGGCCCGGACGGCCGCCTCCTGCTCCTCGATGATGGAGACGCTGGTCCAGTTGGGCCGGCAGCCGGCCGCCTCGTACAGGAAGTTCTTGAACAGGTCCATGCCCCGCTCGGTGTGGACGACCTCGGGGTGGAACTGGACCCCGTACAGGCCCCGCTGCGGGTCCTCGAACCCGGCCACCGGGGAGGCGTCGGTGCTGGCCACGATCCGTGAGCCCGGCGGGGCGGCGGTGACCGTGTCGCCGTGGCTCATCCAGACCACCTGGTCGGTGGGCAGGGCGTCGAACAGGACGCTGCCCTCGGGCTGGGCCCGCAGGCTGGTCCGCCCGTACTCCCTGACCCCGGTCCGCTCGACCCGGCCGCCAAGCGCGCTGGCCATGGCCTGCTGGCCGTAGCAGAGGCCGAGCACCGGGATGCCCAGCTCGAGCAGGCGCGGGTCGAGGGCCGGGGCGCCCGGCTCGTAGACCGACTTGGGGCCGCCGGAGAGAATCAGGGCCTTGGCGTCGTGGGCCCGGACCGTGGCCGGGTCGACGTCGCAGGGAACCACCTCGGAGAAGACATGGCACTCGCGGATGCGGCGGGCGATGAGCTGGGCGTACTGGGCGCCGAAGTCGAGCACCAGGACGGTGTCGTGGCCGGGGGCCGGAGTCGTCATGGGCGCAGGATAACGAAGTGCGGGGATCGTTTGCTCGCTCGGCTTGCGCAGGAGTACTGTGACGCCGAACGGGGCATCGCCGCCCCCTTGGTGCCAAGACCTCGCACCGCACACCGAACGCCTGGTGTGTGGTGCTTTTTGTTTCTCTGGCGAAGGAGAGCACGGTGACAGAGCCGGAGGAGACCATCACCACCGCCCCGCGGCGGCGGGCGCCGGGCGCCGACCCGGTGGTGCGTTCGTTCGGGTCAGCTCGGACCTGCGCCGCCGACGGCTGCGAGACCCGGCTGTCGCGCTACAACCCCGACAGCTTCTGCTCGGTCCACCGGGGCTGGGACCGCCAGGTGGTCACCCGCCGCCGCCGGGCCGAGGAAGAGGACGACGAGGGCTAGGCCCGGGTCGGAGCCGGGCCTCAGCCCATCCCGACACCCTGGGAGCGCTGGAGCAGCTTGCCCTCGGTCTGGAGCGCCGGGGCGACCATGACCTCGGCCTTTTGGAACTCCTTGACCGTCTGGTAGCCGGTGGTGGCCATCGAGGTCCGCAAGCCCCCGAACAGGTTCATGCTGCCGTCGTTGACCGGGGCCGGCCCGAGCAGGATCTCCTTGAGGGTGCCGAGCGGGGTCGTCCGGACCCGGGTCCCGCGGGGCAGGTCCGGGTGGAAGGTGGCCATCCCCCAGTGGTGGCCGCGACCGGGGGCCTCGACCGCCCGGGCCAGCGGCGAGCCGATCATCACGGCGTCGGCCCCACACGCGACCGCCTTGGCCACGTCACCGCCGGTGCGCATGCCGCCGTCGGCGATCACCTGCACGTAGCGGCCTGTCTCCTCGAGGTGGCGGATCCGGGCCCCGGCGGCGTCGGCCAGGGCGGTGGCCATGGGCACGCCGATGCCGAGCACGCCGCGGGTGGTGCAGGCGGCGCCCGGCCCGACCCCGACCAGGACCCCGGCGGCCCCGGTGCGCATCAGGTGCAGGGCGGTGGCGTAGGAGGCGCAGCCGCCGACGATCACCGGCAGGTCGTAGTGGGCGATGAAGGTCTTGAGGTTGAGCGGCTCGCTCGAGGAGGAGACGTGCTCGGCCGAGACCACCGTGCCCTGGATGACCAGGATGTCGAGCCCGGCCTCGAGCGCGAACTGGTGGTAGCGGGCGACCCGCTGCGGGGTCAGGGAGGCGGCCGCGACCACCCCGGTCTCCTTGATGTCCCTGACCCGCTGGCCGATCAGCTCGGGCTTGATCGGCTCGGCGTAGATCTCCTGCATCCGCTTGGTCGCCTCGGTGTCGGGGAGGCTGGCGATCTCGGCGTAGACCGGGTCGGGGTCCTCGTAGCGGGTCCAGAGGCCTTCCAGGTTGAGCACGCCGAGCCCGCCCAGGCGGCCCAGCTCGACCGCGATCCGGGGCGACACCACCCCGTCCATGGCCGAGGCCAGCAGCGGCAGCTCGAAGTGGTAGGCGTCGAGGTCCCAGGAGATGTCGATGTCGTCGGGGTCGCGTGTCCGCCGGCTGGGCACGATCGCGATGTCGTCGAACCCGTAGGCCCGGCGGCCGCTCTTGCCGATGCCGATCTCGACCTCAGCCACCTTGCGTTCCTCCCAGCAGGGGGTACCCGAATCGGGGGCAGATAGACGAACGGACCCGTCCGCAAACACGGAGGGCCCGGGGAAGGTGCATGCCCGACGCTAGCAGCGGGGTTCTGTGGAGGTCAAGGACAGCCCGGTCGGCATCCGCGCTACCATGCCGGGAAGACTTCTCGCATCAACCTGGACTTCCGAGGTGCCCGTGCCCGACCCCCTCGACCCGTTCGAGCCCCAAGACGACTCGCCCCCCGAGCCCATCGACGAGGAAGAGCGTGCCGCGCTCCTGGACGACCTGGCCGACCTGGCCGAGTTCCGATCGGCGTTGGAGCAGCGCGGCTTTCTCGGCGTGGTCATCTCCTGCCCCGACTGCGAGGAGGACCACTTCTTCGGCTGGAGCCTGCTGCGGGAGAACCTGGAGCACATCCTGGAGCACGGCGAGCCCCGGGTCCACGAGCCGGCCTTCGAGCCGGCGGTCGACCACTACGTGACCTGGGACTACGCCAAGGGGTTCGTTGACGGCCTGCTCGAGGGCGAGCACGAGCACGGGCCGCTGCGGGACGGCTGGACCTCGCCGGCCGAGGCCGCCCGGCGCCTGCGCCGGGCCCTGGCCACCCGCGGCCTGTCCGAGGACGAGGTCGCGGCCGTGCTCAGCGAGGGCGGCCTCCCGCCCGGCGACCTCGGCGAGCGCTAGCGCCGCCGTCGCCTGGCCAAGCGGCGGCCGGTGACCGCGGCCGCGGCGGTGGTGGCGCCCGCGGCCATCCCGGCCGGCAGCCAGACCAGCCACAGCCGGCGCCGGCGGCGGAAGTCCTGGACCGGCCAGCCCCGCTCGGCGGCCAGGTCGCGCAGGTGCCGGTCGGGATTGACGGCCACCGGCCGGCCGACCCCCTCCAGCAGCGGCCGGTCGTTCACCGAGTCCGAGTAGGCGCTGCTGGCTCGGAGGTCGAACCCCTGCTCGTCGGCCAGGCGGAGGACCGCGTCCAGCTTGGCCGGCCCGTGCAGCACCGGGCCGAGCAGCCGGCCGGTGTAGGTCCCGTCGACCAGCTCGGCCTCGGTCCCGAGGGCCCCGTCCATGCCCAGGTAGGTGGCGATCCCCTGGGCCAGCTCGCGGGGGGCGGCCGTGACCAGGTAGGTCCGGTCCCCCTGGTCGTGGTGCTCGTCGATCACCCGCCGCATCCCCGGGTAGATGCGGGGCCCGATCACCTCGACCACGATGTCGTGGCCGATCTGGGTCAGGTCGTCGCGCCGCTTGCCCTCGACGAAGGCCAGCGCCTGCTCGCGGGCCGCCTCCATCCCCTTCTTCCCCTCGGCTCCGGTGAGCCGGAACACCAGCTGCCCGAACGTGAACCCGGCGATGTCCCGCATGGTGTAGAACCCGTGCCGGTACAGGCCCCTGGCGAACAGGTACATGCTCGAGCCGGGCAGCAGCGTCTTGTCCACGTCGAAGAACGCCGCCCTGGCCGTGCCCACCCCGGTGTCGCTGCCCCCGCCCGTCCTGGTCAGGGTCATGCCTGCGCCTCGAGCGCCCGCCGGAACCAGGGCACCGTCCGCTGGACCCCCTCCTCCAGCGAGACCTGAGGCTTCCAGCCCAGCTCCGTCACCGCCCTGGTGATGTCGGGCCGCCGCACCTCCGGGTCGTCCACCGGCCGCGGCCGCAGCTCGATCCTCGGCTCCACCCCGGCCGCCCTGGCCACCGTCCGGGCCAGCTCGAGGATCGTCACCTCCTCCGGGTTCCCCAGGTTGACCGGCCCCACCAGGTCGCTCCCGAGCAGCCGCCAGATCCCCTCGATCAGGTCGGCCACATAGCACAGCGACCGGGTCTGGCTCCCGTCCCCGTGCACAGTCAGCGGCTCCCCCCGCAACGCCTGCACGGCAAACGTGCAGAAGGCACGACCGTCGTCGATCCGCATGGACGGTCCGTAGGTATTGAAGATACGAACGATCCTGACCTTGACGTCGTGGGTGCGGTGGTAGGCCATGGCCAGGGCCTCGGCGAAGCGCTTGGCCTCGTCGTAGACGCCGCGGGGGCCGATCGGGTTGACGTGGCCCCAGTACTCCTCGTGCTGCGGGTGGATCTGCGGGTCGCCGTAGACCTCGCTCGTGGAGGCGACGAGGAAGCGCGCGCGGTGCTTCTTGGCCAGCCCGAGCGCGTGGTGGGTGCCGTGGGAGCCGACCTTCAGCGTGTGCAGCGGCAGGCGCAGGTAGTCGATCGGGGAGGCGGGCGACGCGAGGTGGTAGACGAAGTCGACGGGCTCGTCGACGTGGAAGGGCTCGACGATGTCCGTCTGCATGACCTCGAACTCCGGCACGCGGATGTGCTCGATGTTCGTGAGGTTGCCCGTCTCGAAGTTGTCGACGCAGATGACGCGGTGCCCGCGCCGCAGGAGCTCGTCGCAAAGATGGGAACCCAGGAAGCCGGCGCCGCCGGTGACAAGTGCAGTGGCCATGACGGCCGGAGGCTACAGCCGGACGGGCGTGCGGGGGCTCCGCGCGGCCTTGATCTGCTTCTTGGTCACATCGCCGGACAGCACGTACATGCGCTTGTCGAGGCGCTCGGCGAGGCCGGCCATGGCCAGGCGCTTGAGGACCACGGGACAGGTCTTGCACCGGGGCTTGTCCTTGCAGCAGGACTTCTTCGTCTTGACGCGCGTCGACGGCATTCGCATCACATGTTAGGGATCCCTAAGCTAGTGCGGATGCCAGCACCTGCATTCGTCGCCCGCCTCAACGAGCAGATCGCCAACGAGTTCGCCGCCAGCCAGCAGTACATCGCGGTGGCGATCTACTACGACGACGAGACGCTGCCGCGCCTGGCGAGCTTCTTCTACTCGCAGGCCATCGAGGAGCGCAACCACGCGATGATGATGGTCAAGTACCTGCTCGACGCGGATGAGGACGCGATCATCCCGGCCGTCGCCGCGCCGCGGAACGGCTTCGCGGACATCGTCGAGCCCGTGGCCGTCGCGCTCGAGCAGGAGCGCAAGGTCACGAAGCAGATCGAGGGCCTGGCCGGCGTCGCCCGCGAGCACGGCGACTTCCAGTCCGAGCAGTTCATCCAGTGGTTCCTCAAGGAGCAGGTCGAGGAGGTCGCGACGATGAGCGACCTGCTGCGCACCGTGGAGCGCTCCCGGCAGAACCCGATGTGGGCCGAGGAGTACCTCGCCCGGGAGCACGGCACGCCCGAGAGCGAGGACCCGACCGCGCCGCCGGCCGCGGGCGGGACGCTCTAGCGCTCAGCCTGGGCGGGGCGCGGGCGGCACGTGCTCGTGCTTCCAGGCGCCCTCCTCCTGCTTCCAGATCGGCAGGCGCTCCTTGACCTGGTCGATGATCTGGCGGGCGCCCGCGAAGGCCTCGGGCCGGTGGGGCGCGCTGGCGGCGACGAGGATCGACGCCTCCGTGGTGGCGACGCGGCCCGTGCGGTGCTCGGCGGCGGCGGCGCACAGGCCGTGCGCGGCGACGGCCTCGTCGACGATGCGGCGCAGCTCGGCCTCGGCCATCTCGGCGTAGCCGTCGTAGTCGAGGAACGCGACGTCGCGGGTGACGCCGGAGAAGGTCACGACCGCGCCGGCGCGCGGGTCCTGCACGCGGGCGACGAGCGCGTCGAGGGAGAGCGCGTGGTCGACCACCGCGGTGTGGACGGCGGCGGCGCCCCCCGAGACGGGCGGGACGACGGCGAGCTCGTCGTCCGGGTGGAGCACCTGGTCGGGCGCGGCGTACTCGCGGTTGACGGCCAGCACGAGCGGGAGGCCCTCGGCGAGGCCGTCGACCGCGGCGAGCGCGTCGGAGACGCGGGCGCCGTCGGGCAGCTCGAGCTCGAGCCGATCGGTGCCCGCGCGGTCGCGCAGCGCGGCGAAGAGCCTGACCCGGACGATCACGGTCCGCACGGTAGCCGGGCGGCTCAGGCGGTGTGGGCGGAGCGCAGGCGCCCGGCGGCCGCGTGCGTGCGGGGGCCGGGCTCGCCCGGGGAGGCTTCCTGCCGCCGCAGCTCGCGGGCGAGCGCCGCGGCGACGGCCGCGCTCGTGAGCCCGCGGCGCCCGTCCTCCGCGGCGCCCGCCGTGCGCGGCTCCCACGGGAGGTCGAGCGCGGCGTAGACGTCGACGAGCGCGGAGCGGATGCGGGGGCCGCCCTCCACGACGACGACGGCGGTGAAGAGCGCCGCCCCGCGGACGACCCGCTGCGCCGCGCCCGCGACCTTGGGCCCGCCCGGCAGGTGCAGGCTCCAGCGGCCCGCGCAGTACTCCCCGGGCAGCTCGCCGAGCTCGACGGCGGCGCCCAGGCCCGCCAGGGCGGCGGAGACGAGGCCGGTCCCGGCCGCGAAGCGCTCCTGCATGCCCTCGGCGATGACCGGGGAGCGGGTGACCAGCTCGACGACGACCGAGCCGTGGTCGTAGGCCGCGGCGCGGCCGCCGCCCAGGCGTAGGACGGGCGTGAAGCCGTGCGTGCGGGCGGCCGAGGTGGCGCTCGGCCAGCCCGGCGCGAGGCGGTCGAGGCGGCCGAAGGCCATGGTCGGGCCGGGGCGGTAGATCCGGGCGGTCCCGGGGCGCTCCCCCGCCGCGACCTCGTCGAGCAGCGCGTGGCTGAGCGCCATGTCGAGGGCGGGGTCCTCCGGGTGGGCCTCCGTGAGCAGCTGCACGCGGCGCCGATGCTCGCATCCGCGGCGCGCACGGGACCGTGGCGACGGCCTTCCGCGGGTAGTCTGCGGCCCATGGCCACCGAAGAAGAACGGCTCACCGTCGCCCCGATCGTGGGGCCGGAGGACCCGCGCCACTTCACCGATTCGGGCATCGAGATGGAGCCGCTGTACGGCCCGGACGACGTCGCCCCGGGCCTCGAGGAGCGCCTCGGCGAGCCGGGCGAGTTCCCGTACACGCGCGGCCCGCACCGCGAGATGTACCGCAAGCAGGTCTGGACGATGCGCCAGTACGCGGGCTACGCGAGCGCGAAGGAGTCCAACGAGCGCTACCGCTACCTCATCGCGCGCGGCGCCACCGGGCTCTCCATGGCCTTCGACCTGCCGACGCAGCTCGGCCTGGACTCGGACAACCCGCGCTGCCTCGGCGAGGTGGGCCGCACGGGCGTCGCGATCGACACGATCGACGACATGCGCACGGCGTTCGACCAGATCCCGCTGGACCAGGTCTCGACGTCCATGACGATCAACGCGCCCGCCGGCGTGCTGCTCGCGCTCTACGAGCTCGTCGGCGAGGAGCAGGGGGTCCCGAGCGAGAAGCTCCGCGGCACGACCCAGAACGACATCCTCAAGGAGTACATCGCCCGCGGGAACTACATCTACCCGCCGCAGCACTCCATGCGGCTGACGACGGACCTCTTCGCCTACTGCAAGGAGAACGTCCCGCGCTGGAACACGGTCTCCATCTCGGGCTACCACTTCCGCGAGAAGGGCTGCTCGGCCGTCCAGGAGGTCGCGTTCACGCTCTCCTCCGGCATCGCCTACGTGCAGGCGGCGATCGACGCGGGCCTCGCGGTCGACGACTTCGCGCCGCGGCTGGCGTTCTTCTTCAACGGCCACAACAACGTCTTCCAGGAGGTCGCGAAGTT
>JASLBL010000549.1 GCA_030146615.1 Actinomycetes bacterium
CCCGCCACTGTGGCACCAGGCCGGCCTGGACCACCAGGGCGACCGCTCGGGCGGCCACCGCCTTCCCAAGGCCGCGACCCCGGAAGGCTGGATCGACCAGCACCGACAGGTGGCCGAGGTGGCCATGCCAGACCTGGTAGCCGCTGGCGGCCACGACCCGGCCGGCGACCTGCCAGACGGCCACCGGGGACTCCACGGCCAAGATGCCGCTCTCCTCGGCGCCGTGGGGGCCGGAGGCCGCGACCAGGTGCCGGAGCGACTGGTGTCCGGCGGGCACCAAGGTGACGCGCGGGTCGTCCTCGATTCCCACGGCGGTCGGGTCCAGGAAGGCCAGGGTGGCCGGGCCCACGACCTCCTCGACCGGTCCGATCACGATCGCCACCGTGGCCGGGTCGGTCAGGTCGGCGTCCAGGTCACGCTGGTGGAGGTCATGCAGCCAGGCGGGCGCGTTCGGTGGCAGGGAGACACAGGTCGAGTCGCCGAGTGCCACGACCCAGATCCAGCCTACCGTGGCGGGATCCTGCGTCGGCTGCCGGTGGAGGTGGCGTCCTGGGCCACGGAAGGCGCCCGGGGCGCCCAGCTCGGCTCGCCATCCTTGCCGAATGCGCTCGGCGATCTGCTGATCCATCACCTCACCGCTCACCAACCGACCCGCTGCCAGCACAAGGCATGCGTGCCTGCCATCATCCCCGTGCTGAAGGTGAAATAACGGTGTCAGTGACCTGATCGAGCCGAATCGGTAACCAACCAGCGTTCCCGCCGAAACGGTCTCGAGCGGGTTCTGTGACCGGCCCCACCCAGACTCCTGAGTGAGCTTCCAACCAGGAAGCATGCAGCACCCAAGGGGGGCCCACCATGCGCCTTGTCCGCCCACTGCTCACCACCGCAGCGCTCACCGCCGTCCTACTGACCGGCTGCAGCTCCAGACCCACCGACCCCACCACAACCGCCGCCCCACCCGCCGGGCAGCCCGCCAGCCCAGCGGCCGCGGCGCCCGCCGACCCGGCGGCCTCACCCACCCCGACCACCCCGACCACCCCGCCCGCCCCGACCCCTCCCAGGAAGCCCGACCGCTCCAATGAGGCCGCCCGAGCGGTGGCCACCGCCCGCGCGTTCCTGGCCAACCAGCTCGCCATGACCGACATGGTCGCCGGCCCCTTCCGGTCCACCGCCGCCCACGCCGGCGAGGTCGGCTTCCGCCACAAGTACGGGGAGGGCCGCCGGCTGCTGCCCCAGACCGGCCCCTACGCGGTCGTGGTCCGGCTCCAGCGCCTCCCCGCCGGCTGGTGGGTCCTGGGCGTGAACGGCCGCAGCATCCAGATCACCAGCCCAGCCCGCCTCCAACAGATCAGCTCCCCGCTGACCGTCCGGGGCGCGGCCCCCGACGTCTATGAGGGCACCCTGTACTTCAAGGTCACCCAGGACCGCCCCGGCCGCGACCTGCTACTGGGTCAGGGGTTCGTCGACGGCAGCGCAAGCACCCGACCCGGCGACCTCGGCCAACTCCGCTTCCGCCCGCCGGCCAGCACCGGGCCCGGCTGGGTGACCTTCTACGACGCGGCCGCCGACGGCAGCAACGGCATCATCCAGGCCACCATGGTCCGGGTGCAGTTCCCCGCCGCCACCCCGGCTCCCCGCATCCTTCAGGTGACCACCAGCCCGAGGCTGCGCACCCTGGAGGGGGGCTGGCTGGAACTGCCCTCAGGGGCCGGCACAGTCGTCCTGTCGGTCAACGCCAGCAACGCCCAGCGGGTCCGGTTCACCCTCACCCCGACCGGGACCGAAATGGCCAACTACGCCAAGCTGCTGGGCGAGGACCGCACCCCGGCCGACGGGTTCAGCATCCTCTGGCGCTACCCGGATGAGCCGATCCTGGGGCACCTCGGCATCCAGGCGATCGGACCCGGCGGCAACACCGAGAAGACCCTCTCCATCATCCACGCCGAGCCCTGACCCTCGGCACCGAGGCCGGCGCCACGCCAACCGGTGGCGCCGGCCCCCGGCTGTTCATCAATACCTCATGCCGGGTCCAGGCGGCTGTGCTCCAGCCAGTGGGCAAGCAGGTGGGCATCACCCGTGACCACGAGGCGGGAGCTGCCCAGTGCGGCTCGCCGGCTCAACACCAGCAGCAGATCCAGCGCCGAGCCACAGACGGCGACATCGCTCCTGCCATGTCGGTGTTCCCACGCCACGCCCGACGGCATGCGGCGGGCCAGCCACTCGCCGTTGCTGCCCAAGCCGTTGTCGGTGGCGTGGAAGTGCAGCACCTGGCCGCTGCCGCGCAGCTGAGCCAGGGCGGGGAAGTCGTCGACTCGCGGCAGGATCGAGAACATGTCCAGCAGGTCAGAGACGCTGTCCGCAGCCATCTCGGGGGCGAGGGCGATCTCACGGCCCACCGCCAGCTCGGCGTCCAGCCGATGGACCAGGGTGTCGTGGGTGATCCGACGCAGCCAGAACCCCGCGGTCTTGTCATCCGCCCAGGTCCACACGCCGGTCTGTGATCCGGCCCCGCGGACCGCGTCGGCCAGCCGGCGGGCGCCCTCCAGCAGCCACCGGGACCGCTCCTCCGCGTCCTCAGGTACCTGGAGGTCGTCGGCCTGGTCGTGGGGCACGGGCCTGGTCGCTCGCCGCTCGACGATGACGGCCGCCCAACGGTGCCCGAACCCGACATGTTCGGTGAGCTCGGCCAGCGTCCACCCAGGACAGGTCGGCACCGGATGCGCCGGGTCGGCGTCGTGCACCGCGGCGGCGAACCTCGCCGTCTCGGCTCGGAGCTCAATGTCGTAGCGCTCGTACCCGAGCTGTGGCATCGGGTCCTTCACCTCGTGGCGTTGCCAAGAAACCATGCAGGTCCGGCTGGGAGCACGGGCCTAGCCTACGGTCCGGCGCCTCACACGATGATGACCACCTTGGCCCGGGCGTGGCCCTCTCCGAGGTACTTGAGCGCGGCCGGGACCTCGGTCAGCTCGTACTGCCGGTCGATGACCGGGGTCACCTTGCCGGCTTCGAGGAGCTCGGCCAGGACCAGAAGTCCTCGCGGGTGAACTTGGCCACGAAGAAGCCCACCTTCTGGCTGGCCCGCAGCGACGCCAGACGGACGCCGGCCACATGCCCCAGCGGCCCGGTCCAGGGGTTGGTCTTGGGCCCTCCGACAAGCACCAGGGTCGCATCCTGACCCAGGACCCGCTTGCACTCGGACCATGGCCGGCTCCCGGCCACATCCAGCAGCAGGTCATAACGCCGTTCGCCCCGGGTGAAGTCCTCCCGGGTGTAGTCGATGACGTGGTCGGCGCCGAGCGAGCGGACCAGGTCCAGGTTGTGGGTGCTGCACACACCGGTCACCTCGGCCCCGAAGGCTTTGGCGAGCTGC
>JASLBL010000145.1 GCA_030146615.1 Actinomycetes bacterium
CGAGGCGGCCGTCGAGGCCGTCCACCGCCGCCTGGCCGAGCTGCTGGCCGGCGCCGGGGTGCGCCTGGACGCCGTGCTGCACTGCCCGCACCACCCCGAGGGGACGGTGCCTGGCTACACCCGTGCCTGCCGCTGCCGCAAGCCCGGGCCGGGGATGCTGGAGGCGGCCGCCGAGCGCCTCGGCCTCGACCTGGCCGCCTCCTGGCTGATTGGGAACCACCCGGCCGACGTGGGCGCGGCCGAGGCCGCCGGGGTGCGGCCGCTGTTCGTGACCACCGGGCGGGCGGCCGGCCGGCCCCCGCCTCCAGGTGTCGTTGCCGTCCCCGGCCTGGAGGCGGCGGCCCGCGCCGTCCTGGAAGGGCCAGGAACTCCGCAGGCGGGCAGGCAGGGCATGCAGGGCATGCAGAAGGCCAGGCCCGCTCCGGCCGTGACGGGGCGGGCCTGGCCAGGGATGCCGGCTGGTCGCGGCGACCGCGTCCCTGACCGGCACCTCCAGCGGCTGGTCCGGACCCCCCCGGATCCCCCGATACCCCGAGCCGTCCGCTGCTGTCCCTGTCCTCCTGCCGGTTCCGGCGGGCTCCTCCTGCTGTCTCCGCCGGTACCTCTCTGGAGGACGAGCTGAGCGTAGCCGCCGCGACCCGGTGCCGTCGGTGCCCTGGGTCACCGCGCCCAGGTGATCTGCGTCACACCTCGGCTCAGGTGAGCCGGCGCAGGGCGTCGGGGTTGCGCAGGCGGATGGCGTCGGAGTCGTAGTCGATGAAGCCGCGCTTGCGGAACGCCCCAAGGGCCCGGCTGACGTTCTCGCGGCTGGCCCCGACCATGCCGGCCAGGTCCCGGTGCGTGAGGCGCAGCGGGATCCTGGTCCCGCCCTCGGGGTCGGGCTGGCCGTGGTCGGCGGCCAGCCCCAGCAGGGCCTTGGCCAGCCGGCTCTTGACGTCCAGCGACAGCAGGTCGTCGATCAGCGCCTCGCGGTCGGCCAGCCGGGCCGCCACCTGCCGCAGCAGGGCCGAGGAGGCGGCCGGGTTGGCCTCCAGGAAGCCCCAGAACGGGACCCGGCCGATCGCCCAGGCGGTGGTGGGGGAGGTCGCCCGGGCCCCGGCCGTCCGCCGGCCGTCGTTGAGCAGGGCGAGCTCGCCGATCAGCTGCCCGGCCCGGATGATCGTGTGGACCAGCTCGCCGCCGCCGCGGACGGGGGAGACGATCGCCACCTCGCCGGCGGTCAGCACCAGCACGTGGTCGGCCGGTTCGCCCTGGCGCATCAGGAAGCTGCCCACCGGGTAGTCGAACGGGGTCGCCTGGGCGGCCACGGCGGCCAGGGCCTCCGGCGACCCGCGGCGGAAGATCGGGCTCTGGCCGAGCACCTGGAGCAGCGCCGCCTCGTCGGCCTGGGACCGCCGTCGGGTCATCTTCCCATCTCCCCTCGGGTCCGGGAGCCCGCCGGCCCCGGGATCTCGGCCACGGCCAGGCGCCGGACCAGGGCGTGGGCGCCAAAGGCGGCCGCCTGATCCCCGGCCCGCTTGGCGGCCGCCTCGGCCTCGGCCTCCCGGCCGGCCCGGCGCAGCGCCACGGCCAGGTCGGCCAGCGAGTGCAGCTGGTCGAGGCGGTGGCCGGTCGTCTCCAGCGCGCCCAGGGACCGTTCCAGCAGGGCCACCGCCGCGTCCGGGTCGCCGGACGCCGCGGCCAGCCTGGCCTCGGTCCGCTGCAGCCGGGCCCGCGAGAACACGTCGACCTCCTGGAGGGCCGCCCAGGCCCGGGCCACGGCCGCCGCCGCCTCGCCCAGGTCGCCGCCGGCCAGGCAGGCCTCGGCCAGGTGCAGCTCGGCCTCGACGTCGGCGGTGCCGTCGGGCTGGGTGGTGAGGGCGATCGCCTCCTGGGCCCGGCGCCGGGCCGCCTCCGGCTGGCCGCGGGCGATCGCCACCTGGGCCAGGCCGAGCAGCGACCACAGCCGCTTGCGGGTGAAGCCGACCTCGAGGCTGAGCCGGTTGCCGGCGGCGAAGCGGCGCTCGGCGGCGTCCAGGTCGTCCTGGAGCCAGGCCACCTCGCCCAGGGTCACCTGGGCCGCCGCCTCGGCGCTGCGCCGGCCGGCCGAGTGGGCGTCGGCGGCCAGCCCGAGGGCCTCCGCCCGTAGCCGGTCCAGCGGGGTGGCCAGGTACAGGCGCAGCGGCAGCAGGGTCGCCCGCAGCTCGATGACCAGCTTGACCTGGCCGGCCCGGCGGGCCTGGACGAGCGCCTCGTCGAGCAGGCGCCCGGCCCCGGCCAGGTCGCCGGCCACATACGGGACGTAGGCCTTGACCCGGGTCGCCTGGGCGATCAGCGCCGGGTCGCCGGCCTCGGCCGCCTCGGCGATGGCCCGGTCGGCGGCGGTCGCCGACTCGGCGAACTGGCCGAACATGCCGTGCAGGTTGGACAGCTCGGTCCAGGCCCTGGCCCGGACCGCCGGCC
The DNA here is from genome assembly GCA_030146615.1 of Actinomycetes bacterium. Taxonomy (GTDB): domain Bacteria; phylum Actinomycetota; class CALGFH01; order CALGFH01; family CALGFH01; genus CALGFH01. The sequence goes on from JASLBL010000145.1 coordinate 2,443, forward strand.
GCGACGAGCCGGTGGCCGGCCCCAGGTCGGCCAGGGCGGCCGGTAGGTCGCCGGTCGCGCCCCGCACCGTGCCCCGCTCCAGGCGCAGCTCGGCCTGGTCCTCGGCGCCGGCCCCGGCCAGGCCGGCCAGCCCGAGGGCGTCGTCGAGCACCTGGGCGGCCGCGGCCAGGGCCTCCTGGTCGCGCAGGCGGCGGGCGGCCCGCTGGCAGGCGGCCACCGCGCGGGCGGCCAGCTCCCGGTCCTCGCCGGTCGGGGCCCGCACCTCGCCGGCCAGCCGGACCGCCTGGACCAGGTGGTAGGCGACCACCTCGGGCAGGCTCGGCTCCTCGCCGGGGGCGCCGGCCAGCCAGTCGGCCAGCCGACGGTGGAGCTCGGACCGGCCGGCCTTGGGCAGGATGCCGTAGGCCACGTCCCGGAACAGCGAGTGGTGGAAGGCGAAGCGCTCCTGGCCGCCGGCCAGGCGCTCGGGCAGCCGCTCGATCAGGCCCGACCGGACCAGCCGGTCCAGGTCGGCGTCGAGCTCGCCGTCGCCCGGCTGGGCCGTGGCGGCCAGGGCGGCGTGCGAGAACCACTTGCCGACCACCGCCGCCCGGCACAGGACCCGCTTGGCCGACCGCGGCAGCCGGTCGAGCCGGGCCGCGACCAGCGCCTGGAGGGAGTCGGGGATGGGCAGCGACGGCGGCCCGGTCCCGGCCGGGCCGGTCTCCCGGAGGGCGATGGCCAGCTCCTTGACGAACAGGGGATTGCCCTTGCTGGCCTCGAACACCCGACCGGCCAGGTCCGGCCGGGCGTCGCCCCCGAGCATCGAGACCAGCAGCTCGGCCGCCGGCCGCTCGCCCAGTGGGTCGAGGTCGATCCGCTGGGTCCCGGTCCGGAGCAGCCAGCCGGGCAGGCCCGGGAGCTCGGGCCGGCTGATGCCCAGGTAGGCGAGCTGTCCCGGGGACCGGCAGCCGTCGGTGACCAGGGTCGAGGCCACCTCCAGCAGGTCGGGGGTGGCCCAGTGCAGGTCCTCCAGGACCACCAGGACCCGTTCGTCCCTGGCCAGGCCGCACAGCACCCCGGCCAGGGCGGCGGCCAGCTCGCGGGTGTTGCCGAGGCCGGGCTGGGAAGCCGGGCCCGGCTCGTCCACCTCCAGGCCGGCCAGCCGGCACAGGGCCTCGGCGGTGGCCGGGGCGGCCACCGGGTCCGGCCAGGTCGCGGCGACCAGCTCGCCGATGGAGGAGGTGAGCACCCCGGCCGGCTCGGTCGCGGCCTCTCCGGCGGCCGCGGCCAGGACCTCCCGGACCGGCCAGAAGGGCAGGCTCTGCCAGTCGGGCAGGCAGCGTCCCCAGAGGACGCGGACCCGGTCGCCGATCTCCGCCGTGGCCGCCCGGGCCAGGGTCGACTTGCCCACCCCGGCGTCGCCGACCAGCAGCACCAGCCGGTTGTGGTGGGCGGCGTGGTCGAGGGCCCCGACCAGCCGGGGCAGGTCGGCCTCGCGGCCGACCATCGGGTCGGTGGCCGGCTCGGCGGGGGAGAGCCCGCGCACCTCCGCCACCTCGACCGGCCGGCCCTGGCCGCGGACCTCGAGCAGGGCCGGCGGGCCGGCCTCGGCGACCTCGCGGGCGGCGCGCAGGGTCCTTCCCGACACGAGGATCTGGTCGGGCTCGGCCGCCTGCTGGATCCGAGCCGCGGTGTGCACCGCCGGCCCGGTCACCCGCAGGTCGCCCGACCAGGGGCCGGCCGCGACCTCGCCGGTGTCCAGCCCGATGCGCAGGTGCAGGGACAGGTCGCCGAGGGCGGTCTCGGCCGTCTTGACGATGTCGCACATGGCCAGGGCCGCCCGGACGGCCCGGGCGGCGTCGTCGTCATGGCCGGTGGGGAAGCCGAAGACGGCGAAGATGGCGTCGCCGATGTACTTCTCCAGGGTCCCGCCGAAGCGGCGGACCTCGGCCGCCAGGCGCCGGAAGGTCTCGTTGAGCAGGTCGCGGGCGGCCTCGGGGTCGAGCGCCGTGACCAGCTGGGTCGAGTCGACCAGGTCGGCGAAGAGCACGGTCACGACCCGACGCTCCTCGACCCCGCCGAGCAGCCGCTGCCCGCAGGCCGGGCAGAAGCGGGCCTCGGCCGGGGTCCCGCCCCCGCAGGCGGGGCAGGTCATGCCGGCCGGAGCGGCTCCGCGTGGGGTCACGGCCCTCACCTGGGATGTGGCGCGGGGCGCCGGTGGGCTTACGAGTCGGTGCTGTCGTCGCCGTCGCCGTCGCCGTCGTCGGTGCCGGCGTCGGCGTCGGCGTCGGCGCGCTCCCAGCGGGGAGCGTCGGTCTCGCTGGGCGGGTTGGCGGCCTCAGTCTTCTCCCAGCGGGGGGCGTCGGTCCCGGTGCCCTCGTCGGGTTCCATGGCGCTCATGGGTCCTCTCCCTTCGGAGGCGCGGTTGGGTGGCGAAAGGAGTGTATACGGCAAGGCGAGCCGATTGACCCCTTACAGCTTGTGCCCGAACTCCGCGGGCAGCCGGTACTCGTCGCCGACGATCGGGTCGCCCTCGGCGAAGCGGCCCAGCCGGAACGGGTGGAGGTCGACGGTGGTGGCCCGGCCGGTGGTGACCAGCTCGGCCATGCACGCCCCAACCGCCGGGGACTTCTTGAACCCGGTGCCCGAGAACCCGCCGGCCACGAACAGCCCGGCCACCCCGGGGGCGGCGTCGAGCACGGCCCGGCTGTCGGCCGAGGTGTCGTAGACCCCGCGGTGGCCGCGGGCGAACGGCGCCCCCGCGAACGCCGGCACCCGCCCGGCCAGGCGGCCGAGGGCCGGAGCGACCACATCGTGTCCGTAGCCCTCGACCTCGCGGTCGATCTCCTCGACCTCGATGTGGTGGCCGGCCTCCACCCCGAGCAGGGACAGCTCGCCGCCGTGGGGCCGGAAGTAGGTGCCGAGGACCCCGTCGATCACCACCGGGTGGCGGCGGGCCGCGCCCGGCCGGCGGAAGAAGGCGATCTGGGAGCGCTCGGGGGTGATGCCGAGCTCGAACCCGGCCGTCCGGGCCAGCGGGTCGACCCAGGGCCCGCAGGCCAGCACCACCGCGTCGGCCCCGACCCGGCCGTCGTCGGTGTCGACCCCGACCACCCGGTCGGAGGCCACGGCCAGCCCGCGCACGGCCACCCCCTGGCCGATCCGGGCCCCCAGGTCGACCGCCCGCGAGGCGAAGGCGAAGGTCGTGGCCACCGGGTCGGCGTACCCGGACCCGGGCTCGACCGCGGCCATCTCGACCCCGGTCAGGTCCAGCTCCGGGTGCTCGGCGGCCAGGTCCTGTGGGGCGACGGCCTCGGTGTCGACCCCGACCCGCCGCAGCATGGCCACGTTCCGCTCCAGCCGTGCCCCCTCGCCCGGCCCGACCAGGATCGCCGCCCCGGTGACGGTGAACCCGCACCAGCCCCCGACCCGCTCCTTCCAGTCCTGGAAGTACCGCAGCCCGGTCAGGGCCATCCGGGCCTCCGGCTCGTTGGTGTAGTGCATCCGCACCAGCGCCCCCGACCGGGCCGTCATCCCCGAGCAGACGGTGCCCCGCTCCAGCACGAGCACGTCCACCCCCCGCTCGGCCAGATGGAAGGCGATCGAGCAGCCCATCACCCCGCCCCCGACCACCACAACGCTCGCGCCCACAGCCATACCGGTCAGCATAGGCGAAGGCGCCGCTAGCATGGGCGGGATGCGGATCAAGCTCGTCTCTGACATTCACGGTGCCGCCGACGCGCTGGCGCGGGAGGCTGCCGGGGCGGACGCGCTGCTGGTCTGCGGGGACCTGGTGAACCTGATCGACTACCGGACGATGCAGGGGATCGCGGTCGACGTGTTCGGGCCCGAGGTGGCGGCCGACTTCGTGCGGCACCGGACCGCCGGGCGGTTCGAGGAGGCCGGGCGGGTGCTGCGGGGGGCGTCCGAGGGGCGCGAGGAGGAGATCCGCGACCAGGTCCGGGTGGCCGTGCGGGCCCAGTACGAGGCGGTGTTCGCGGCCTTTCCCGAGCCCACCTACCTGACCCACGGGAACGTCGACCGGCCCGACCAGTTCCAGGACCTGCTCCGGCCTGGGGTCCGACACCTGGACGGGGAGACGGCCGAGCTGGACGGGCTGCGGGTCGGGTTCGTCGGCGGCGGGCTGCCCAGGGGGAGCCGGCCGCATCTGTCGGAGTGCACCCATGAGGAGTTCGCGGCCAAGGTGGCCGCCCTCGGCCCGGTGGACGTGGTCTGCTCGCACATGCCGCCGGCCATCGACGACCTCTGCTTCGACGTGGTCGCCGGCCGGCCCGAGCCGGGCAGCCAGGCCCTGCTCGACTACGTGGAGGAGCACCAGCCCGACTACCTGTACTTCGGCCATGTCCACCAGCCGCGGCGCAGCCGCCTGCGGGTCGGGCGGACCTGGCTGGTCAACGTCGGCCACTTCCGGGCCACCGGGCGGATGCTGGAGCACCCGGCCTGACCGGGCCCGAAGCGCGCTGCTGACGGATTACCCTCGAGCGACTCCAGGGGCGCCACCGGCCGACGCGCCGAAGGTTGACGAGGAACCCAGGTGCTCCGGGCCATCAGCTTGTCGTATGGACCAGATAGGTTCAGTGGCATGCTCGTCAGGTACCGCTATCGCATCGACCCGACCTCGGCTCAGCGTGAGGCGCTCGCCAGGGCGTATGGGTGTGCCCGAGTGGTCTACAACGACGCCCTCACCGAACGCCATCGCGCCTATCAGGCCGGGGAGAGGCTCAGCGACACCGAGGTCCAACGCCGGGTGATTACCCAGGCCAAGCGGACCCCAGAGCGGGCATGGCTGACCGAGGTCGCCTCGGTGGCCTTGGTCCAGGCATGCCAAGACGCGCGACGCGCCTACCGCAACTGGTTCGATTCCCTGACCGGCAAGCGAAAGGGTCGCCGGATCGGACGCCCGAGGTTCCGGACCAAGCACGGCCGCCAGTCGATCCGGCTCACCCGTAACGGCTTCGCGCTCCGCGGGACCAGGCTGTATGTAGCCAAGGTCGGCCAGGTTCGGGTGCGCTGGTCTCGCGAATTGCCCTCGGCACCGTCCAGCGTGACCGTGATCCGGGAGCCGGACGGCCGTTACTACGCCTCGTTTGTGGTCGAACGCAACCTGACCCCGTTGCCACCGGTGTCGCGCACCGCCGGAATCGATCTTGGCCTGGTCGCGTTCGCCACGATCGCTGCCAGCGACGGCACCATCGAGACCCTCGCCAACCCGCGGCACCTGCGCGCCGCCCAGCGGCGCCTGATCCGCACCCAGCGCAACCTGTCCCGCAAGCAGAAGGGATCGAAGAACAGGACGAAGGCGCGTCTACGGGTCGCGGTCGCCCACCGTAGGGTCCGCGACCAGCGGGCCGACCATCATCACAAGCTCGCCTTGCGGCTGATCCGCGAGAACCAAACGATCGCCGTCGAGGATCTCGCCGTGGCGGGATTAGCCCGGACACGGCTGGCCAAAAGCGTCCACGACGCCGGGTGGACGATGTTTGTCCGGCTGCTGGAGGCCAAGGCCGCCCAGCACGACCGTCAGGTCGTCAGGATCGGCCGCTGGACGCCGACCTCCCAGACCTGCTCGATGTGTGGGTACCGGGACGGCCCCAAGCCGTTGAGCGTCCGCGTCTGGGCCTGCCCGGCGTGTGGGACGGTCCATGACCGGGACGTGAACGCGGCCCGTAACATCCTTGTCGCCGCCGGGCTGGCGGAGACGCTAACTGCCTGTGGAGGCCATGTCAGACCAAGGGCG
>JASLBL010000215.1 GCA_030146615.1 Actinomycetes bacterium
GGGCGAGATAGCAGGCGCCTTGTATCCGTCCGAGCCGGTCGGCGGAGAGAAGACTGTGGGCGGGATCGGCGGTTCGCATTGCCTGGAGGTGCGCTTCGGCGGCGCCAAGGGCAGCCTCACATTCCCTGCGCATGCCGAGCATTGCGTAGCCCTCGCCGGCATGCAGGAGTGCGAGACCTTGCAGGGCATGGCTCCCAGCCGTAGCGGCCAGCGTGGCTGCTTGCTGCGCTAACCGTAGCCCTGCTTGCGGCTCTTGTTCGCCGTAAAGTGCGACGTAGCTCTTGCGCAGGCGCGCATACGCTTCTGCCGTCGACTCGCCCGCGCGGTTGGCGGCAGAGATGGCCTGATCGTAGTAGCCGACGGCGGTGGCATGGTCGCGTCGCTGGGATGCATCCCAGACGAGCTGGCCCATGAGCGTGGCCAGCTGCGCCTCCGTGGCCTGCAGTTCGCGCAGGACCGGGCCGTCAGGAGCCTGCTTGCGGAGGAAGGCGACTTGGCCGCTGATCTCTCCGGCCGTAGGGAGCAGCGAAGTTGAGGCGGCAAGGTCGTACTGCTTGGCGAGGGCCTGCGCTCGCTCGCGAAGATGAGCTGCCGCAGCCATGTCCACGCTGTGTGGGTGCTGCAGGACGTAGTCGAGCCGGGCGGCCGCCTCCGGGTCCGAGAGCGGAGCAGTGGCGCCTCCAGATGCCGTCGTTGCCCTGGCGCCCAGACCAGTGAATGGCGCTAGGAGCACCGCGCCGCCGGCGGCGAGCACTTCGCGCCGAGACCACGATGTCGGAGCCAAGACCAGCCTCCCATCGATCGCCACGATCAGCCCGAGCACAGTGCCGTTGTGGTCCACCAGCTCCCAGCAGCCGCCGGTCCCGTCGGTGAGGCGCAGGCCTGTGGACTCCGCGATCGGCAAGGGGTGGCTGGTGCCCGAAGGCTGCTGGAGCAGCTCGGCGGCGATCCGGAACTCTGTCGCCAGGTCCAGATCATTAGGTGTCCGCCGCGGCGACCAAGTCGGTGAGGTTGGCTCGGATGCGCCGGGCAACCTGCTCCAGGTAGCCCGTCGGCAGGTCGTCGCGGCTGCTGGCCGGCCAGAGCGGGACGACGTTGGCCGAGGCGGCTTCGGCCTTGGTGTCGTCTCGCTCCTTTTGCCCCACAGCTCATCTACCTTCAGCGCCGGTGCGCCCGATTTGAGCCTATAGACGTGATCATACGCGGCTACCGGACGTTGGCTCGTTCAGCTCGCTGGCGGTCAAGGAGTTGTCGCAGCTCGGCCATCTCCTGCTCGGTGCGTGCCACTCGTTCCTCGAGCTCGCGAATGCGCTCTACGGCCCCGGGCCCGATGTCATCGTGAGCAGAGGCCTCCTGGCTCGTTGCTCTGGTGCTGGGCGCGGCGTCTCGGCCGGCGCGGGCAAACATCTCCTCGACGGGCACCTCTAAAGCCCGGGCTACGCGAGCGAGGGTGGCGCTTTTGGGGTTGGGTGGCCGCCATTCTCCCTCGATGCGGCGACCGCCCTTGCGGAGGACCTGGAGCCACACCCGCGAGACGCTGGCACGGTCGGCCAGCGCCCCGACGGTCAGTCCAGCGTGCTCGCGTCGCTGCTCGATCCACTCGCCGAAGGCCTTCCAGGCTGCCTCGTCCACGTCGCCCTCGCTGAAGTCGTCCGTCCCGGCTCGGCTGCATTGCACCACGAAGCCGCTCGGACGTCAGTAAGAAGACTATGTTGAGGCGATAAGTGTCGATCTTTGTTGACAAGTAACGATACTGATGTCTACGGTGGATACGGACCGGCAAGTCAGGGACGGACAGGGTCGGCTTAGGAGAACTGCTGGAGGGAGCCATGACCCTCTAGGTGGCAGTCGCGCAGGACGCGAGCACCAGATCACATTGGACGGCGCCGGGAGCGCCGCACCGCTCGGGACGTTGGCACCGCCCCGGGCGGCTGGACGCGACGCCTCCCGGCACCAGCATCGAAGTGAGGCCCCGATGCTCCACCAGCCTACCCGGCCGTTGCCGGACGCCGAATCCTTCCTGCCCACCAGCCAAGTCGCCGACCTCCTCCACGTCTCCCCCAAGACGATCACCCGCTGGACCAAGGACGGCCGCCGGCCCTCCCAGCACACCCTCGGCGGGCACCGCCGCGACCCCGAGCAGGCGATCCGCCAGCTGGCCGCCAGCCTGGCCCAGGGGGTGCAGGCCTCGTGAGCGCGCACCCCGACGCGACCAACATCCAGCCGACCGGGGAGGGCGGCCGGATCGCCTACACGGTGGCCGAGGTCGCGGCGATGCTCGGCAAGCACCCCAACACCATCTATGAGTGGGTCCAACGGGGCGCGCTCCCAGCGGAGAAGCTCGGCGGCACGATCTACATCCCCAAGTGGGCATTGGCCCGGCTGCTCTCGCCGGCCACCCACGAGCAGCCGGTGCCGGCTGCGGCCCCGGCTGGCGCTGGGGGGTGAGCTGGCGTGAGCGCCCGCTACCAGCAACTCGCCGCCCACGTCCGCCGCCTGGCTGACGA
>JASLBL010000220.1 GCA_030146615.1 Actinomycetes bacterium
CATCGGTGTCTGCGTGGGCACGTCGGGCCCGGACGGCTCCGACATGATCTCCGGGCTGTACTCGGCGGCGGCGGACTCGTTCCCGATCCTGTGCCTCACCGGCCTCGCGCCGGTGGCGCGGCTGCACAAGGAGGACTTCCAGGCCGTCGACATCGCCGCCATCGCCAAGCCGGTGACCAAGCTGGCCACGACCGTGCTGGAGCCGGCCCAGGTGCCCGGCGCGTTCCAGCAGGCGTTCCACCTGATGCGATCTGGCCGCCCCGGCCCGGTACTCATCGATCTGCCCTTCGACGTGCAGATGGCCGAGATCGAGTTCGACATCGACGCCTACGAGCCGCTGCCGGTGTACAAGCCAGCGGCCAACGCGGCGCAGATCGCCAAGGCCCTGGACATGCTAGAGGCGGCCGAGCGGCCGGTGATCGTGGCCGGAGGCGGGATCATCAACGCCGACGCCGCCGATCTGTTGGTGGAGTTCGCCGAGCTGGTCGGTGTCCCGGTCATCCCGACGCTGATGGGCTGGGGGGCCATTCCCGACGACCACCGGCTGATGGCCGGCATGGCCGGGCTGCAGACCAGCCAGCGCTACGGCAACGCCAACCTGCTGGCCGCCGACTTGGTGCTCGGCATCGGCAACCGCTGGGCCAACCGCCACACCGGCGGCCTGGACACCTACCGGAAGGGGCGCCGCTTCGTCCACGTCGACATTGAGCCCACCCAGATCGGGCGGGTCTTCGCCCCCGACCTCGGCATCGTCTCGGACGCCGGCCTGGCCCTCCAGCGGTTCGTCGAGGTGGCCCGCGAGCGCCGGGCCGCGCGGCGGCTGCCCGACCGCACCGCCTGGATCGAGGAGTGCGCCGACCGCAAGCGGACCATGCTCCGGCGCACCCACTTCGACGACGTCCCGGTGAAGCCCCAGCGGGTCTACGAGGAGATGATCAAGGCCTTCGGCAAGGACACCCGCTATGTCAGCACCATTGGCCTGTCCCAGATCGCCGGCGGGCAGTTCCTGCACGTCTACCGGCCCCGCCACTGGATCAACGCCGGCCAGGCCGGCCCACTGGGCTGGACCCTGCCCGCGGCGCTCGGGGTGTGCGTGGCCGACCCCGAGGCGACCGTGGTGGCCCTGTCTGGCGACTACGACTTCCAGTTCCTGATCGAGGAGCTGGCCGTCGGTGCCCAGTTCAACCTGCCCTACATCCACGTGCTGGTGAACAACTCCTACCTCGGTCTGATCCGCCAGGCCCAGCGGGCCTTCGACATCGACTACTGCGTGCAGCTGTCGTTCGACAACGTGAATTCCCCGGAGGTCGGCGGCTACGGGGTTGACCACGTCAAGGTCGCCGAGGGCATGGGCTGCAAGGCCCTGCGGGTGCGCGAACCCGGCGAGATCCTGCCCGCCCTGGAGCAGGCCAAGAAGCTCATAGCCGAGTTCCGGGTGCCTGTCGTGGTCGAGGTCATCCTCGAGCGTGTGACCAACATCTCGATGGGCACCGAGATCGACAACATCATCGAGTTCGAGGAGCTCGCCACCAAGGGCGAGCACGCCCCGACCGCTCTCAGCGCCCTCAACCTCGACCAGATGCAATTCCTCGACTAGCAGCCTTGGAGCAGAGCGTGCGTGTCGTCGTCGCGCCCGACAAGTTCAAGGGCTCCCTGACCGCGGTCCAGGTCGCCGCCCGGGTCGCCGCCGGGCTTGCCCGCGCCGCCCCCGGCGTCGACGTCGCCAAGGTGCCCGTCGCCGACGGCGGCGACGGGACCCTGGAGGCGGCTGTCTCGGCCGGCTACCGCCGCGTCCCGGTCCGGGCCGAGGGCCCGACCGGCGAGCCGGTGGACACCGCCTACGCCGAACGCGACGGGGTCGCCCTGGTCGAGCTGGCCGACGTGTCGGGGCTGCGCCGGCTTCCCGGCGGTCGGCCGACCCCCCTGGCCGCCTCCAGCTACGGGACGGGCCAGGTGATCCGGGCTGCGCTCGACGCCGGCTGCCACCGGATCGTCCTCGGCATCGGCGGCAGCGCCGGCACTGACGGCGGAGCCGGCATGGTCCAGGCGCTGGGGGGACGGCTGCTTGACGCCCGGGGTGCGCAGGTCGGGCGCGGCGGCGCGGCGCTCGCGACCGTGCGCTCGCTCGACCTCGCCGACCTGCATCCGGCGCTGCCGTTGACCGAGGTCGTCGTCGCCAGCGACGTGGACAACCCGCTGCTCGGACCGCGCGGGGCGGCGGCTGTCTACGGCCCCCAGAAGGGAGCGTCACCCGCGGACGTGGCCGAGCTGGACGCCGCCCTGGCCAGGTGGGCCGAGGCCGTCCACCAGGCCACCGGGATGGACGCGGCCGGGATGCCGGGTGCTGGAGCGGCCGGTGGTGTCGGGTTCGCCGCACTGGCCGTGCTGGGCGCGACGCTGCAACCGGGAATCGATCTCATCCTCGACCTGGTCGGCTTTCCCGCGGCGCTGCCGGGCACGCGGCTGGTGATCACGGGAGAGGGTTCCCTGGACGCCCAGACCCTGCACGGCAAGGCACCGGCGGGCGTGGCCGCGGCCGCGCGGTCGACCGGCATCCCGGTGGTCGCGGTGGCAGGCCGCTCGCTACTGTCTCCGGCCGACCTGGAGTTCGCGGGGATCCTCGCGGCGTATGCGCTCACGGACCTCGAGCCCGATCCCGACCGGTGCATGACCGAGGCCGGCCCACTGCTGGAGCGGCTCGCCGCGAAGATCGCCGCCGACTGGGTGACCGGCAACGACAAGGAGACGATCGGCCGATGACAGGAACGCTCCAGGGCCGACGGGTCAACGTCCCGCTCTTCCTCAACGGCGAAGGGATGCGCGGCGGCCGCGTGCATCCCAGCATCGCCCAGTATCCCTTCCTCGGCGAGGCCAGGACCGCCCCCCGGTACCGCTTCTACGTCTACGAGGACCGCTTCCCGGCGCTTTGGCCCGTCGCCGACGGCGGCGTCTCGGTTCCCGGTGAGCTCGTGGAGCTTCCCCTCGAGGCCGTCCGCGACGAGTTCCTGCCCGTCGAGCCGCCGGAGCTGGAGCTCGGGGTGGTCGAGCTCGCCGACGGCTCGGCCAGCCTTGCAGTAGTGCTGCGTCCCCATGTCCACGCTCGCGGGACAGGACTGGTCGACATCTCCGACTACGGCGGCTGGCGCGCGTACCTGGAGCGACGATGATCGAGTACGACACGGTCTTCCGCGCTCGCCGCCTCGTCACGGCGGCAGGTGAGGAAAGTGGGTGTGTCGGGGTCGCCGGTGGGCGGATCGCCGCACTCTCGCCGCTGCAGGCCGGCCTGGAAGGACGGCGGGTGGTCGAGTTCGGCGACGACGTCGTCCTCCTGCCGGGCCTGGTCGATTCCCATGTGCATGTCAACGAGCCCGGCCGTACCGAGTGGGAGGGGTTCGCGACCGCGACCCGGGCGGCCGCCAGCGGCGGCGTGACCACGATTCTCGACATGCCGCTGAATAGCATCCCGCCGACCGTGGACCTGGCGGCGCTGGAGACCAAGCGCAAGAGCGCCGAGGGCCAGTGCGTCGTCGACGTCGGCTTCTGGGGGGGCGCCATCCCGGGCAACCTGGGGGAGCTGCGGGGGCTGCACGACGCCGGCGTGTTCGGCTTCAAGTGCTTCCTCCTGCACTCCGGCGTGGATGAGTTCCCGCCGCTGCACCCGGCTGACCTGGATGTTTACCTGGAGACGCTGCGCGGCTTCGGCGGGCTGCTGATCGTGCACGCCGAGGACTCCAGCGCGATCGACCAGGCGCCCAGCGCACACGGGGCGCGCTACCTAGACTTCCTGTCCTCCCGCCCCCGGGCTGCGGAGAACCTCGCGATCGGGCAGGTCATCCAGGCGGCACGGCGCACGGGAGCGCCGGTGCACATCCTGCACCTGTCCAGCAGCGACGCCCTACCCATGATTGCCAGTGCGCGGCGCGAGGGCGTCCGCATCACGGCCGAGACCTGCCCTCACTACCTGGCCCTTAGCGCCGAGGAGATCCCCGACGGCGCCACCCAGTTCAAGTGCTGCCCGCCGGTGCGCGAGGCCGCCAACCGGGAGCTGCTCTGGCGGGGCCTGGCCGACGGCGCCATCGACTGCATCGTCTCGGACCATTCACCGTGCACACCGGAGCTCAAGCGCCTCGACGTCGGCGACTTCGGGCTGGCCTGGGGCGGCATCTCCTCGCTGGAGGTCGGCCTGCCGGTGGTCTGGACGCAGGCCCGGCGGCGCGGCTTCGCCCTGGCCGATGTCGTCCGCTGGATGGCCGAAGGTCCGGCGCAGCTCGTGGGGCTCCAGCGCAAGGGCCGGATCGCGCCCGGCTACAACGCCGACCTCTGCGTCTTCGCCCCCGACGAGACCTTCGTGGTCGACCCGGAGCGGCTGCACCACAAGCACTCCATCACCCCCTACGGCGGGCGCTCGCTAGCCGGGGTGGTCCGCAGCAGCTGGCTGCGTGGCGAGGAGCTGACCGGCGACGAGCCGCGCGGCCGCCTGCTCACCAGAGGAGGAGCCTGACCGTGGCCGACGACTTCACCCGGCTGCCCGACCTGGCCTCCCGGCGCCTGGGCGGGAGCGTGGTCGACGCCAACGACGAACTGTTCGCCGAGCGGGAGAACCTCATCAAGCCCGAGGCACCCGCCTACTCCACCTACACCTTCGGCCATAAGGGCCAAGTCTACGACGGCTGGGAGACCCGGCGGCGGCGCGAGCCCGGCCACGACGAGGCGATCGTGCGGCTGGGGGCGGCCGGGGTGGTCAGGGGCGTGGTCGTCGACACCGCGTTCTTCAAGGGCAACTACCCGCCCGAGGTGTCGGTGGAGGGGACCGGGGCCGAGGGCTATCCCTCCCCGGCCGAGCTCCAGGAGGCCGAGTGGTTGTCCCTGGTGCCGCGCTCGCCGGTCAAGGGCGACGCCCAGAACCCCTTCCCGGTGGCGGTGCCGGAGCGCTGCACCCACATCCGCCTGTCCATCTACCCCGACGGCGGGGTGGCGCGGCTGCGGGTCCACGGCGAGGTCGTCCCCGATCCCCGCTTCCTGACCACCGGCGGCCTTGACCTCGCCGCCCTGGCCAACGGGGGCGTGGTCACCGGTTGCAGCAACATGTTCTACTCCTCGCCGACCAACCTCATCTCTCCTGGCGACGCGCGGGTCATGGGGGAGGGCTGGGAGACCGCCAGGCGCCGCGACGACGGCAACGACTGGGTCCAGTTCGGCCTCGCCGGACCCGGCGTCGTGCGGCTGGCAGAGATCGACACCCGCTACTTCGTGGGCAACGCCCCAGGTTGGGCGTCGTTGCGTGGCCGGGACGGCCGCGCGGGGTCGGACGACCCTGCCGCCTGGACCGAGCTGCTGCCCCGGACACGGCTGCAACCGGACACCCGGCACCTGTTCCGACTGCCCGCCACCACCGAGGTCACAGGCGTCCGGCTCGACATCTTCCCCGACGGCGGCCTGGCCAGAGTCCGGCTCTATGGAGATCTCAGCGCCCAGGGCCTGGCCGAGCTGGGGCTTCGCTGGCTCAACAGCCTGCCGCCCGCGCAGGCCCGCCAAGTGCTGCCGACCTGCTGCACGTCGCGGGCGTGGGTCGAGCGCATGGCCGCCGGCCGGCCCTATCCGGACGTCGATGCCCTGCTCGCCGCCAGTGACCGCGCCGTCCGGGAGCTCGGCCGGGACGGTCTGGTCGAGGCGCTGGCGGCGCACCCGCGGATCGGGCAGCGCGCCGCCGGTTCCGCCACCGAGGCCGTCTGGTCGCGGCAGGAGCAGGCTTCCGTCGGGGACGCCGCCGCCGAGGTCCGGGCGGCGCTGCGGGAGGGCAACCGCGCCTACGAGGAGCGCTTCGGCCACGTGTTCCTGATCTGCGCCAGCGGACGATCGGCTGAGGAGATGCTCGCGGCCCTGCGCGAGCGGCTCGGCAACGACCCGGCCACCGAATGGGGCGTGGTCGCCGAGGAGTTGCGCCAGATCACCCGCCTGCGGCTGGAAAGGCTGTTGCAACCATGAGCACCCTGTCGACCCATGTCCTGGATGCCGCCTCCGGGCTGCCCGCCGCCGGCGTGCGGGTCGCGCTCGCCCGCCGCGACGGCGACGGCTGGCAGCCGCTCGGCGAGGCGGTCACCGACGACGACGGCCGGGCGCGCGACCTGGCCCCCGGCGACCTCGGCGCCGGCGTGCACCGGCTGCTCTTCGCCACCGGCGAGTACTTCACGGCCACCGGCCAGACCGGGTTCTACCCGGAGGTCCCGGTCGTCTTCGAGGTCACCGACCCCGAGCGGCACTACCACGTGCCGCTCCTGCTCAGCCCGTTCGCATTCTCCACCTACAGAGGCTCCTAGCCAGGAGGTAGCGCCATGGAAGTCGTGCTCGGCCCCAACCAGTACGGGAAGGCGGAGAACCGGGTCGTCCGGGTCTTTCGCGACCGCGACCCGCACGAGATCGTCGACTACAACGTCAGCGTCGCCCTCTCCGGCGGCCAGGACGCCCCGCACCTGACCGGCGACAACAGCCCAGTTCTGCCGACCGACACCCAGAAGAACACCGTCTACGCCTTCGCCAAGGAGGACGACGTCGTCGCCCAGCCCGAGTCATTCGGCATCCGGCTGGCCCGCCACTTCGTCGACAACACCGAGCCGATCACCTGGGCCCGGGTGAAGCTGGAGATGTATCCCTGGTCGCGGCTGAACAACCCCCACGCCTTCACCCGCGACGGCCGCTATGTCCGCACAGCCACCGTCACCTACGACGGGTCGACCATCTGGGTGGTCTCCGGGGTCAAGGACCTGTCGATTCTGAAGACCACCGACTCAGAGTTCTGGGGCTTCCTGCAGGACCGGTTCACGACGCTGCAGCCCGCGCACGACCGGATCATGGCGACGTCGCTGATCGCGCAGTGGTGGCACACCAGCGAGGACGTCGACTGGGGCAAGTCCTACGACGGGGTCGTGCAGACGGTGCTGGATACCTATGGCAACCACTACAGCCTGGCGCATCAGCAGACCCTCTACGAGGCGGGCAAGGCGGTGCTGACCGGCCAGCCGGAGATCGCCGAGATCCGCTTCTCCGCCCCGAACAAGCACCACTTCGTCTACGACCTGGCTCGCTTCGGGATCGAGAACAACAACGAGGTCTTCCACGCCGACGACCGTCCCTACGGGCTCCAGGAGCTCACCGTCCGCCGTGACGACGCCCCCGACCCGGGCCTGGCCTTCGCCCCGGCCAGGGCTGGTAACTAGCCCGGATCTTTCAATAGACCTGGTGGACGGGCGGTTGGGGTTGGACCGGCCGGCGGCGGGTCGGTCGGTTTGGGCGAGGGGGCTCCGGGCCGCGTCGAGCGGGGGTCGTGCGGGTCTCGGGTTGGCTGGCGTGGTTTGGGCTGCGACCGCCGGTGGTCGCGGGTGGCGGGGTTCAGGCTCGGAGCGGTAGGGCGTGGAGCCGGTCGAAGGCGGCGACGAGATCGGCGGCCCAGGGCCAGCCCTCGGCGATGCGGAGTGTGCGGCGCCGGCTGCTGGTGACGAGCTGGGCGGCGGCACGCTCGCCGTCGAAGCCATGCCGCTCTCGGAGATGAGGTGGCACCTCGACCAGTTCGCCGACCGCCGGTTGGCCGGGTGGCTGAACGAGACCGAGGCGGCGACCTACGCGCACCTCCTCGCCGCCGAGAACCGGCTGCTCGCTGCGAGCGCGGCGACGCGGTAGGAGCGCCCGCGGCGACATCCCGCCAAGGATCTCGCCGTAGGATGTCGAGATCCGGATCGCTGCTCCGTCCCCGGTGTGCACGCGGCCAACAGGGCCGCCGGCATGCGAGGAGACACCATGACCGAGCCCACCGACGTCGACGCCGTCCTGGCGAAGCCGAACAGCCGCGAGCTGCTCGACCGCGACATCGCCCGGCTGGCGTACGTCGCCCCGGACGGGACACCGAGGGTCGTCCCGATCGCCTTCACCTGGAACGGCGCCGAGATCGTCCTGTGCACCTCGACGAACGCACCGAAGCTGGCGTCGTTGCGGCAGAACCCGACGGTCGCCCTCACCATCGACACCGAGGTGCACCCGCCGAAGATCCTGCTCATCCGCGGCGACGCCGTCCTCGACGAGGTCGAGGGCATCCCCGACGAGTACCTCCAGATGAACGGCTCCTACGACATGACGCCCGAGCAGCGGGTCGAGTGGGAGGCCGAGGTCCGCTCGCTGTACGACTCGATGGTCCGGATCGTCGTCACCCCCACGTGGGCCAAGCTGATCGACTTCAAGGAGACGCTGCCCACCGCCGTCGAGGAGCTCGTGCGCCGTCGCGAGGAAGGAGGTCGGTCCTGATGGCCAAGTACCTGTTGCTCAAGCACTACCGAGGCGCACCGGCGCCGGTGAACGACGTCCCCATGGACCGCTGGACGCCCGACGAGATGGAGGCCCACTTCGAGTACATGCGCGACCTCGCGGCCAAGCTCGAAGGCACCGGCGAGCTCGTCGACGCGCAGGCGCTGTCGCCCGACGGCATGTGGGTGCGCTCCGACGTCGACGGCCGGCCGCCCGTGACCGACGGGCCGTTCGCGGAGACGAAGGACCTCGTCGCCGGCTGGATGGTGATCGACGTCGACACCCCGGAGCGGGCGATCGAGCTCGCCGCCGAGCTGTCGGCGGCGCCCGGTGCGGGGGGCGAGCCGATCCACGAGTGGCTCGAGGTCCGCCCGTTCCTGACGGCGCCGCCGACCGTCACCGAGTGAACGTCGAGGACGTCGACCTCCGCGCCCTCGTCCCGCAGGTCCTGAGCGTCCTCGTCCGTCGCGGGGCCGACTTCGCGACGGCCGAGGACGCCGTGCAGGAGGCGCTCGCCCGGGCCGTCCCCGCGTGGGAGCGCGAGCCGCCGTCCGATCCCAAGGGCTGGCTGATCACCGTGGCCTGGCGCGCCTTCCTCGACGTGGCGCGGTCGGAGGCGGCGCGCCGCGATCGCGAGGCCCGGTTCGACACCGAGCCACCGACGGGCTCGGTCCCGGGCGCCGACGACACGTTGCACCTCTACTTCCTCTGCGCCCACCCCGACCTGACGCCGTCGTCGGCGGTGGCGCTGACGCTCCGGGCCGTTGGCGGGCTCACCACCCGCCAGATCGCCCAGGCGTACCTCGTGCCGGAGAGCACGATGGCGCAACGCATCAGCCGCGCCAAGCGCACCGCCGCCGCGTCGGGCATCGATCGCCTCGGCGACGTCCGGACGGTGATGCGCGTGCTCTACCTCATCTTCAACGAGGGCTACTCGGGCGACATCGACCTCGCCGCCGAGGCCATCCGCCTGACGCGGCAGCTGGCCTCGGCGCTCGACGACCCTGAGGTGCACGGGCTGCTGGCGCTGCTCCTGCTGCACCACGCCCGCCGGGCGAGCCGCATGGGATCCGACGGGCGGATCGTGCCGCTGGCCGACCAGGACCGGACCCTGTGGGACGCCGACCTGATCGCCGAAGGGATCGCCGTCCTACAGGCCGCCCTCGCACGCGACCGGCTCGGGGAGTACCAGGCGCAGGCGGCGATCGCTGCGCTCCACGCCGACGCGCAACGCGTCGAGGACACCGACTGGGTCCAGATCGTCGAGTGGTACGACGAGCTCCTGCGCTTCGCCGACACGCCGATCGTGCGGCTCAACCGCGCCGTCGCCATCGGCGAGGCCGACGGGGCGCGTGCCGGGTTGGCGGCCCTCGCTGAGGTCGACGAGCACGTCCCTCGACGCAGCGCGGTCGCCGCCCACCTCCACGAGAAGGACGGCGACCTTGAGCGGGCGGCCCGCCTCTACGCCGACGCCGCCCGGGACGCGCCGAACCTCGCGGAGCGCGACCACCAGCTCCGACAGGCGGCTCGGCTCAACCAGCTGCTCCGTCTCGAGCCGTGACCCCGACCAGCACCGGTCGGCACGCCCGGCTCGTTCACGCCGCCTCGGTGTGCTCGTGAGGCCCCACGAGGTCGACGGCGGGGAGGCTCGGGAACAGCAACCGGCCCAGGGCGACGCCGCCGACGACCTCTGCGACGACGAACCCCGGCCGGAGCCGGGCTCGCCGCCGGCGAAGGTGTCGCTGAGGGTGTGGAGCCGGTCGAAGGCGGCGACGAGATCGGCGGCCCAGGGCCAGCCCTCGGCGATGCGGAGTGTGCGGCGCCGGCTGCCGGTGACGTAGAAGCCCGGGTCCATGCCCGCCGCCCACGCCCGTGCACGGGCAGCGGCCCG
>JASLBL010000304.1 GCA_030146615.1 Actinomycetes bacterium
AGTTCACGATCGGCTGACCCTCTTCGTTTGCGGCAGGTCGGGGGCGGCCGTCCGGCCGAACGGTCTCCCCCGCCGCTGCCGCGGGGGCCGCCGAGGACGGTCGGCCCATCGCAAGGAGGTGCTTGGCATGACCCGTCTGGCCCGATCCCTATTGACCGCGGTTCGGCGTAAGCAGCGCGCGCGGCCCGGTTTCGGTGGTCCTGCCCGCGGCCTTGCAACTCTCGAAACTCTCGGAGAACAACTTCTCACTGCGACCGACACGCTGAGCTCGGCCCCATTGTCGGCCATGGGGAGATGAGGCGAGGGGACGCGGGCCCGGAGCCCGCGTCCCCTCTGCCCGGTGAAGCTGCCTACTTGCGGAAGACCTCATACACCGCGCCGTGGGAGAGCGAGACCACGAACAGGTTCCCGTTTGGGCCGGTGTCGATGTCGGTGCCGACCCCAAAGCCGCTGCCAAACAGCAGGCTCTCGCTCTCGGTGAGGTCGTGCTTGGCGGTGTTGTCGGCCACCCGATCCTCAAGCCGCGGGTCGTCCACCGCGACCTTCTGCCGGTTGCCGGTCAGGTTGAAGCGGAACAGGTAGCCGCCCAAGGTCAGCGGCGTGGCCGCCCCGGCGAACAGGTCGTTGCGGTATTGGGGTCCGAGCGCCCGGCTGGTCAGAAAGCCGATCCCCGCCGGCGGCACGGCGAACTTCCAGCTGAACTCCGGATCGCTGTAGCGGGACCCGGGCAGCGCAAACAGCCGCGACAGGGCCTCCTGGGGAGTGTCGGCGATGTTGGTCGGGGGCCAGCGCAACTGCTGCAGCTGCGCCCCGGGCAGGCCGCCGGAGGGAGGCAGGGTGAGCTCGATCTGCTTGTACTGGGCGACCCGGGCCACCGGACCCATGACCTGGATCCAGCCGCCGTTCATGCCCGGCTCCACCCGGTTCAGCTCATCGAAGGCGTCGTCGGCGTTCTGCTGGTCCCACAGGTGCCCAGCCACCGGATCAAAGGCGATCCCGAAGCTGTTGCGCAGCCCGTAGGCGAACAGCCGCTGCACGTTGCCGCCGGCCTCACCACCAAGCTGGGCACCGACCCCGAAGAACGGGTTGTCGGTTGGTGTGGAGCCGTCGTCGTTGAGGCGCAGGATGACCCCGCTCAGGTGGGCGTTGTCGGGCTCGGGTCCGCCGAACTGGTCGTCGGCGGTGGGTGGGGTCGGCCCCTGGGGCAGGTTCTGGGTCTGGCCGCGCCGGCCCAGATCCCCCACCGCGACATACAGCTTCCCGTCGGACCCGAACACCAGCACGCCGCCGTCGTGGTTGCCGCGCGGCGGCTGGGCGGCGTCGTTCTGCCCCGGGGGCTCGGGGGCGCCGTCGTGCTGGAAGGCGCGCAGCTTCAGCAGGTTGTGGTCGAACTCCAGGCTGGAGCCGGTCCATTGGAAGCGGTCGACCCGGTTGCCCAGCAGCGGCACCTGCAGGAGGTCGTCGGTGTCGGGTTGGCCGAACATCGCGGCGGGGTCATCGGAGCAGGTCTGCTCCTCGGGCCGGAACGGATCGGCGTCAAGCGGTGCGATGCTCCGGCAGCTCCAGAACAGGTAGACGCCGGGGTTGGCCGGGAACCTGGGGTGCAGGGCGATCCCGAGCAGGCCTCGCTCGGAGGCGAAGTTGACCGACAGGTCCAGGACCACGCTCTGGACGGCCCCGTCCACGACCCGCTTGACCTGGCCGGTGTTCTTCTCCAGGACCAGGAAGTCGTTGGGGCCCAGGAAGGCCAGTGCGCTGGGGGTGATCAGCCCACCGACCACGGTCCGCACGCCCAGGTTGGGGTCGACCACGGTGGGCCCGGTCTGGGCGCTGACCGGCGCGGTCGCGGTTGCCACGGACAGGGCAAGCCCGGCGAGGATCGCCACGCGCAGGACCACCCACACTGACCGAATCGCTGGCTTCATGAGAACCTCCCAGCTGGCAGGATTCGATGCCCGCACCTAGCGGCGAGGGCGGCTCCCCGTCCGCCTCGGAGGACACCATCAAGCAGAGGCGTGGATTGTCGCTTCGCCGGCGGCATGCCCGCCGCGCGGGCAGACGCCAGGCGACCGCAACGGTGTTCGGGCTGTATTCCTCCTCAGGGATTTCGTTGGCCCGCCGCAGCCGCCAGTGCTCACGCTCTAGTTCGGCCATGCGCCAGCACCCCTGGGTGGTCACGCCCAGCGGCCGCCGTCGCTCTCGGCCTTCACCACCCAGTAGGGCAGCGGCTCGGTCGCGATGCCGAGCTGGCACACCACCCGGATGACGACCGCCGCAGCGCTCGTCGGTCTCTTGGATCGTCTCGGTGCCCTTCTCGGCAGGTGACCTCCGAGGGGTCAACTAGAGGTGGCGGCCGGCGATTCCCCTACTTGCTGGGACGGGTTGGATCGGTCCGAGCCGGTCCCTTAAGCTTCTGACGGCGACGGGCGTTGTCGTCGCTCCACGGCATGGGCCAGGCGGCAGCTGCTAGGGAGCAACCGACGTCTGGAACCTCATGTTGGAGGTCGGTCGGATCGGGCGAGACCGGCCGCAGCCCGTGGCGAACGTCGAGACGACAGTCACGGCTCTGTCGGGGGTGCGGACCTCCAGCCACCGCCCGGGCCGGACGGAGCGTCCTGGGCGAGCTCGCCCCCCAGGGTCTTGGTCTGGGACGCCTTCGCCCGTTCCAGGGTCGTCATCCGGCGTTGGTTTTCGGGGAACCGGTCGCGGGATTGCATGGTTGATCGTTGAGGGAGCTGTTGGTGCGGCCGACCGCCGGTCGCCAGTGGACAAGGAGACAGGATGAAGCGACCCCTTGTGATCGTCGCCCTGGTCATTGCCGCACTGTCGCTGGCCGGCACGGCCTACGCCACCGACCTAAAGTTCACCGCCAGCTGACCGGAGCCCAAGAGCGACCCACCCCGGTTCAGACCGAGGGTGAGGGCGAGGCCAAGTTCGAGTCGGACGGGACCAGCGTCGCCTTCGAGCTGAAGTGGAAGGACTTGAGTAGTTCGGCGTTCGCCGCCCACATCCACTGTGGGGGGCCCGAGGAGGCCGGCCCGGTCGGGGTGACCCTCTTTGTGGGTGCAATGGGCGCCGAAGGGGAATCCAGGGCAGCTTCACCGCGCCGGACCCGGGCAACGCCTGTGGTTGGGGGGACCTGGCCGATGTGCTGGAGGCGATGGCCACCGGCGGGGCCTACGTCAACGTCCACAGCACCCAATTCCGGGGAGGCGAGATCCGGGGACAGGTGACCGTCGACTGACCTTCACCCCCTTCCAGACCCAGGGCGGGTCTGACACCCGCCCTGGGTCAGCTGCAGCGGCGGACGGCCGGGCACACACGACCACCCGAAGCGAACCGCACCTACGGGCCGCTCAGGTCCCCCGCGACCGCAGATGACAACGCCAGCTCAGGCAACACCATGGCCGAGCAGTACCGTGGTCGGGTGCGGTCGTTCGGCGCTACCGGCCCAGGGGCGAGATCGCAAGGTGACCTGACCGGACACGCTGCGCTTGGCAAGACCGCGCTGGAGCGTCCTTGCCGCCTCCTCGGCCGACCAACAGCGGGGGGTGGCAGAGCGGCACTGTAGGGCTCCTTCATGGCAGTCACTGCATCGATGGAGACCCGACTTCGCCCGGATGCCTCCTTCCATGCCGAGGCCGATCACCAACCCACCACAACCCCACGACCAGATCAGGCGCGGGGGTCATCGCGGGCCGAACCACTGATCCAGCACGCTGGTGGATTCAGCTTCCGGCTCGGCTGGGTGCTGGCGTCGGTCACGCCGCAGCCTGCGGAGCTGCCGGCGACGCTCCCGGCGCCCCTTGGTCACCCCCACCGAGGCCACCAGCAACACGGCAACGACAACGCCCACCATGGCCGCCATCGCCAGCAGCCAGCCCTGGGAGTAGCCGGTGACCGGCTGGCCGAACACGGTGACCTCGGCGACCGCAGGGTTCTCCCAGACCAGGTCGCCCACGACCACACCGCCGGCGACCGCCAGCACGAACAGGAACAACGCGGCCATGTGGCAACCTCCACGAGGGTCTTGTCAGCCGCGGTCTTGTCAGCCGGCGGGTCGACGGCGGCCGTACGGCCAGGCTGCTCGCCGCCGCATCGGCGGACTGCTCCAACCCTCCATGCTCCTGCCGCCCTACCTGTAGGTGATGGCGGCCTTCATGTAGACCTCGGCCTGCTTGTCCAACCGGCTAAGGCCATTATTCGCAGGCCGCAGGACTACTACGTCAACGTCCACAACGCGGCCCCAGCCAAGAGTTCTTCCTGGCGTCGCAGCCTTCACGTGAATGCTTCGGCTCCAGTCTAGGGATCGGGTGGGGCCGGCTCCCCGGTGACCGTCGTGTCGCTGTCGGGCCGGAGGGTGGCCGGAGGCCGCCCGCAGGGCCGGCCTTGAGGAGAGAAGAGAAAGTTGTAATGAGCCGGAACCGTCAGCGGATTGACCGTCCGCCGTTTCCGGAAAACTGCCCTCCGGACGACTGGTGTCAGCATAGGTGTCCGGGGGTAGTGCTGGTCGCCATCCTGGTGTCTGCGGCGGTCTGAGACCCGACGGATGTCGGCCGCGTAACGCGCGCCGGCCAGCGGTGTGGACAGGGCTGGACCCTGCGGCGCCACCGCGGACATGGCGGCTCATGTGGCGCGGCCGTCGCGGTCCGGACCGCTGTCACCGCAGGCCACGGCGGCCTCCTAGCGAGGACAGCGTGGTCGGTGTCCGGCCGGCATGGCTACCCGGCCATCCTGCTGGACAGGAGCGTTCCCCGCCGTAGACGCTGCCGGACCATCCGCTGTGGCCGTCCGGCATGCCGTCGTGTTTCGGACACCTCGACCGGACGGCTGCGTCCGGTGTCCGCCCGGCGGCTGCGATCGCTAGGGAACCGGTCGCCAGGTCCGGCGGCCGCTGGCGGGATGCAGCCGGCGCCGGTGGATGCAAGCGAGCCGGGCGGTCGGGCGCCCGCAGAGCTGGCCGCGGCCGGCACACTGGTGGTACGGCCCGGTGAGGACGACGATGCTCGTCCTGGCGCCGATGTCCTTGGTCACGCCCGGTCCCATAACTCGGGATGGAACCAGGTTCCGGTCCAGTCCGGTCGCGGACATCGCTCGGCGCCCTGGCCCACCGGTCAGGCGAGAGCCGAACAGGCGGGATTCCCCAGCGGCCAAGCCTGGGTGGCCGCGTGCGGTGCTCCCATGTGGACTCTGCCCCTCCGCTGTGGCTCAGCGCTCCGCAGGTATGGGCCGTGTCGTCCCGAGCTGCGCTCGCGACGACGCGGCGGCCGCGGCGGTTGCCGGGTCAGGTCCGGCAAGGGCCAGCCCAAACCAGTCCCCGGCCTCCAGCGTACCGGCCGCTCCACCCGTGCCCTGCCAGAACTGCTGGTTACCAGCGCTCGTGAGTCCGCCGGCCGACCCGTACAGCACATTCACCGCCCCAGGGTCAGCGATGGTGCCGACATCCTCCAACGGCACGCCGATCACCAGGTCCACCGAGCCGTTACTGTTGAAGTCCCCAGCGCTCAGGGCAAAGGCGAACCAGTCATCGGCCTCGGCCCGCCCGGCGATGCCGCCGCTGCCCTGCTGGAACTGCTGGTTCCCGGCGGCGCTGAGCCCGCCGGCCGACCCATAGAGCAGATTGACCACTCCGGCGTCACGGATGGCGCCGATGTCTTCGAACGGGACGCCGACGGCCAAATCGGCCGAGCCGTTGTTGTTGAAGTCCCCAGCGGTCAGCGCCCGGCCGAACTCGTCATCGGGCTCGGCCGTGCCGATCACGCCCGGGCTGGCTTGCGACCATTGCTGGCTACCGGCGCCGCTGAGGCCGCCCGCCGACCCATAGAGCACGTTCACCTCTCCTGTGAACCCGGCACCCCCGATGCTCTGCAATGGGACCCCGACCGCCAGGTCAGCGAACCCGTTGTCGTTGAAGTCCCCGGCCGCCAATGCCCAACCGAAAAAGTCGCTTTCGGCCGTGCCCGGCACCCCGCCGACACCCTGCCAGAACACCTGGCTCCCGGCACCGGTCAGCCCAGCGGCCGACCCGTACAAGACGTTAACGGCCCCCGCACTGCCCACGGTCCCGATGTCCTCCAACGGAACGCCGACGGCCAGGTCGGCCGCGCCGTTGGTGTTGAACCCTCCCGCCGCCAACGCCCACCCGAACCGGTCGTCGGGCTCAGCCGTCCCGCCCACCCCACCGGCGCCCTGCCGAAACTGCTGGCTGCCGGTACCGGTCAGCCCACCGGCCGACCCATAGAGCACGCTGACCGCTCCCGCATCGGCCGCCGTCCCGACGTCCTCGCCCGGAGCCCCAACCGCCAGATCGTCCACCCCGTCAGCGTTGAAGTCCCCCGCCGCCAGGGCCGACCCGAACCGGTCATCACCCTCGAGGGCGCCGGTGGCCCCACCCGTACCCTGCCAGAACGCCTGGCTGCCGGTGCCGGTCAATCCACCGGCCGATCCGTACAGCACATTCACCGCCCCGGCCGCGCTCGTGGTCCCAATGGCCTCGGAGGGAACCCCGACGGCCAGGTCGGCGAAGCTGTCGTTGTTGAAGTCCCCAGCGGCCAACGCCGACCCGAACTCATCGAAGGTCTCGGCCGTGCCCGCCGCTCCGCCCGTGCCCTGCCAGAACGCCTGGCTCCCGGTGCCAGTCAACCCGCCCGCCGATCCGTACAGCACATTCACCGCCCCAGCAGCGGCCGCGGTCCCGATGGCCTCGTGGGGAACGCCCACGGCCAAATCAACGAAGCCGTCGTTGTCAAAGTCGGCCTGCAGGCTCCCAGCCGCTGCCGACGACGCTGTGGCCGCGTGACCGACCCCAGACACCGTGACAGCCGACCAGGCAACCGTAGCCAGCGCCAAGACCAGGACCACCAGTAGTCGCCGCATCGCTACCACCTCCCCGAGCGGGGCCCCAGCGCCTCACTCGGCCAACCGAGTCACAACACCAAGCCGTAGAAGCGGGTCAGGGACGCTATGAACTGGAACCGGGACCTCTGTAGGAGCCGCCGCAACTGCCAGGCGAATCTGGCGACTGGCGGCGATAGAGCAAGAGGCGGCCAGTCGAGGCTTCACACTCGCTGTCGTTCCATCGGTGTGTTCACCGAACCTGATCCCTCTGCCGATCCTTGACAAGAAAGACGACACGTTCGGCGCACTTCACTACAAATGTGGCCCCACCGAACCCATGATGTGGGACCCACGACCAACCCAGATGCCGAGAGGGGTGCTCGAAGCCCGCTTCCACCGGCGTCAGCGGTCCAGGTTCTGCATGTAGATACGGTGATCTTCGACCCGGACCATCAGCAGGTCCATCCTGTCGGCCGGTCATGGAGGAACGCCGCGATCCATTCGTTGCTGCCATACACCGACTCCAGATAGGACCCCGATACCACCGCCAGCGTTCGCTCGGCCGCGTCTAGATCGTTGATGCGATTTCTGGCTGGTGGGAGGGGTGTCTGGTCGCGACCGAGGCAACACGCCAGGGGTCAGACCGGCTCCTGGGCCTTCGCGTCGCGCATCTCCGTCAGTTCAATGTCCACCCGGCACGTCGCGCCGGTCACCGGCAGGATCACCTGGCCCTTGGCTAGCTTGATGTCAAATCGCTTGGTCGCAGCGCCAGTCTGCACCGTCATGGACCCGCCGATGGCCTCGGAGTCTCCCTCGGGTGTCACCCTGTGGACCCAAATCTTTACTTCTCGGGGCGTTCTGCGTGCCCCATCAGCGAATGTTGGTTCGAAGATAGCGTGCCGCAGGGACGAGAAGGCGGAGATCTCGCCACCGGTGGTCTGCAGGTGCCGCGGGCCATCGCCGTACTGCAGTGTGACGTGACTGGGTGCCTCCCGGCCGTTGGCGGTGACGGTGAAGAAGGTCCGACCTTGACCTTGGTCGTCGCGCACTTCGATGTTCAACCGCCGGCTGAAGGTGCCAGTGCGCACCATCCGAACGGTCATCACCGCGATCCCCGCGGCGACGAGCACCGCTCCGGTTCGCAGCCAAGGTTGTTTCCAGATGACCAGACCGTGCAGCAGCAAGCTGCCCAGGAACAGCAGGTAAAGGCCCGCGAGCAGCACAGGATGGCCCAACGGGCGGTGGACCACCCTGGGCAGGTAGTCGCCTTTCCGCCGGCTTGCAACCAGCAGCAGTACCGGGAAGATGCCGGCGACCAGGGAGACGACGATGACGCCGATGAAGCCGAGTAACCCGGCGAAGGAGCCCGATCCGGTGAGGAGCATCCACTCCGTGGCCGCGAAGGACACGAATATCGGGGTGGCGCCGAGCAGGAAGCGTCCGCGTCGCCCGAGCAGGACGCGGCGGACCCGGTGCCAGAGAGGCAACCTGCGCTTCGCCCCACCGCCTAGGGTCTTGGCTGCTTGTCCTTGGCTCAGCGCACCCCAGATCTCCTCGGGCAGCACCCGCCCTCGTCGTGCCGCCAACTGGGCGGTGTAGCGTGACCCGCCTTCCGTCTCCTGCACCATCCCCCGCTCCACCAGCGACCTCAGCCTCGCGTGGACGGCGGCTTCGTCCTGGCCGGCGTGCCTGGCCACCTCGCGCAGGGTCACGTCGCCTTGGCGCAGGATCCAGCTGACGAGTTCCGCCTCGGGGTCGGCCAGCGCCAGGAGGCCGGCAAGGCTGACCCCGGAGCTGTCCCAGGCGCCTTCGACCGTGGTGCGCAACGACGTCGTCGTCTTGAGGCGGACGCTCTGGGGGTTGGCATCGCTGATCTCCAGGACCAGGCTGAGGCCGCGCCCACGCAGGTCGGTCAGCTGATCGCCAAGGGATGCAAGGCCGGTCGGCTCAAGGGGCTCCCACGAGCCGGTCGCACTGGTCTCAATCCGGTGGATGTCGCCGTCGACCACGGCCTCCAGCCGGAACGCTGGATCGCCACCCCGAAGCCCCAGATAGGTGACGCCGATCTTGACGCCGTGTCTTGGACGCCAGCGCCTTCGCTCCTCGAACAGCAGCCTGGCCCGCTGCCGGGGAAGGACCACGACCGGTATTGCCTCAGACGGGAGCCATTCGCGAGTGAGGCTTACCAGGGCCAGCGAGAAATGGATCGTGGCCATACCCATCCCAAGGATCGCGAACAACGATCCCAGCACGGTCGCAAGCGGGCCGAGCTCAGTCGTGAGCGGCGCCAGGGCGGTGCCCGACTCTGCGGCCAGGATCCTGGGTGCGACAGCCCCGTTCACGGCCAGCACGAACAGGCAGTACAGCAGCATCGCGGTTGCCTGCGCGGCAGTACAGCCCCGCAGGAGCGCACGCCCGCTCGGGTCGCGGCGCAGCACCAGCCGGCCGCACAGACTCACCGAGGTGTGCCCGAAATAGGCGGCCAGGATGACACCAAAGATCAGCCCGAGGACCGAAGGCTCGAACGGCCGACCCGACAGCAACGGCACGTTGGTGTGGAGCAGGTTGTCCGCCTGCAGGTGGGTCGCGGCGAGGATCGCGAGCACCATCAGCAGGACGATGTTGACCGCGCCCACCACGAGCGCCGAGGCGACGGTGGCGTTCAGCGATTTCCGCCGCAGGTAGTAGAGGCCCACGAGGAACAGCACACCCACCCACGCCGGCGCCCAGACCGAGGTGGCGTCCTCCAGCGTCGTCGAGACGCCGATGTAGTAGACGGGCAGGACCAACAGGCACATGACGAAGACGCTCACCGAGAGGATCAATGACCCGCTCGCGCCCAGATAGTCACCCACCAGCCGGCCGAGGTAGGCGCTGCCGTACCGGGCCGCGCCGCTCCGAGTCACGGCTTCGGCCATGCACGCGATGGTCACGATGTTGACGAGGCCAAACAGCACCAGCAAGGCGACGCCTGGCAGCGGGCCGATGGTGGCAAGGGCGATGGGCAGGGCGAGGATGGTGGCGCCCACCGTCTCGGTCAGCGTCAAGGCGTAGGCGGTCCAAAATGGGGACAGCCGCTCCAGCCGCGCACCCACCGCGGCCCACGCCCAGCGCAGGCGGTCGGCGGGACCGACCCGGGAGGCGAAGATCTGCTCGAGTGGTTGCCGGTAGAGACGCCGGTAGGCCCGTCTGACCTGCGGGTCGTCCAGCCCCAGGGCGCGTCGGATGCCGGCTGCATCCTGGTAGGTGAACCGGTACTTCCTCCCCAGGCGATAGGCGACGGCAGCGCGGACCGGTGGGCTCTGGGGAACCAGGGGCGCCCACTGGCGGGCGTGGCGTTCGAGGTCCTGGATGGTCGGGACCAGCGGTGGATCCAGGCCCTGCGAGAAGGCCTCGAAGAAGGCGAGTTCCCGCTCGTTGTGGTCGGCGTCGGTGACGAACTGCTCCATCACCCGGCGGGACCGGGCCACCAGGTGCGCGGTTCGGCTCTCGATCACAAACAGCAGGGTGTCGGCCCGCTTGGCGGGGAGGCCCGCGAGGAGCTCTTCGCGATCGGGGAAGAGGTCCATGTCGTCTGGGGCCATGGCAGCCGCTAGGCCGTGAGGCGGGCGGCGATCTGCCGGTACAGGCCCGTGACCAGGTGATCCGGATAGGCCAGCGCGAAGATGCCCGCGCTCGACAGGGTCATGAGTTCGTCAGAGTGCGGCAGCACCGCCGTGACCTCGCAGTCGTAGGCCTTCTCCACGCGTTGTCTGACCTGTTCGGGGTCGAAGGCCGGGGGCGTCTTGTTGACCACCAGCACCAGCTCCGGCACCTGCAGCTTGCGGGCCACCGCCAGGGTCACCCTGGTGCCCTCGTAGTCCTGCTGGTCGGGACGCAGCACGATCGCCAGCGCGTTCGACATGGCGATCGACAGCAGCGTTTCCTCGTTCAAGCCTGGGTGGGTGTCGAGCAGCAGCACGTCCAGAGACAGCTGTTTGACGAGCTGGCGGAACCCTTCGTTCAGCAGGCCCACGTCGTATCCTTCGCGCATCACGCGGGCGATGTCGTTCACCTTGATGCTGGAAGGGACGAGATACACGCGCCCACG
>JASLBL010000311.1 GCA_030146615.1 Actinomycetes bacterium
CTCTAGGGCGGCTCTGCGACAGCGATACCTCGTTGCCGGCATTGGACGCGGCCAAGGGCCGGAGACACGAGAATCCAGCCTCCGACGTTCATCTGCCAGACGGCGGCGCGCGGCGCGAGATCGGCATGAAGAACGGCACGACGAACGTGGTCACCGCCACCACGGCCAAGGGATCACAACCCTGGTGAATGTGGTGACGTTGAGGTTGCTTGCAACCCCGGTATCTTGGTGGCACAATGGCGAACCAAACCGAACGACCCGTCTGGGCCGCCACGCAGGGTTGCATGGCCGATCCGACCTCCCCCGCGTGACGCCGGTCGATCAGACCGGAGGGTCGTCTCACCAGCGACCAGCCCACACACCGAGAGGGGACACCACAGCTATGGCAGCCAGCAACCCGAAGGCGATGACCCTTCGCCTTCCACCAGACCAGGCCAGCACCCTTGAAGCAGTCGCCCAAGTCAACGGGGTCACCGTCGCCGAAGAGGTCCGCAAGGCCATCCAGGCCCGGATCGACGCCCTGCGCGCCGACCCGGACTTCCAGGCCCGACTCCATGACCACCTAGAGCGCAACCGGGAAATCCTCAAGGGGCTGGCCTCCACGTAGGAGCCAAGATGCCAGCCAAGCCGCCGCACGACGTCCAGTACCTCGACCTGGCCGACTACCTGTACCTGGCCGGAGCAGCCCTACACGTGGCGCCGGAGGCGCTGTTCGACACGACCGACCTGGGCCTGGCCGAGTCGGCGCTCTACGCGCCGGCCGCGACCTTCGCCGGGGTCGACCTGTACCCGGACCTGGTAACCAAGGCCCGCGTGCTGGTCGTCCACCTCGTCAAGAACCACCCGCTGCTCGACGGCAACAAGCGCGCCGCCTACCTAGCCATGCTGGAGTTCCTTGCCCGCAACGGGCGCCGATTCATCGCCACCAACGTGGACGGCACCATCGACATGATGGTTAGGATCGCCGGCAGCGAGGTCGACGCGGCCAAGGTCGAGGAGTGGATCAGGCGGCAGATCCGCTGACCTTTACCCACCCAAGCCCCGGCGCCTTTCCCCGGCCGGGGCTCGGGTGCATCTCCGCGGCCTCCTGGACCGGCAGCGGATGCCGCCCGGGGTCGAGCCGATCCCGGTGACCGCCGATCGAGGGAGCGGGCGCAGTTGGCGGTATGGAAACCAGTGCATGATGGTTGCTTTGGTAATGACGTCAGCCAAGCGTGCGGAGAAGAATCACGCCCCAGCGCCGATCAGGTTCCGACGGCGCAGCGTCAATGGATCTGCTGCGCAACGAGCACCGGCGGCCGGGCTCAGGGCTTCAGCAGCTCGCTGCGGACCAGCGCCGCCTGCACCAGCTGCCTGGCCGACGGTCCGATGGCGCCCTGGAGCCGCTCGCCGAGGCGGTCGGTGAATCCTGCCCGGTCCACCCCGGTGGCCGGCGTGGCCCGCCAGGTGGCAAGCAGCGGTTGGTCAAGGGCCTGCTGACCCAAGCGCCCGCGAACCTCCCACAGGGCGCCGGCCCACCCCAGGCCGGCTTGATGCTCAAGGCCGAGCCACGGGGGACCACGCGAGGGGTTCCGCAGGTCCAGACCCGTGATGCTCGGGGAATTCCTGAAGCTGCACGGCAGGTAGTAGGCGAGACCGGACTCGACGCCCTTGATGTCGTCGGTCCAGGCGTCTCTGGTCCCGCGGGCCAGGCTGTCCAGCACCCAGTGGCTGTACTCGTGCAGGAGGGCATCGGGGGACTCGGCCAGCCTGCCACCGATGAACAGCCGCTGCCGTGCTGGATCAGGATAGGAGGCGTCGGTGCCGGGCTCGATGTGCACCGTCGGGACCGTGCCCAGCGGGGCCCCCAGCCGCTCCAGATACGCCATGTAGCCGCGCAGCGCCGCGGTCAGGAACCGTTGCTGGGCGTCGGTCGCTGCGCCGCTGAAGGCGATGCGCACCTCGGCGCTGCGCACGCGCGCGTCGGCCAGCTTGTCGGCCGTGGGGCGGGCGGCGGCCTTGGCGGACAGCTGGGCCCAGTGCTCGGCCTCAGCTGCTCGGCTGGCCCCTTGCTGGAGGAACAGCAAGTGGAGCCGGTACATGGCGCCGGGATCGCCCTCCTCTGCGGCCACCCGCCACCAGCGCTCGGCCTCGCCCACCTCGCCTCGCCGATCATGCAGCACGCCGAGGTTGTACATCGCGATGGGATGGTCGCGGGCGCGTTGCCAGGCCGCCTCGGCCCTGTCCTCGCGCCCGTGCCGGGCGGCCTCCAACGCCACATCCAGGACTTCTCCGGTGGCCGCGCCCCGCTCGGCGGCGTCCCACATCGCCTCGGGAATCGCGAGCTCCTGCTCGGTGAGGAACTCCACCACATAGTCGAGCACCTCGTGGCCGTCGCTCGTCTCCTCCAGGAGCGCCACCGTGTTCTGCAACCGCTTCGTGGCCCAGTCGCGTCCCGTCCCCACCGCGGCTTCGGGATCCTCGGTGTGGGACCGGAGATAGGCAGGGAGCACCGTGACCAAGACCTCCCGGGGAACCGCTGAGGACCGACCCACCCGCCGCCAGTCGGCCGCGGCCCGCACCAGCGCGTGACCCTCCGGGCAGGTGCTCTCACCGGCTCGGAACCGCTCGATCGCCACCGGGCCGGCCCCCAGGTAGACCGACAGCCCATATCGGCTCGCCGCCTTCAGCACCTGCGGAGAGACCACAGCCTTGGCTCGCTGGAGGTCGCCTTGGGTCCAGCCGGTGAGCCACACAGGCGGGGCGAACCACTCCAGAACGTCCCATCCGGTCGCCTTGAGGTCGTCCATCGGCACGTGGCCGTCGTAGGCGTCGCTGCCGATGGTGGCCACCGCCACCGTGCCGTCACGACAGAACCCATCCAGGTCGTCGAAGGTCAGACCCTCGGCCAGGAACCGCTCCAGCCGGTCGAGCCAGACCAGCATGCGCTGAGGTCGGTGGCCCTCGACCATGAGCTGGTGCAGTGCCTTGCCGTGGCTGGGTTTCAAGAACTCGTGTTGGGCGAACAGGTCCTGGGCGACCTGCAACCCAAGGCGTGACTTGCCCGCCATCGCCGGCCCGACGATCAGCACCCGCCCACGCTCCTGCAGCGCACGCTTGGCCTCGGTCTCGGCGTCGCGTTGGACGTACGGGACCTTGACGATGGCACGGTCGACCCCCGCCTCCGCCAGGCCGACCGCGCCCACCGTGGGCAACTGCTCCCTGGCCCCGGCGACGTGGCTGCGGAGCTCGACGGCGTGCTGCTCGCTTTGCGCGCGCCGCGTCTGCAACTCGACCAGGAGCACACCCGAGGCCACGCCGACGGTGACGCACAGGGCCTGCAGCCATGCAGGCGCCGAGACCACCCCGGCGATCCCTGCGGCCAGCACGCCGCTGGCCGCGGTCAGCGCGAGCAGCCACCACGACCGCTCCCGGCGCGGAGGTTTCAGCCCCGACCCCTCTTCCACCCGGTCATGATCCCCCGGTATCGGACGGCAGAAAAGCGCCTCGCCTCGGTGGCGTCTTGGAGGGCGCGCAGGCGCGCGCGGACCCGGCACATGCCGGCCAGCCAGCCAGCGGTCCCAGTCGGCGGCCCGGTGGTGCTCGCACTCCACCACCTCCGGATGCGGCAGGATCAGGACGCGGCCTCGACCAGCACCGCCAACGGCCCGCCAAGTAGGTGCCGGAGGCAGCCCGGCAGGCCTATGGAGCGGGATCAGGCTCGGCTTGCCTGCTCCTCACCAAGAGAAGCTATAGCCGCCGTTAGGCACGCTCTCGGCCGCTTGCGGCAAGCATGCCCCACGGGACAGATTGAATGAGACGTCGTGGCCCCGAGGTCATCTGCGTTCGCTTGTCAGCCGCAAGAAGCCAGGTCAGATTCGCTGAGACGGGAGAAGGAAGACGCGGGTCGAACCCTCCAGAGTCCCCATCGGTCAGCACGCAGTACGCCACGGCGATCCCCGCGCGCCCCTCCAGCATGCGACCGTTCCGCCAGCCCAGAAGTCGACGTCGTCTGGATGTGCCACACGACCAGCACACGCCATCCCTTCCTGTCAGGAACCACGATCCCTCCCGGTGGTCAGGGCCCGGCCCAGATGAGGTCGAGCAGCACGACCGTGATCTGGCGCTCACCGATCAAGTAGACGACCACGCCCTCATCGCCGACCGACCAGGTGCGGAACTCCGGCGGATCACCAGGGACACGCTGCCCTGCCAGGGAGCAAGGCGCAGCTGCTCGACCGCAGCTGCGAGCGCCCGCCGGCCAGCCGGTGGAAGGCTATCGGCTTGTGCGCGAGCTGCCGCGGCTGGTATTCGACCTGGTCCACAGCCTACAGGCGCAGCACATCCAGATCGACCGGGAACGTCTTGACCTCCTCGCCGTGCAGCAGCCGCTGTCCGGTCTGGATCGCCTCCTCGTGCCGCGGGCTGCGCCGCGCCCCACCAGCTGCCACACACCTGGAGGACCTGGTTGAGCTGGTCGAGCCGGTAACTGGCGCTGGCCGCATCCAGGGCCGCCTGATAGTCGGCGTCGAACTGGCCCCCCACAGGTCCTCCGGTAGCTCCACCCGGATCGCGGCCGGGGTCCGCTCCGGCGGCTCGACCGGACCGGCCGGGCTGGTCGGTGCGCTCATGCCGGCAGTGTAGCCGCTTGGCCACGCCGATCAGTGACCAAGGCTGGGCCATGCTCACCGCCATTACCTCCCTGGCAGAGTCGAGCTCGCCTCTACCAGCCGCGCCATCCAACCGCGGCGCAGCCGACCAGAGCTCTGCGCAGCCGGGTATGCCGCGAACTCTGAGATCTCGATATCCGAGGGTTGTTCACAAGAACTGGTATGCAGGCTCGGCGTCGTGTTGTAACCTCCCAGTCGCGGCAGACCGGTTCGAGGACATAAAGGATATAGCGCCGTTCACGGCGCTCGACGGTGGGATCGCTGCGCGACCAGGACGCCGGCTCGACCACCATGCAGATCGAAGCGCCGCGCACGACTGAGCAACTGATCGCTGGTGCCACGACCGCTCGGGGCATCGGCTACGGAAGGCGGTCGGCCCGCGGACACGGCTATGACCTGCGCGGGCTCTCGTACGTGCCGGTCTCCCGCCTGCATGAGGGACGCTTCGGGCGCATGTTCCGGCTGCCACCATTCGTCCCCAGCGACGAGCGGATCGCCGAGATCGGCGCCCTCATGCTCGAGAACCTCTCCGGCCCAGCCCCGGAGCTCGACAACCCCGACATCCCGGCCGGCTACACCTACCTGGGCCAGTTCATCGACCACGACCTCACCTTCGACCCCGCCTCCAGCCTAGAGCGGCAGAACGACCCGGACGCCCTGACCAACTTCCGCAGCCCACGGTTCGACCTGGACTGCATCTACGGCCGTGGGCCGGTCGATGACCCGTTCCGGTACGACAAGGGCGCCGACGGCCAGAAGCTACTGATCGGCCAGCACGACAACGAGGACGACCTGCCCCGCAACGCCCAGAACACCGCCCTCATTGGTGACCCTCGCAACGACGAGAACATCTTCGTCAGCCAGCTGCAGCTGACCATGCTGAAGTTCCACAACAAGGTCATGGACCTGGTCGGGACCGGTTCGGGGCTTCGACGCGGCAGCGAGACCGGCTTCGAGGCGGCCCAGCGGATCGTGCGCTGGCACTACCAGTGGGTGGTGGTCCACGACTTTCTGCGGCGGGTCGTCGGCGACGAGCTGCTGAGCGAGGTCCTGGACGAGACGGGCGCCTATCCGCGGGTGGATCGCCACTTCTACAAGTGGACCAACGAGCCGTTCATGCCGGTGGAGTTCTCGGTCGCCGCCTACCGGTTCGGGCACTCGATGATTCGGGGCCGCTACCAGCTCAACACCCTCGTCGGGCCGCTGCCAACATTTACTGCCGACCCGGTCGGCCAGGAGCCGCTCGGCCACTTCGGCGGCTTCCGGATCCTGCCGCCGTTCTGGACCATCGAGTGGGCCCGGTTCTTTGAGGTCGACGGGGCCGGCAAGGACGAGCTGCAGCCCTCTCGGCTCATCGACGCCAAGCTCGCCGACCCGCTCCAGGCGCTGCCTCCGGAGATCGGCGGCGAGCGGCCGTCGCTGATCGACCGCAACCTCACCCGTAGCGCCCGACTGCTGCTGCCCTCGGGCCAGGACGTGGCCTGGTACATGGGCGCCGAGGTGCTGTCGGACGCCGATCTTGGGCTGCCGGGTGGCGGACCGGCGCCGCTCTGGTACTACGTGCTCAAGGAGGCTCAGGTCCAGGCCGGCGGGCGCCACCTGGGCCAGGTCGGCGGCCGCATCGTCGCCGAGGTGTTCCTGGGGCTGCTGGAGAAGGACCCGTCCTCCTATCTACGCAACGAGCCGCACTGGACGCCGTTCCTGCCGTCGGTCGTCAAGGGCGACTTCACCATGGGCGACCTGATCGCCTTCACCGGCCACGGTCTCGGAGTCACTGACCTTCCCAGTCGCTGAGCGATCTGCAGGCGCCGGAGCAGCCCCTGTGGAAGAACGAGAAAGTCGAGCGCAGCCTCGGTCCGGATCGTCGTAATCTGCTCAAGTATGTCACCGGTCTGGCTGTGACGAAGATCACCGCGGACCGGTGCCGGGGGGCACCGCCGCCGCAGGGTCCGCGGGCGCAGGCTTCCAGCTAAGTACGCGCGCGAGAGGGGCGGTGGTCGGGTTGTCCCAGCACTACGACCTCGGGGTCCTGTTCGTCCACGGCATCGGCGATCAGCAGCAGAACAGCACCCTGGCCAGGTTTGGGGGGTCGCTGCAGCGCTGGCTGCGGCGACGTTACAGCGTCGACGGCCAGGCGCCGGCCGAGGGCGCTGAGAAGATCGCCCCCGAGGCTCTGGTCGAGGTGACCGGCGTCCAGCGCCGCACCCCCGACGGCGACACCCCAGCCCACGCCAGCCTGCTGGTCCGGCGACCCGGCGACTCCGACAACGGCGAGCCCGAAATGCAACAGCGCTGGCTGCTCGCCGAGGGCTGGTGGGCGGCCGAGATCTCGCCGCCCACCTTTAAGGCATTCAACCGCTGGGTGCTGCCGCTGCTGCCCTGGCTGGCCGCCGAGTACGCCATTGCCGCCGCGCGGCCGCCCGGGCCCGAGCCCGACGAACTCGACGAGGCAGCCCTTGGCCGGAAGGTAGCGGAAAGGAGGGCCGAGGGCGAACCCGAGCCGACGATGCGCACGCGGCCCCGCAGCCGGTTCGAGAAGCGCCTGGAGCGCCTCTCTCTGGCCGGCCTGCTGTGGCTGCTCAGCCCGGTGCTGGCCGTCCTGGCCATGCTTGGGTGCGTGGTGCTGGCCGTGGTGCAGCGGGTCCCGGTGATCGGCAAGCGGGTCAGCGCGATCACCGCGACCGTGGTCAAGGGCGTGGGTGACGCCTACCTGTTCTCCTACGACGGCCTGGCCCGCGCCGCCATGGTCCAGCGCATCCGCCGCAACCTCGATTGGCTCAACAACGACGAACGGCGCTGCCGCAAGGTGGCCATCGTGGCCCACTCCCAGGGCGCTGCCCTCTGCCACGACCTGCTGCGCTCGGGTGCCCTGCGCGCGGACGATCCCGTGGAGCTGTTCGTCACGGTGGGGTCCGGGGTGCGCCGGCTGAACGTCTTCCGCGAGCTCCACGAGGACGCCAAGCTGCGGTCGCTGGGCTGGAAAAGCATCGCCGGACTGATCGCCCTCGTCGCGGGGCTGGTGCTGCTCCTGGGCGGCCTCAGCCTGCCCGGGACGGCCGGGATCGGGGCCAGGGCCGGCGGCCTGGCCATCATCGCCGGCTGCCTCGTCGCCCAACCGGCCCGGTCCTCGTGGGCGGCCGCCCTGATTCTGGCCACCCTGGGGACGACCACCCTGCTCGTGACCGGGCTGCTGGTGGGCGGTTGGCCAGGGGCGCGCCTGATCGCCAGCGCGGCGGCCATGTCGCTCGGCGTCGGGCTGTACCTGTGGGCCGCCATGCAGGTACTCAAGCGCGTCAGGGAGGCCCCTCGGCTGGCCCTGCCCGAGGAGGCGGTGCGGCGCTGGGTGGACTTCTACTCCTCCGCCGACCCCGTCCCCAACGGCCCGATGCAGACCTGGTCGGGCACCGCCGACGAGCAGCCGGAGCCGCCGCCGGCGGTCCACCCGACCGCCCGGCTCGTCTACAACCTCCGGTCAGTCCAGGCCGACCACTCCTACTACCCGGACAACACCGACGAGTTCGTGTCCCAGCTCGCCTCCGAGCTCGCGGCCGCGGGCGGTCTCGCCGCCAAGCCGACGACGCTGGCCGACCCCCTGGCCGCTGAGGAGCTGGCGGCCGCAGGCGAGCGCACCGGAGGGCAGCGGCCACTGGTCGACCCCGAGCAGCTGCTGCACGCCCGGGCCCGGCGCCGGTGGCGGACCTCGTGCCGCAGCAACGCCCGCAACTTGCTGCTGGTGAGCGGGCTGCTCGGGGCGGTGGCGATCACGCTGCGACTGGGCGGCCCCGGCTGGGACGGCCTGGGCGCCGACGTTGGAGTGGGCACGAACACACAGCCGGGCAACGCTCTCGGCCAGCTCACCTTGTGGGCGCAGGAGTGGCTGGCCAAACTCCCCATCCTCGGCGGCTTCATCAAGGAGTTGCCCCTCCAGCACCTGGCCGGGGTGTTGGTGGCCGCCGCCGTGGTGATCGTCTCGGCGCTGCTACTCGGCCGGCTGTGGTCGGTCTGGGACAGCAACGATATCGACCGGTTCCTCCTGCACACCCACCGCCACAAGCTCGGCACCTGGCGGACCCACTGGCCGTCCTGGGTCTTCCTGGCGCTGACTGGGCTACTGGTGCTGGGCATCATGGCCGCGGTGGACGCCTACACCAGCCGCTCCTGGCTCGTGATCGCCATCCTGGCCGGCGCCCTGCTATTCACCACCATGCTGGTCTGGGTGCGGTGGAGGACCTGCCTCGACCAGACCGAGGATGGCCGCCAGCAGCGGCACCGTGAGGGTGGACTGCAGTTCCGGGGCCAGGACCCCGGCGACCACCTCGAGGGAGGCGTAGGCGAGCGGCTCGACCCGCCCGACCCCGCAGACCAGGGCTGGGCCGGTGACCTGGGCCGAGTGCGGCGCGGCGCGAAGGTTGGGACTGGCGACGCCGAGGGCGGTTAGCGGCACAACCATCCCCGGATAAGATCCTGTCTCCTGGAGCAAGCCGGACTGCGCTAGGCGGGCTGAATAATAGGGGAGACACTGTGGCCACTGCTTTGGGGGCCGTGAGTAGCGCTATCAGGGAGGCTCAGGGAGCGGGACGCTAGACCTCGGATCCAACCAGCTCACCAACCTGCCACCTGAGATCGGCCAACTCACCAACCTCGGAACGCTGGACCTCGGCGGGAATAAGCTCGCCAGCGTGCCACCCGAGATCGTCCAACTCACCAACCTCAGCGGGCTGGGCCTCTCCGCCAACAAGCTCACTACCCTGCCACCCGAGATTGGCCAACTTGCCATCCTCAGATTGCTGCTCGCCGACAACAACCAGCTCACCACCCTGCCTAAAGAGCTGGCGGACCTCCTTGAACGCGGACTGGAGCTACATCTTCAGGGGAATCCGCTGCATCAGCCATTGCCGGAGTTGGTACAACGGGGCGTCGACGCAATCGCCGCCTACCTCCGTAGCCTTGAGGACGCCACCCCGCAGTATGAGGCGAAGGTGCTGCTGGTCGGAGAAGGCAATGTGGGCAAGACCTCGCTGGTTGCTGCCCTGCGCGGCGAGCCGTTTATGAAAGACCGGCCGACCACGCACGGCATCGAGATCCAGCCGCTCAGCTTGCCCCACCCGCATCTTGGGTCTGCGATGACGCTGCGGACCTGGGACTTTGGCGGCCAAGAGGTCTATCGCATTACCCACCAGTTCTTCTTCAGCCGCCGCGCCCTGTACCTGGTGGTGTGGCAGCCACGGCAAGGCCAGGAGCAGAACGAGGTAGAAGGGTGGCTGCGCCGCACCCGCCTGCGGGTTGGCGAGGACACCCGCGTCCTGGTGGTGGTCACCCACTGCGACGAGCGCAACCCGGAGCTGAACTACCCACGTCTCCGGCAGGCCTTTCCGGGGATGCTCGCCGGCCAGTACACCGTCGATAGCAAGAGCGGCACCGGCATTAACCACCTTCGCCAAGCCATCGCTTCGGAGGCGGCCGCGCTACCGCAGATGGGCCGATTGCTATAATAAACACCCTCACATCTCTGTCATAAGGCTGCGAGACGTGGCACCCGATGCCTTCCAGCGCTCAGCACGCCAGGGTCTCGCGGGAGCGAGCCCGCACGCCCTGGGCGTCGGGCAGCCTGAGCACGCCAGAGGTTCAGCGCGTTCTTGATCACGACAAGGGATCGCCGACAGAGGACCCACATAGAATGGTCGCCCAGCTCCGGCTTGGCCGCGGATGCCCGCCCCGCGGCTCGCAGCCCAGATCGCGAAGACCAGCGCGGCGGTCAGCCCGCCGAGCGAGCCCCCCACGACCGCGACCCGTGGCCAGCTGCTCACCGGCCGTGCTCCGGGTCGCCCCTGCCGCCCTCGCGGCTCGCGGGCACCAGTCGGCCGAGCGCGACCGCCGCTAGGGCTGCCCGAAGGTAGCGACGCTGTCCACCCGGCACTCGAACAGCACCCGCCGCTCGTCCATGGCCGGGTCGCGCAGCCCATAGGGCGGCTCGGCGCCGGTGTACTTGGTCCATGCCTGGTCGATGGTCTCGGTGGCCCGGTGCCCCTCGACCGGGTCGTCCTCACCGATCTCCCGCTCGACGGTGGCCTTGATGCTGACCCAGTGGTAGGCGTTCTTGGGGTTCATCAACAGCATGGTCACCTGGGGGTTGCGTCGCACCCACTCGGTCTTGCGGCGGTGCTCGGCCAGGTTGAGCAGCACCTTGTCCCCGGCGTAGTTGAACCAGACCGGCGTCAGCCAGGGCCGTCCATCCCCGCCCATCACCGCGATCACGGCCGTCACCGGCTCATCGAGCAACTGCCGGTACACCGGGTCAAGGTCCTCAAGGGACGCCTTCTCCTCCCGCGACCCGACCGTGAACTGACCCTCCTGCACTCCCTGGGCCACGTCCAGGACCTTGGCGACGGTGAAGGACACAGCCATCCTCCTGTTCAGTCGAGTAGCTCCACGGTGACAAACCGCAGCCTCGTCTTACCGGCATTCTCCAGGTCGTGGACCATCGGGTCGGCCGGGGAGTGCTCGGAATACTGGGTGTCGCCGACCTGGTAGCGTCGGACCTTGACGGTGCCGTCGGGTGATCGCTGGCGGCCGACCCCAGGCTCCACCACCGTCCAGAAGTACCGATGGGTGTGGGCGTGGAACGGCCCCCGCTCGCCCGGTGCCAGGTTGACCTCCCAGACCTTGATCCGGTCGTTCTGGAACCACAGCCGCGTGCCCACCTCAAGATTGCTCGCCGCGACCGCAAGCTCGGCCTGGAATTCGGCCGGATCGAAGGTTCCCTCCTCGGTGACCTCAGCCATGGGCCAACTCTAATCCAACCCGAGGGCGGCCGCCGGAGCCTGGCCGACCGGGACCATCCGGCCGTGCTCCCAGCGGATGGTCCGCACCCGGTGGCCCACCTGACGCCAGCCGTCATCCAGGGCGAAGTCCCCCAGCAACGTCGAGGTCCTCCACTGCCGCACCGTCTCGGCCGCCAAGCCTCGATGGTGGGCGGCATGGGCCAGGTAGCCGGCGGCCGCGGCCTGGGCGGCCACATAGGAGGGCTCTCTGCCAGTCCGGCGCCGGTAGCGACCGGCGAAGTCGGCTTCCGATGCCCCGACCTGGGGTCGCCGCCGACTCGGCCACCACTGCACGGGCCCAAACACGTCCTCCGCGGCTGGTCCGAGCTGCTCACCGAAGGCGGGGAGGCCCGCCGCCACAGCGCCCAGGAGCGCTGGTGATCGCGGCCACCCTCGGACGCGGCGAATCACCGCCACGTCCTCCTCAAAACGACCAACGACCAACAACGCGGCATCGGCGGCGTCGGCGGCGGTCAGCGAGCCCACCATGATCGTCCGGGCGTCGATCCCCCATCCGGATGCACACCCCACCGCGCCTTGGGTGACCGCGCTGGCGAACGGTCCAGCGCCCCGGGCGACAAGTAGCCGATCCATCCGGCGGGTCACCGCTTCCCGCACAGCACCTTCGAAGTAGCTCGACGCCGGCGCTGGCAGTGACACCAGCCCGGGCCGGGCCAGATCATCGGCCGCTCCACCGTGGTTCCAGAGCAGCCGCCCCAGATCGCATACCAACGGCGCCACCACCCGAACCAGCCCACTGCCGTACGGGCCGATCAGCAGGTCCACGCCCCGATCGAGCCAGTCGGCGTAGGCCCGGAGGGCGGCCGATCTCGAGCCGCCATCGTCGATGACAGTCAACCGGACACCGGCCTCTTCCGCCCACAACTCCAGCCCCGCGACCGCTTGCCTCCCCTGACGGGCAAACGGTCCAGTGAGGCTGAGCGTCCCCGCCGCCGTGGTCGTTTGCAATCCCCATGGCGAATGCCGATCTGTAGCCCTCATAGACCTCCGCCTCGGGCCGTCGCATCTGCAGGAGGCTGGGAAGTTTGTCCGGCCGGGTAGGAACCGGCGGCCACTTCGAGCATACTGTTCGCAGTCAGATCCGGGGCTGCGCTGCGAGAGGCAGCGCGGCGCGCAATGCGCCGTCCGCGTCCGCCCGGCATCGAGCGGATCATCCTCCCCCAGCGCACCGGCCAAAGGGGGATGCCGTGCAGGCACTCGTCTACCACGGGCCTGGGGACAAGCGCTGGGAGGAGGTGCCGGACCCCAAGCTCGTCGCCGACACCGATGCCATCGTCCAGATCACCAGTTCGACGATCTGTGGGACCGACCTCCACATCCTCAAAGGCGACGTCGCGACCGTCCAACCCGGCCGGGTGCTCGGTCACGAGGCGGTGGGGGTCGTCACGGAGGTCGGGAGCGGTGTGCACTCGGTCCGCCCCGGCGACCGAGTCGTGCTGAGCTGCATCTCGGCCTGCGGTCGCTGCCGCTACTGCCGGATCGGCCAGTATGGCCAGTGCATGGACGACAACGGGGGTTGGGCGCTTGGCAACATCGCCGACGGCGTGCAGGCGGAGGCCGCCCGCGTGCCGTTCGCGGACAACTCGGTCTACAAGCTGCCGGAGGAACTCAGCGACGAGCAGGTCATCTACCTGTCCGACATCCTGTGCACCGGCTACGAGGTCGGGGTGCTCAACGGCCAGGTGCAACCAGGCGACACGGTCGTGGTCGTCGGAGCCGGGCCGATCGGGCTCTCGACCATCCTCGGGGCCAAGCTGTTCTCCCCCGCCAACATCGTCGCCGTCGAGCCGACACCGACACGGCGCACGTGGGCCGAGCAGTTCGGCGCCACCACCGCCATCACACCTGACCGGGCCAGGGCCACCGTGGACGAGCTGACGGACGGGCTCGGCGCGGACGTCGCCATCGAGGCGGTGGGAATTCCGGACACCTTCGAGCTGTGTACGGAACTCATCCGGCCGGGCGGTCACGTCGCCAACATCGGCGTCCACGGCAAGCCCGCCACACTCCACCTCGAAACGCTGTGGAGAACCCAGGTCACCATCACGACCGGGATCCCCCATACCCTGGTCATCCCGCAGCTCATGCGCGCCATCCAGTCCGGCAAGATCGACCCCTCGCCGTTCACCTCCCACCGCTTCCCGCTCGACCAGACCATGGAGGCCTACGACGTCTTCACGCGGGCGAGCGAGACCGATGCGCTCAAGGTAGTGCTGCAGGCGTCGTAGAACCGCGCCACCGGTGCAGGCTGCCCTTAAAGGCGCACCGGCAGCCGCCGTACACGCCTTCGTTCCGACGCGTCTTCAGATCAAGGAGGCCGGATATGGCGGCCAGCAATCCGCGGGCGGCTCCGGCCAACTCATGCCGTGTCGTCACCGCCGGCGGGTCCCTTGGAGGGCTGCACGCCGCCCTGTGCCTGCGGGACGTCGGCTGCGAGGTTGAGGTGTTCGAACGCTCGGCGCAGGAGCTCGCCAGCCGCGGCGCGGGCATCGTCCTGCAACCGGCCACGGTCCGCTACTTCGAGACGCACGGGGTCGTCCGCGTCGAGGACATCAGCGTGCCCTCCCGCTGGCTGCGCTACCTCGATAGGAACGGCTCCGTCATCTACGAGGAGGCCAGCGCCTTCCGGTTCACGGCCTGGAACACCCTGTACCGCTCCTTCCTGGGGCTGTTCGGACGGAACCGCTACCACCTGGGAGAGGCGCTGGCGGCGTTCGCGCAGGATGAAGGCGGCGTGACCGTGCAATTCGATTCCGGTCGCCAAGAGCGCTGCGACCTGCTGGTGTGCGCCGACGGCATCGCCTCGACAGGTCGCCGAGTGCTGCTGCCGGACGTCGAGCCGATCTACGCGGGCTATGTCGGCTGGCGCGGGCTGGTGGAGGAGCGTGAGGCACCAAGGGCCATCTTCGACCAGTTCCACGAAGCCTTCACCTATTTCCAGATGCCGGACAGCCAGATCCTGGCCTACCCGGTCCCCTCGCCCGACGGAGAGATCACCCCTGGACGGCGGCTAGTCAACTGGGTCTGGTACCGCAACGTCGCGCCGGGTGAAGAGCTGAATGCGCTGATGACCGACCGGCACGGGCAGCCACGACCGGCTTCCATGCCGCCGGGGTACGTGCAGGACCGCTTCGTCGCCGAGCTGCGGCAGACCGCTGAGCGGCGACTACCGCCCGTATTCGCCCGCCTCGTGCAGGACACGAGGGAGCCCTTCATCCAGCCGATCGTCGACGTCGAGGTGCCCCGGATGGCATTCGGCCGTGTGTGCCTGATCGGCGACGCTGCGTTCGCCGCGCGCCCGCATGCGGCCGCGGGGACCGCCAAGGCGGCCGCGAACGGTTGGGCTCTGGCCGAGGCCCTCCAGGACGTCAGTCGGGATGTGCCCGCGGCCCTGCGCCGATGGGAGCCCACCGAGCGAGAGCTTGGCCGGGAGCTGGTGCGACGAGCCAGGGAGATGGGCGACAAGTCACAGCGGTACGGCACCTGGAAGCCGGGCGATCCGGCCCTAAAGCTCGGCCTGCTCCCGGGCGCGACGAGGCCGGGCGTGCCGACGTCTGCGCCGGGCGCCGGCCAGCGCAAGCACGTCGGCCATGAATGAAGCAGGCAGATACATGGCAGAAGTTCGAGTCATC
Organism: Actinomycetes bacterium; assembly: GCA_030146615.1. Lineage (GTDB taxonomy): Bacteria > Actinomycetota > CALGFH01 > CALGFH01 > CALGFH01 > CALGFH01. The sequence continues at coordinate 15,124 of JASLBL010000311.1, forward strand.
CCGCCCGCGGCGCGGGATGACAGCACCGCCCAGACCTTTGGGCTGCAGCGCTTCGAAGCGGTGTCCTCCAAGCTGACCGGCGCCAAGGAACTATGGATGGGCCTGTCGATCCTCCCCGCCGACGGCCGGACCGGTGTCCCACCATCATGGCGACTCCGAGACGGCGCTCTACGTGCTCCGCGGAGTTGGCCGCTGGTGGATCGGCGACAAGCTCGATCGCCCCTGTGAGGCCCACCCCGGCGACTTCGTCTTCATCCCACCGAACGTTATCCATTGGAGGAGAACGCCAGCGACACCGAACCGGTCGAGATGATGTCGTCCGTACATGGTCCGGGTGGCGAGCTGGTCGACATCCACCAGCATCCCCACGCCGCGGATCCTCACGGCCATACGCCGTCGCCGAGCAGGTCGGCGGCGGCGACCAGCTCGCTCCCGTGCGGCACCCGGACCTCGCCAAGCACCTCCCACAGCGCTCGGTCGTGCGGTTCTGGGTCGATCCCCTCCCCGACACCAACCTGTCGGTGCCGGTCGATCGCGACGGCGAGCCGGCAGGCGGCGTCCTGGTAGGCGCGGCGCTCCTGGGCGACCCGCTGCTGACCCTTGGCGCCGGCGGTGGCCTTGGCCGCCTGGAGCCGGTAGGCGATCGACCGCTTGACCATGGACCTCGACCGTCACAAAGCCGTGAGGTGTGGGGACGGCGCCTTTTGCCCACTGGAGCTCTCACTCCTCGGGTGATGCTTGGCAGGGGCGGCGAGCAGAGCCCTCAGCGCACGGCGATACAATCGCCGATCCCGTCACCGGCTGGGTGCAGGAGGGACCCGATGGTGCAGCCTCTGAGGCCTCGTCCACTGCTGGTCCTCGTGTCGGCCGCCCCGCTGGCATCTGGTGTCGCTGGCATGATGGTGGGACTCCAACGGCGGCGTCCTTACGACGTGTTCTGGATGCACGGCCAGGTCGCCGACATCGGCCGCGATGTGCTCTTCAAGGGCACCGCGCTGTCCGCCCCGGTGTGGATACTCCTCACCCAGGCAGCCATGACCGCCGCGGTGGCCCGACGGCCAAGCCGGCACGCCGCCCAGGCACTGGGCGGCTTGGGAGCAGCGCTGGTCGCTGGCTACCTGGGCGAGCGGCTGGTGCGGCAACGCCTCCGTCCATCGGGCTGGGACACCGTTGAGTCGCCGCTGCTGGTGACTGCTCTCGGGCTGGCAGCAGCCATGGCCGCGCTCGGCCGGCGCCGGTAGCCGACGGCGTGATCGCCCCGGAGCGACGAGTCAGGACCTCGAATCCAATCGCCCCGAAGTCCCAGCTCTGCTTAGCACGCTAGCCGGCCCCGAACCTGCTTTTCCGGACTGTTGGTGACGAGCCTCGTAACGATGGTGAGACGGTCGTTTGGGACGTTTGGTGACGCACCCGCTGACAGTGGGCCCAAGTGGACGATGCTTGGCGATGGGTCGACACAAGGAGCACGGCGTGACCGCACCTGTGAGCGGGGACGAACGCCCCCGGGCGTCGCCTCGGGCGGTCACGGCCCTGGCCTGGCTACTGTGCAGTGCCAGCCTCACCCTCGGTGTCGTAGGTTTGGTCTTGGAATCCCTCAACGGCCACCGGATCACGGACTCCGAGGTCCTCGGGATCGTGCTGCTGGCAATCACCTTTCCGCTGGTCGGCGCGGTGGTCGCGGCGCGGCGACCCCGAAACCCGCTCGGCTGGATCTTCTGCGCCATCGGCATCGCCTATGGCCTAACCGTCACCGGCGAGGCCTACGCCCTCTACACGCTGGACACCGCCCCGGGCGCGTTGCCCGGCGGGGAGCTGATGAGCTGGCTCGGCAACTGGGCCTGGGCACCAGGACTGGGGCTGCTCATCACCTTTGCCCTGCTGCTGTTCCCCAACGGGCGGCTACCATCACCCCGCTGGCGGCCCGTGGCCTGGCTGTCCGCCACATCGATCGCCCTCATCTGCGGACCCGGAGCGGTCTGGTCCTGGCCGCGGCGCGGCCTGGCCCTACTCGCTTCCGACCAGGAGGGGCTCGAGAACGCCCCCCGCCTGGTCCAGCTGCTCGTCCAGGCCGGCCTCCCGCTGCTGCTGTTGTGCGGGCTCGCCTCAGTGGTGGCGCTGCTGGTGCGGTTCCGCCGCTCCCGCGGGGTGGAGCGCCAGCAGCTGAAGTGGTTCACATTCGCCGGCGCGGTGACCGTCGCCGGGCTCGTGCTGGTCGTGACCCCATCCCAGTACGGGTTGATCGGGCCGCTCAACGCCCTGGTCGCCCTGCCCGTGCTGGTCTCGATGCCGGTCGCCGCCGGCATCGCGATCCTGCGCTACCGACTGTATGAGATCGACCGGGTCATCAACCGCACCCTGGTCTACGGGCTGCTCACCATGCTCCTCGGGGCGGTCTATGCGGTCGGCGTGTTCGGCCTCGGCCGGCTGCTCAACCCCGTCACCGGGGAATCTGCCCTAGCCGTGGCCGCCTCCACCCTGGCCGTGGCCGCCCTGTTCCAGCCGGCCCGACACCGCGTCCAAGCCGTGGTCGATCGTCGGTTCAACCGCCGCCGCTACGACGCGACCAGGACCGTGGAGGCATTCAGCGCCCGGCTGCGCGATCAAGTTGCCCTCGACACGCTCTCGGCCGAACTCCTCAAGGTCGTCGACCAAACGATGCAGCCCACGGCGGTGTCGCTCTGGCTCTCGCCATCGCCACACATGCCGCGGCGGAATGCAGGCCGAGCCCCATCCCACGCGACACGCTCATGACCCGCTTGCATCCCATGCCATCCACACCACCTCACGCGGCCTTCCGTCGCCTCGCTCGGCACCACATCAACCTGCTCAGAGGTTGAGGGACGAGGCGCCGTGATGTGACCCACGGCCACGTGTTGGATCGTTGCTGACAACCTGCTGACAGTCGGAGGCCCTCAATCTGTATGGAACGGACCCCGGCGCCGTCGTCCCGGCAGCCTCCACCACAAGCTGCCCGCACCTGCGGTGCACTGCTGTCCTTTGATTGATTGGGTGGACAGTAGAGCGCGACGAGGGCCGTCATCGGTTATGACAAGGCCTCGCGCAGCAGCGAGCGCAGCTGGCGGCGGAGGCGGCCTTCCTTATGAGGCAGTCAGGCGTTGGACCGGTTGGAGGGGTAGCAGGTCATGCCTCAGGCGCTCTGTGTACCTCCACGCTCGAGCGCCTCGGTCACATGTCGTCGTTCGCCTGCCTGTGTGGCACCACGAACGCCTCGCGCCGGCGTGCATGACCGCCCTGGACAGGCTGCTTGGCACAAACGATCACGGCCGGCGGGAGGCTCATCCCCCGTCGGCTCACCTAGGTGCCGGTGGCCGTCTGCCAAGCGGCGGGACCACCCCTACCGGCTCGATCTGTTGCGCAGGAGCTGCCCGCTTGGGACGATTCTTCCGGTGAGGGCGATCGGTCCTGGCGCGAGGATGAGCGTCCTGCGCGCGCACCCGCGATGCCTGGCCGATCGGCGTCGGCGCACAACGGCAAGGAGGTCATCTGATGAAGGCGCTCGTGTACCACGGACCCGGTCAGAAGGCCTGGGAGGAGGCCCCCGACCCGGCGATCATCGACCCGACGGACGTGATCGTGCAGGTCGACACGACCACGATCTGCGGGACCGACCTGCACATCCTCAAGGGAGACGTCCCCGCGGTGACCGACGGGCGGATCCTCGGGCACGAAGGGGTCGGGACGATCACCGAGGTCGGCCAGGCGGTGACCAAACTCGCCGTGGGCGACCGCGTGATCATCTCCTGCATCACCTCCTGCGGCTCGTGCTCCTACTGCCACCAGCAGCTGCCCGCGCACTGTCTGGACGACGAGGGCACCTCGGGCATCGGCTGGATCTTCGGCCACCTCATCAACGGCACCCAGGCGGAATTCGTGCGGGTCCCCTTCGCCGACAGTTCCCTGCACAAGCTGCCTGAGGGCGTACACGACGAGGCTGCACTCATGCTGTCCGACATCCTGCCCACGGGCTTCGAGATCGGGGTGCGCAACGGCCGCGTCAAGCCCGGCGACGTCGTCGCCGTCATCGGCGCCGGACCGGTGGGCCTGGCGGCGATCATGACCGCCGGACTCTACGGCGCCTCCCGCATCATCGCCATCGACCTCGACGCCAACCGGGTCGAGCAGGCCAAGGGCTTCGGCGCCACTGACGCCGTCAACAGCGGCGGTCCGGGCTGGGAAGATCAGGTGCTGGCCATGACCGACGGCCTGGGCGTGGACGTCGCCATCGAGGCCGTGGGCGTGCCGGCGACCTTCGAGATGGCCACCGACCTCATCCGCCCCGGGGGGACGGTGGCGAACGTCGGCGTGCACGGCAAGTCGGTGGAGCTGAAGCTCCAGGACCTGTGGATCAAGGACATCGCGATCACCACCGGCCTGGTGAGCGCTACCACGACGCCGATGCTGCTTAGACTCGTCGCCCAGGGCAAACTCACGCCGCAGCAGTTTGTGAGCCACCGGTTCAGCTTCGACAGCATCATGGAGGCCTACGACACCTTCGGCCGGGCAGCCGAGACCAAGGCCCTCAAGGTGGCCATCACCCGCTGACACCGCCACCGCTGACGACCCGATCCGGTCCCAGGTACGCCAGCGCGCCCTATCAGGATCTCCAATTCCGGGAGGTGAGAGCCCGCCGGGGGCGGCGTGGCCGGCCGCCGTGCCGCCGGCGTAGCAGGTCAGCGAGCTGCCTCCGCCTCGGCCGGGTCGCTTGGTCGTCCGTCAGCCACGCGGGACCGCACTGGCGGCCGCGCGACCGGCCAGTTCGGCCCGGTGAGCATCGCTGCCTTGTCCTTGAGCTCAGCGGCACCAGCAGGTATCAACCGAAACTCGACAACGGCCCGCTTCGACCCTCGGGCGAGCTCTTCGAGGGCCGCCGCGACGCTGGGCCTGGCGTTCGGGCAACCCGGCGGCGCCGGATCAGCTCGCTACCGTTGAGTGCACTGGCCGGGCGGGAGGCGGCGCTGGACCCGGCCGAGGAGGCCGCCGGCGCACTGGGTCCAGGTGCGCTCGCCCATGACCCACAGCCACAGCTCCCGGCGGTAGCCGCTGACGATCCCACCGAAGCGGTCCCGATCCATGCCCGCGGGTTCGAGCACCGGCCCCCAGCGCTCCCAGAGAGGGTCGGCGATCCAGGATCCGCCGTCCAGGACCGCCAACCGGGCGTCCCATCGATCCCAGGTGTTCCTGCTTCTCATTGTGGTCGCCGGCCGCAGCCGGGTGCTGGTCCGGCGCAAGCTGATGGCAAGGGCCTTGGTCGGCGCTGCAGCTCCAGATCGAGATCGAGGGGATGCTGCGCGTCCTCGCCTGGGCGACGTCGACGGTGGATCCCTGTGGCTGCTGCGTCGGTTGGTCC
>JASLBL010000362.1 GCA_030146615.1 Actinomycetes bacterium
AGGGCGGTGCGCAGCCCGTCCCAGCGGCGGCGGAACGGGTCGGCCACGGTCACGAACCGGCCGCCGGTGCGGACCATCGCCCCCGGGTAGAACGGGTGCAGCTCCAGCTCCCGGTAGTCGAGGGCGTCGCCGGCCTCGGGATAGGCGGTCGGCAGGACCTGGAAGCCCCGGTCGAGCAGGAAGTCGTCGACCCGGTCGGTGCGGACCCGGCCGCCGACCCCGTCGGTCGCCTCGAGCACGGTGGCGGCGACGCCCTTCTCGTGGAGGCGGCGGGCACAGCGCAGCCCGGCCAGCCCGGCCCCGACGACGTAGACGCCGCCGTCCTTCGAGGCCATCTAGCCGCCGGGCCGTCCGACCGACCGGGGGACCATCCCGGCGGTCCCCCCGACGCCCCCGGCCCGGACCGCCTCGGCGTCGCGTCGCAGCGTTCCCGGCAGGGCGAAGTGGACGTCCTCGGGGACGACCTCGACCTCGCGGACCTCGGTCGCGCCCCGCTCCCGCAGCGCCGCGACCAGGTCGTCGACCAGCCACTCGGGGGCGGAGGCGCCCGAGCTGATGCCGACGGTGTCGACCCCCTCGAACCAGGCCGGATCGACCGAGGAGGCCTCCGAGACCAGGTGGGCCTGGCAGCCGGCGGCCCGGGCGACCTCGACCAGGCGCACCGAGTTGGAGGAGTTCTCGGCCCCGATGACCAGGACCAGCTGGCAGTCGCGGGCGAGGGTCTTGACCGCGGCCTGCCGGTTCTGGGTGGCGTAGCAGATGTCGTCGGAGCGGGGCCCGGCCAGCACCGGGAACCGCTCCCGGAGGGCGCCGATCACCCCGGCCGTCTCGTCCACCGACAGGGTGGTCTGGGTGAGGTAGGCGACCCGCTCGGGGTCGGCGACCTCGACCCTGGCCGCCTCGTCCTCGTCGCCGACCAGGTGGACGGCCCGGGGGGCGTGGCCCATGGTGCCGACGACCTCCTCGTGGCCCTCGTGGCCGACGAGCACGATGTCGTAGCCCTTGGCGGCGAACTTGCGCGCCTCCTGGTGGACCTTGGTCACCAGCGGGCAGGTGGCGTCGACCACCCGCAGGCCGCGGGTCTTGGCCTCGGCGTGCACCGACGGGGCGACGCCGTGGGCCGAGAACACCACCGTCGCGCCCTCGGGCACCTCCTCGAGCTCGTCGACGAACACCGCCCCCCTGGTCTCGAGGTCCCTGACCACGTGCAGGTTGTGGACGATCTGCTTGCGCACGTAGACCGGGGGGCCGTAGGTGGCCAGGGCGACCTCGACGATGTCGATGGCCCGCTCGACGCCGGCGCAGTAGCCGCGGGGCGCGGCCAGCAGCACTTGGCGGGGGGCTGTGAACGCTGGGATGGGGAGGCTGCTCATGTGCCCATTCTATCGGCGCCGGCCGCTGGCGGCCGTCGAGCGCCGTCCGTGTGGACGGGGGCCGCTGCCGATAGGCTGGGCGGGAGATGACCGACGCAACCGAGAGCTGGGTCGCGGCCAGGGAGCTCGACCGCCGCGTGGTGACCGTCTGGACCGTGCAGGAGGCGATCGGCTACGGGGTGCTCGCCCTGCTGGTGCTGGCCGTCGACGTCGGGGCCAGGCTGGCCGGGGTCGAGGTCCCCGGGCCGCCCGGGCTGGCCGCCGGGCTGGTCGCGGTCGCGGGCGGCGTGGCTGCCTGGTGGCTGCCGCGGGCCAACTACCGGGTCTGGCGCTACCAGGTCGCCGACGACGCCCTGGAGCTGCGCCACGGGATCGTCAAGCGAATCCACTCGGCCATCCCCTACTTCCGGGTCCAGCACATCGACGTGGCCCAGGGGCCGGTCGAGCGGGCCGTCGGCCTGGCCCGGCTGGTGGTGCACACGGCCTCGGCCGGCACCGACGCCACCATCCCCGGCATCGCCGCCACCGACGCCGAGGGCTTGCGGCGCCTGATCCTGGCCAGGGCCGGCCACGGCGATGCGGTCTGAGGAACCGGGCCAGCCCCCGCCGGACCTGCACCCGCCGTCGGCTCCAGACGCCGGGCCGCCGCCGGAGACGCCGGCGGTCCCGCTGGAGGGCGGGGGGCCGCGGCGGCTGCACGTGCTCAGCCCGGTGTTCTTCGCCGTCGGGCACGCCTGGCGACTGTGGCCGCTGGCCCTGCTGGTGGCGGCGCGGCGGCAGTTCTGGCTGCTCGCACTGGGGGCGCTGGTGCTGCTGGCCTGGAGCACGATCGAGTGGCTGCGCCGGACCTATTCGCTGGAGGGCGGGGCCCTGCGGCTCGAGGAGGGGGTGCTGGCCCGCAAGCTCCGGGCGGTCCCGTTCGACCGGATCCAGCAGGTCGACCTGGTCCGCAAGCCCCTGCACCGCCTGCTCGGGGTGGCCACCCTGCGGGTCGAGACGGCCGGGGGCGGGTCGGCCGCCGAGGTCGACCTGGACGTGGTCACCCTCGACGAGGCCCGGGCCTTGCGGGCCAGCCTCCTCAAGGCCAAGGCCCGGCTGACGGCCGCCCCGGGCGGCCGGGCGGCCGAGGGGCAGGCGGCCGAGGGTGGGACGGCCGAGGGGCCGGCCACCGCCGGCCAGGCGGCGGCCGAGGCCGACCTGGACACGCCCAGGGCCGAGCGGGTGCTGCTGCGGCTCGGGCTGGGCGAGGTGATGCTGGCCGGGATCACCGGGTCGCGGGCGGCGGCCGCGCTGGTCGTGCTCGGCCCCCTCAGCCAGGCCAGCGACTGGTTCCCCGGCCTGTCCGACTGGCTGTTCGCGCGGTTCGACCCGGAGGCGGTCGCGCCGACCACCCCGGCCGCCTTCGCCGCCGTGGCCGTGCTCGGGGTGGTCGTGTGGCTGGGCCTGGCCGCCGGCTCCAGCATCGTGACCGACTACGGCTTCACCCTCGCCCGGGCCGGGAACGACCTGGTGGTGCGGCGCGGGCTGCTGGAGCGCCGGGAGGCGGTCCTGCCCCTGGCCCGGCTCCAGGTGGTCCGGATCGAGGAGTCGCTGCTGCGCCGGGCCCTCGGCCTGGCCTCGATCCGCATCCAGAGCGCCGGCCGGACCGGCGGCGCCGACCAGACGGCCAGCCGCCTGGCCATCCCGATCCTCCAGCGTGTCCAGGTCAACCGGGTCCTGGAGGAGCTGCTGCCGGGGGCGACGCCGGTCCCGCGGCTGCTCCTCCCGCCGCCGGCGGCCCGCCGCCGGGCGGTGATCCGCAGCGTGCTGGTCGCGACCCTGCTCATGGCCGCGGTCGCCCTCCCCCTGTGGCGGCTGACTGCGCTGGACGTGCTGGCCGTCCCGGCGGCCCTGGCGGTGCTCGCCCCGCCCGTGCTCGCCCTGGCCGTGGCGCTCGGCCTGGCCGCCTACCGCAACCTCGGCCAGGCGACCCGCCAGGGCTTCCTCTACGCCCGGGTCGGGGTCGCCATCCGGGTCACCACCGCCGTCCCGGTCGCCAAGGCCCAGAGCGGCAGCGTCCGCTCCTCCCTGTTCCAGCGCCGAGCCGGCCTGGCCACCCTCCACGTCGACATCGCCGGCGGCGGCCCGACCCCCCGCGTCCACGACGAGTCCGAGGGCACCGCCGAGCGCCTGCTCCAGGTGGTGCTCGGCCGCCAGCCGGGCTAGGCGGTCGCCAGCGCGGCGATCGCGCGGTCGAGGGCGGCGCCGACGTCGGGCACCAGCAGGTGGTGGCGGTCGCGGACCACCTGGCGGCCGGACACCACCACCGAGGTGACGTCGGCGGCGGTGGCCGCGAACACCAGCTGGTCGACGGCGTCGGCGGGCCGGGTGCCGGCCAGGCGGACCGAGCCCAGGTCGAGGGTGACCAGGTCGGCCAGCTGGCCGGGGGCCAGGCGGCCGGCCTCCCAGCCCAGGGCGGCCATGCCGGCCTCGGTGGCGGCGGCCAGGAGGTCGGCCGGCCGGTGATGGCCGCGGCGCCCGGTGACCAGGCGCTCGTCGAGCTCGACCGCCCTGGCCTCCTCGAACAGGTCGACGACGGCGTGGCTGTCCGACCCGAGGCAGAGGGGGCTGCCGGCGTCGGCCAGCGCCCGGGCGGGGCCGACCCCGTCGGCCAGGTCGCGCTCGGTGGTCGGGCAGAGGCAGACGGCGGTGCCGGTGGACCCGAGGAGGGCGATGTCCTGGCCGGTGAGGTGGGTGGCGTGGACGGCGGTGGTCCGGGGGCCGAGCACCCCGGCCGAGTGGGCCAGAGCGGCCGGCGTGCGGCCGGTGGCGGCCAGGCAGGCCTGGTTCTCGGCCGGCTGCTCGGACAGGTGCAGGTGCAGGGGGGCCCGGCGGTCCTCGGCCCAGGCGGCCACCGTGGCCATGGCCGCCGGGTCGACCGCCCGGACGCTGTGGATGCCGGCGGCCACCCGGACCCCGGGCCGGTCCCGCAGGGCCCCGGCCCGCTCGGCCCAGGCGCCGGCGTCGCCGTCCCCGAAGCGGACCTGGGCGCCGGCCAGCGCCTGGCCGTCGAACCCGGCCCGCAGGTAGCAGGTGTCGATCAGGGTGAGCCGGACTCCGGCCCGGCCGGCCGCCTCGGCCAGCGCCTCCCCCATCCGGTTGGGATCGGCGTACGGCCGGCCGGCCGGGTCATGGTGCAGGTAGTGGAACTCCCCGACGGCGGTGATCCCGGCCAGGGCGATCTCGGCGTAGGTGGCCGTGGCCAGCTCCAGGTACCGGTCCGGGTCGAGGACGCCCGCGACCCGGTACATCAGCTCCCGCCAGCTCCAGAAGTCCCCTCCACCCCGATGCGTGCGCCCGCGCAGCGCCCGGTGGAACGCGTGCGAGTGCCCGTTGGCCAGCCCCGGGACCGTGATCCCGCCCAGCCGGTCCGCCCCCACCGGCGGGTCGGCCCCCTCGGTCACGGCCGCGATCCGCTCCCCCTCGACGTCGACGAGGACCCGCTCGGCCACCCCCCGCTCGGGTCCCAGCCAGGCCAGGTCGGCGAACCAGGCGCTCACGGCCGCGGGGGCCGCCGGGACCGGCCGGGGGTCAGCGGCACGCGAGGTCCTCGATCACCGAGGCAAGGGCCTGGACGCCGGTCAGGCAGTCGGCGAGCTCGGCCGTCTCGGCCGGGCTGTGGCTGGTGCCGGTGGGGTTGCGGACGAACAGCATGGCCGTGGGGACGGCGGCGGCCAGGGCGCCGGCGTCGTGGCCGGCGGCGGTGGGCAGGGCGGGGGGCTCGAGGCCGTCGGCTCGCAGCCGGGCGTCCAGGCGGGCGGTCAGGTCGCCGTCGAAGGTGACCCCAGGGCTGCGGGACTCGGGGGTCAGCCCGGCGGTGAGGCCGTTGCGGCCGGCGGCGTCCTCGACCGCGGATTGGAAGGCGGTGACCAGCCAGTCGAGGGTCTGGTCCTTGGCGGCCCGGGCGTCCAGCCAGGCCGACACCCGGCCGGGGACCGAGTTGCTGGAGTTCGGGTCCACCTCGACCCGGCCGACGGTCGCGACCGCGTCCAGCTCGGTGGCGGCGGCCCGGGCGGCCAGGACGGCCGCGGCCAGGCCGAGCATCGGGTCGCGCCGGTCGGCCAGCCGGGTCGTGCCGGCATGGTTGGCCTCCCCGGTCAGGGTGAGCCGCCAGCGCCCGTGAGGCCACATGGCGCTGGCCAGCGCGACCGGCTGGCCGAGGTCGGCCAGCCCACGCCCCTGCTCGACATGCAGCTCGACGAACGCGCCCAGCCGGTCCAGCCGGGCCGGGTCGGGCCCGGCACGCTCGGGGTCGATCCCGGCCGCCGCCATCGCCTCGGCGACGGTGACCCCGTCCTGGTCGGCGCGGCCGAGCACCTCCGGCGGGTCGAGGGCCCCGGTGAGCAGCCGGCTCCCGAACGTCGGCACCCCGAACCGTCCGCCCTCCTCGTCGGCGAACGCCACCACCGCCACCGGCCGCCGCGGCTCGACCCCCCGGGCGATCAGCTCCCCGACCGCGACAAGCCCGCTGACCACCCCGAGCGCGCCGTCGTAGGCCCCGCCCCGCCGGACCGTGTCCAGGTGGCTCCCGACCGCGACCACGCCACCCTCCTCGGCCTCCCCCGGCCCGGGCCACCAGGCCCAGAGGTTGCCGGCCGGGTCCGGCTCGACGGTCAGGCCGCGGGCCCCGGCCTCGGCCTCGAACCAGGACCTGGCCGCGTGGTCCTCGTCGGTCCAGGCGAGCCGGGTCCAGCCCCCGGCCGGGTCCTGGCCGATCGCGGCCAGCCCGCCGAAGCACGCCTCGAACCCTTCCCGCAGCCGATCCCCGCTCCC
>JASLBL010000385.1 GCA_030146615.1 Actinomycetes bacterium
GCCGCCAGACCCGGCGCCCCGGCCAATCGGATCCGGCGGACCATCCCGCCGCCGGGCGGGATCGGCGTTCGGGTCGGCCTCGACCCGTCCGCTGAAGTTGGCGGCGGCGGCGCTCACCATGCCCTCGACGTAGAGGATCGACCACCCGACGGTGAGGACGCCGAGGATCACCTCGCCGAACAGGATCACCCACCAGGCCCGCTCCACGTCAGTCTCGACGCCTTCGACGCGGAAACCCAGCGCCGGCCAGGTGCGGCTGTGCACCCGCCTCGGCTTGCGCGCGTACGGGAAGTAGGCGCCCGGGCGGGTGTGAACCATCGTCGGCACGACCCGGAACGAGAAGTTCACCGTGCCCGACGACTTGCTAGCGGCCCCGCTGACGGAGAAATAGCCGTTGCGGGCTCGCACCGAGAAGTCTTCGAGCGTCGCCCCCTCGTCCTCGACACCCTCGACCAGCTCGGTGTGCACCTCGTCGAGCAGGATGTCCACTGCGCTGGCGTGGATGGCGCCGGCGACGTCGTTGCCCCTCGCAAAGTCCTGCAGGTCCTCGGGATCGCCGTTCAGGTCGTGCGTGTCGTCGACGTAGTTCATACCGATCAGCAGGGCGCTGTTGCGAACCCGGCCAACCACCGTCGTCGCCCTGTGGACCAGCGGACCGAGGAAGCTCGCATCGATCGACGGCAGCGTGACCTGCCCGACGAGGACGCCCTGGCGGAACTTCTGCTCGAAGCGGCTCCGGAACACGTTGCCGGTGACGAGCGCGGCGATATTGGGCGGCGTCCCGGCGGAGGTGACCGTGGCCGCCCAGCGGCGAGCGTTGATGACGACCGTGATCGGGTTCACGACGACCGAGGACTCCGTGGCGCTTCCCTCCGGACTCGTCGTGAACTCGGGCGTGACCGTCATCTCTATCTCGCCGACGATGTCCACGACGTGGGCAACCCCGTCGTCCGTGACCGTCACCGGGCCCCACATCGGCAGGGTGGCGACCAGGAGGTTCGTGGCGCCCTCGCAGTTGATGTCGGGCTCGCCGAGGAAGAGGTCGGGTTCGATGTCGATTCCGCCGCCCGACAGGTCCTCGTCGAACCTCTTGCCACTGTCGGACCCGTTCGCGTACGCGGCCTTCAGTGCAGTTCGGAGGACGTGTTCACGGACCGTGATCGCTGCTGCGAAGGCCACGTGCCCTCCTAGGAGTTAGGGAGGGGCGCCTCGGATAACTGGTGCACCAGCGAAGTCCAGAGGAGACGTTGCCGCCCTCTGTTGTTCTTTCGCGCGTTCATACGAGACGCGACATCCAAAGACGCCACTCCTAGCCGGATGGTAGGCCTCCCTGACCACCTCGGCAATGGTCCTCAGCGACGGCGGACCAGGGCCATGCGAGGCTGGGTGCATGGTCGCGGGCTGGCGGTGGCCCTGGCTGGTGGTTATGGCCGTCGCCGGCGCCATGGTGGTTGGCGCTGTTGTCCGCCTGACGGGCTGGTCTTTGTCGGAGCTGGACCAAGGCGCGAGTGTCGGGGGCCTGATCGTGGGTTTGGGGGGCCTTGCGCTGAGCTTGGTCCAGCGCGACCGGATGCCCAGCCCGACCCGGGTGCTGGCCGCGCAATCCGCTCGCGGAGTTGCCTCGGCTGGACAGGGACGATCCGCACATGGCCGCGCATCACCTCGGCGGGTTGGTGTGCGCCTGACCGCCCGGCTCAACCGCGCCAGCATCGCGCTGGGCCGCACCGCCACCATCAGCGGCCAAGTCATCCCGGCTCACCGCGGCCAGCAGATCCGGCTCCAACACAAGCGCGGACGGACCTGGTACACCGCCCAGAAGAAGACCCTCCCGGCCAGTGGGCGCTACAGCTTCGGGTGCGACCCATGGCCACCGGGACGAGCGGGTGGGGCGTCTACAAGGCCAGCGACACCGACCACATCGGGGCCATCAGTCGAAGCTTCGGCTGGTGGTCGACCGGGCAGCGATCACGGGCATCCACGCCGACGCCGCCGGCGACGACCGCCGCAACCTCAACGGCGAGTACGCGCTGGTCCGCAACACCGGCGCGGCTGCCATCAACCTGGCTGGCTGGAATCTGGATGCCGGGGAGCGCAGCCAGCGGTTCTCCCTGGCAAGCTACACGCTAAAGTAGGGCGCCACCGTGCGGATCCACACCGGTCGCGGGACGACCAGAGCCGGCCATCTGTATCTCGGGTCGGGCCGGCCGATCTGGAACAACGACGGCGACAGCGCCGCCCTCATCGACCCCAGCAACGTCACCATGAGCCGCTACCGCTACTGATATGCCGGGCCATCGGCCCGAACAGACGCAAGGTAGGCCACCTCCGGTGCACTGCTCTCCTTGGATGATTGCGGGTCGAGCGTAGAGCGAACGGCGACGCTTCATCCGTTATGACGGGCGGATTGAATGGGCGGCTGCCATGAGTCCTGTAGGGCGCTGCTGTGTATGAGCTGTTGCAGCGTGAAGTTCGCGGGCAGACGGATCTTGGTTGCGCCACCTGCGAACCCGCGGTTGGTCCAAGCCGGAATAGCAAATGGAGCCGGCGGGCCGGGATGCCACAAGCGGCGGCGTCCGAGGCGGCCGCCACGGCATGGGTTGGCCCGACCGGGGCCGACCTGACTGACCGGAACGTCCCGTCGGGACGGTGCGCCATGGACGGGACGCGCTCTAGCTCCTCGGCACCGACCTGGTAGCGCATGCACCCTCCTCCAGCCACGGGCAATATCCCGCAGCCGTCCGGCGTATGCATGGTGCTCCATGAGACAGCAGCGCTCATCAGCACCACGTTGAGCCGGACGGTGGGCTTAGAGGGCGGTTTCATAAGGGTTGGAGGAAGCGGGCGCAGATTAGCGCGCAGGCCAGATGGAGGAAGGCCTGGAGGTAGTCGGCGCGGCGCCCATGGCGGACCTGCAGGTAACGGAAGTCGACCAGCCAGGCAAGGCT
>JASLBL010000461.1 GCA_030146615.1 Actinomycetes bacterium
CTCGGCCGGGGTGCCGCCGGCCGAGGTCCGGGCGCGGGCGGCCAAGCGGGCTCCGGCGGCCGGCGAGCTGCTGGCCGCGGCCCGGGCCTCGGTGGCCGAGTGCCGCCGGTTCGTGGCCGACAGCGGCTTCATGTCACTGCCCGCCGACGAGCCCCCCGGGGTCGAGGCGGCCCCGCCCTATCTGCGCGGGGCCCTCGCCTTCCACCACGCCCCGGGGCCGTTCGACCCCGGGCCGCCGTCCAGCTTCCGCTACTACCTGACCCCACCGCTGCCCGAGTGGGACACCGAGCGGACCAGGCGCTGGCTGGCCCTGTTCGAGCCGCACATCCTGGCCGTCTGCAGCCTGCACGAGACCTACCCGGGCCACCACGCCCACGAGCTGCACCTGCGCCGGGCCCCGAGCCGGGTCGCGACCGCCCTGTGGAACGAGATCCTCGGCGAGGGCTGGGCCCATTACTGCGAGGAGGCGGCCTTCGACGCCGGCTTCCGCGCCGGCGACCCCGAGGCCGAGGTCGCCATGCGGACCGACGCCCTGGTCCGGGCGGCCCGCCTGCTGTGCGCGGTCGGCATGCACACCCAGGGCATGACCCTGGACGAGGCCACCGCCGAGTTCGAGGCCACCGCCGGCCTCGACCCCGACCACGCCCGCCTGGAGGCCGTCCGCGGCACCTGGGACCCCGGCTACTTCGCCTACACCCTGGGCAAGCTGGAGATCCTCGCCCTCCGCGACCGGGTCGGCGGCGACCCCCGCGACTTCCACGACCGCCTGCTGGCCAACGGCACCCCGCCCCCGGCGATCGCCGCCCGCCACCTGCTGCCCGGCTGAGCTCAGCGGACGACCACGAACAGGGCGATCAGCACCGCCACCCCGAGCGCCACCCAGAACAGCGGGTCGATCCCCGACCGCCCCCGCCGGTACCCGTTCCTGCGGCGGGTGCTGGTCCGCCGCCGTCGCCACGTCCGTGCCATGGTCCGTCCTTCCTCCAGTCCGGCAGCCCTGCTTGGCCTGGTGTTCCCAGCCAAGCGCGGTCCTAGACCCCTACTGTTGGGGGATGCGTGCCGAGACCCGGCCGGACCGGGGTGTGGTGGTCGGCGCCCTGCTCAGGGTGGTGCTGGCCGGGGCCTGCTGGGCGATGGCGGCGGTGCTGGCCAAGTACGCCTTCGAGCGTGGGGTGCCGCCGGTGCGGCTGGCCGAGGCCAGGGTGGCGGTGGCGCTGGTCGCGCTGGCCCCGTTCCTGGCCTGGCGGCGGCCCGGGCTGCTGCGGCCGCCGCCGGGGACCTGGCCGGCCCTGGCCGGGTTCGGGACCTGCGTGGCCGCGGTCAACCTCACCTACTACCTGGCCATCGACCACCTGCCGGTGGGGGTCGCAGTGGCCCTCCAGTACACCGGGCCGGCCATCCTGATGGCCACCACCACCCTGCTGCTGCGGCGCCGGGGGCGGGCCGGGGCGGAGGGGGGCCGGCTGGCCTGGACGGCCGCCGGGCTCTCGCTGGCCGGGGCGGTGCTGGTCAGCCGGGCCCTGGAGGGACTGGGCGGGCTCGACATGGTGGGGCTGGCCGCCGGGCTGGCCTCGGCGGTGCTGTTCGCCGCCTACCTGCTGTCGGCGGAGCTGGCCGGCCGGCGGGGGGCCGAGCCGGCGACCACCCTGCTGTGGGGGTTCCTGTTCGCGGTGGCGATCTGGTCGGTGGCCGTGCCCTGGTGGTCGTGGCCGTGGGCCACCCTGGCCGACCCGGCCGTGGCCGGGGCCGTGCTCGGGGTGGGGCTGCTGGGCACGCTGCTGCCGTTCGCCCTGGCCGTCGGGGCGGTGCGGGTGATCAGCGCCGCCACCGCCGGGATCGCCGCCACCGCCGAGCCGGTGTTCGCGGCCGCCTTCGCCTGGCTGCTGCTCGGCCAGCACCTCAACCCGGCCCAGCTGGCCGGCGCCGCCCTGGTCGTGGCCGGGGTCGTCCTGGCCCAGCTGGCCGCCGCCCGGGCCCGACCCGAGCCTCGGCCGGGGGTCCGGGGGCCTCAAGCCTAGGCCCCCGGAGAGCCGACCTGATCAGCCGAGGCGGGGCAGGACGTCGCGGGCGACCAGGGTCACGGCCAGGCCGAGGAACGCGGCCGCGGAGATGCCGGTGAGCCAGGCCTGCCCACGGGGCCCGACCCGCCGGCCGGACCGGGCCACGGCCAGGGCGATCACCGCCTCCAGGCCCGAGGCGACCAGGAACCAGACGGCGGTGAACAGCAGCAGCCCGGCCGTCCCTCCGGCGCTCTGGGCCGCCAGCATCGCCGGGGTGCCCGTGGCCAGCCAGAACGTCCAGGTGAGGGGGTTGGCCAGGTTGCCGGCGACCCCCTTCCAGAAGGCCCAGCGGCCGTCGGCCTCGAGCTGGCGGTCCCGGCGCCACAGGGCGACCGCGTCCCGGGCCGCCTGCCAGGCCAGGTACAGCAGGAACAGGGCGCCGACGGTCCCGACCCACAGCGCCCTCCGGTCCAGGGCCCGGATGATGTAGGCGAAGGCCAGGGCCGGGAGGAGCAGGACCAGGTCGGCGGTGGCCGACCCGAGGATGACCCGCAAGGCGGCCCCGAACCCGCTGGTGGCGGCCTGCTGGATGATGACCACGAAGATGGGCCCGACCGACAGGGCGGCCCCCACGCCCAGCAGCATCCCGAGCCACAGCACCTCGAACACGGCAGTCATGGTAGTGGTCGGCGACGGCGACTAAGGTGTCCTCGGAGAGGACGAACCCCCCGGACCCAGGGAGCCGACGGTGAGCAAGGAGCGCGAGAAGGTCACCGCGGTTGGGGAGCTGGACCAGCTTCCCGACCCCGACCCCGACGAGACCAGAGACTGGCTGGAGTCGCTGAGCGACGTCGTCGAGCGCGAGGGGCCGGACCGGGCGCGCTTCCTGCTCCGCAAGGTCCTGGGCCACGCCGGCACCCTCGACGTCGGCCTGCCCCCGCTGCCCTCCACCGACTACGTGAACACGATCCCGGCCTCGGCCGAGCCCGACTACCCGGGCGACGAGGAGCTGGAGCGGCGGCTGCTGGCGATCGTGCGCTGGAACGCGGCCGCCATCGTGTCGCGGGCCAACCGTCCCGAGCTGGGCGTCGGCGGGCACATGGCCTCGTTCGCCTCGGCGGCCGAGCTGTTCGAGGTCGGCTTCAACCACTTCTTCCGGGGCAAGGAGGGCGGCGCCGGGGACCAGATCTTCTTCCAGGGCCACTCCGCCCCCGGGGTCTACGCCAGGGCGTTCCTGGAGGGCCGGCTCGACGAGGAGAACCTGGACGCCTTCCGCCAGGAGAGCAAGCCTGGCGGCCTGTCGTCCTACCCGCACCCGCGGCTGATGCCCGAGTTCTGGGAGTTCCCCACCGTCTCGATGGGCCTCGGCGCCCTCAACGCCATCTACCAGGCCCGCTTCAACCGCTACCTCCAGCACCGGGAGCTGGCCGACACCTCCGGGTCGCGGGTCTACGCCTTCGTCGGCGACGGCGAGATGGACGAGCCCGAGGCCCAGGGGGCGCTGACCGTCGCCGGCCGCGAGCAGCTCGACAACCTGACCTTCGTGCTCAACTGCAACCTCCAGCGCCTCGACGGCCCGGTGCGGGGCAACGGCAAGATCATTCAGGAGATGGAGTCGTTGTTCCGCGGGGCTGGCTGGAACGTCGTCAAGGTCGTCTGGGGCCGGCTCTGGGACGACCTGCTGGCCCGGGACGAGACTGGCGAGCTGGTGGCCAAGCTGAACGCGACCCCCGACGGCCAGTTCCAGACCCTGGCCGCCGAGAGCCCGGCCTACATCCGCGAGCACCTGTTCGACACCAAGGGGCTGCGGCGGCTGGTCGACGGCCTGTCCGACGCCGAGGTGGTCGCCCTGGCCGTCGACCGGGGCGGCCACGACCTGCGCAAGGTCCATGCCGCCTACCGGGCCGCCCTCGACCACCAGAGCCAGCCGACGGTGATCCTGGCCCAGACCATCAAGGGCCGCGGGCTGGGCCGCGAGTTCGAGTCCCGCAACGCCACCCACCAGATGAAGAAGTTCGTCCGCGGCACCCTCAACACCTTCCGGGACCGCCTCGGCATCGACGTGCCCGACGAGGCCCTGGAGAAGGGCTACCCGCCCTACTACCGGCCGCCCGAGGACTCCGACCTGCACAAGTACCTGCTTGAGCGCCGCCGCGACCTCGGCGGCCCAGTCCCGGCCCGGGTCGACCGCTCGGGCCCCCTGGAGCTCCCCCAGCGGGAGCTGTACGCCCAGCTCAAGAAGGGCTCGGGCAAGCAGGAGGTCGCCACCACCATGGCCCTGGTCCGGCTCATCCGGGACCTGCTGCGCAACAAGGACGTTGGCCGGCGGATCGTGCCGATCATCCCCGACGAGGCCCGGACCTTCGGCATGGACTCGTTCTTCCCCCAGCTCAAGATCTACTCGCCCCGCGGCATGACGTACGACGCCGTCGACCGCGAGCTGGTCCTCTCCTACAAGGAGGACACCAAGGGTCAGATCCTGCACGAGGGGATCACCGAGGCCGGGGCCATGGGGTCGTTCTCGGCCGCCGGGTCCAGCCACGCCACCTTCGGCGAGCCGATGATCCCGCTGTACATCTTCTACTCGATGTTCGGGTTCCAGCGCACCGGCGACTCGATGTGGAGCGCCGCCGACCAGCGCTGCCGAGGCTTCCTGATCGGGGCCACGGCCGGGCGGACGACCCTGAACGGCGAGGGCCTCCAGCACCAGGACGGCCACTCGGCCCTGGTGGCGACGACCAACCCGGCCTGTGTGACGTTTGACCCGAGCTTCGCCTTCGAGATCCCGGTGATCGTCGAGGAGGCGCTGCGACGGATGTACGGCGAGCAGCCCGAGGACGTCTTCTACTACCTGACGGTCTACAACGAGCCGTTCGTGCAGCCGCCCATGCCCGAGGGGCTGGACGAGCAGCTGATCCTCCAGGGCCTGTACCGCTACCAGGCCGCCGAGGGCGACCGCCCCCTGCGGGCCCAGATCGTGGCCTCGGGCAGCGCCATGCCGCTGGCCCTGCGGGCCGCGCGGCTGCTGGCCGAGGATTTCGACGTCGCCGCCGACGTCTGGAGCGCCCCCGGCTGGCAGCGGCTGCGCCAGGACGCCCTCGACTGCGAGGAGTGGAACCGCCTGCACCCGACCGAGGACCAGCGGGTCCCCCTGGTGACCAGGACCTTCGCCGAGGTCGATGGCCCGATCGTGGCCGTCAGCGACTGGATGAAGCTGGTCCCCGACCAGATCTCGCGCTGGGTGCCCCGCCCCTACACGATCCTCGGCACCGACGGGTTCGGCCGCTCCGACACCCGCCCGGCCCTGCGCCGGCACTTCAAGATCGACGCCGAGAACATCGCCGTGGCCGTCCTCCAGGAGCTCGCCCTGGCCGGCGACATCGACCGTGACCGGGTCGCCGAGGCCATCAAGCGCTACGACCTCGACCCCGACGCCACCACCGAGGTGCCATAGCGGCCGGTCTGGGCTAGGGCCAGGTCGCCAGGACCGACCGGCGGCTGCGGTCGGCACACTGTCCCGGGTCGAACCCGGCGCGCTGGTTCCCGAGGGTGAGCAGCCGCCGGCCCCGCTCGTCGCTGAAGACCATGGCGCTGCTGGCGGTGACGCCCGCCTGCTGGTCGCACATCTCGTCCCAGGTCCAGACCTGGAGGATCCGGTCCTCCCTGATCCCCTGGTAGCCGGCGGGCAGGGAATCCTCGGGCAGGTCGAGCTCGATCGTCGCCGTGGCCGGGTTGCCCTGGATGGGCAGGCGCCGACCGTCCTCCTCGACAGCCATGGAGACCGCCACGCGCAGGTGGCACGCCGGGCCGCCGCGGAAGCCGACGCCCACCGGGATGGCCAGGCGCCGCCCATCCGGCGTGCCGCCCCAGGCCGAGGGGTGGACCAGCGCCCACTGGCCGGGCTGGCAGGCCGGCCGGCTCGGTCCCCCACCGAGGGCGAGGTCGGCCGCAGCGCCCGCAGGCTGGCCACGACCGTCTCCACCTCCGCCCGGTAGCGGTCGAAGTGCCGCCCGGGCGCCACCGAGGCGTATTCGACCTGGACGCTCTGGGCCGCGCAGCTGCCGGGCGCCGGGGTGCCGGCCCGGCAGACGCGGCCCCAGTCGATGGCGTAGGTGCCCCGCTGAGGTGAGTTGGCGGCCGTGCGCAGGTAGGCCTGGCCGCTGGGCACGCGCCCAACCTGACCGGACCCGATCAGGCCGAACGAATCGGCCTTCCAGTAGCCGTGGCCGTGGGTGACCGTCACCGCGAACCCGGACCGTGGGTCGTTGCCTCGGGGGACGTCCGGTGGGGTGAGGACCCACCCGTCCTTGAGCTCCGCGCCGCCGCGGTTGGTCGGGCGCACGTCCCAGCCCGGGGGGTGCCGGAAGCTGAGGTTGCCGGCTTCGTCGGTCACCTCTGGCCAGCCGGCGGTGGGCAGGGTGGTCAGGGTCGGGGCGGCCGGGACGACCCGGCTCGGCCGGCGGACCGCGATCAGCCCGATCCCCGCCGCCAGGACCAGGACGACCGCGACCGCGCCGGCCAGCACGGGCCGTCGGCGACGGCGGCGGAGGGCGGCCTGGAGAGGGGCGCCGTGCAGTGGGGGCTCGTCGGCGACGGCGTCGGTCAGGACCCGGCGGACGCGGTCCTCGATGGTCATGGGCCGGCCTCCGTGCTGGTGTTGCCGGCGAGGCGCTCGCCGGCGTAGGTGGGGCCGAGGCGGTCGCGCAGGCGGGCGAGGCCTCGGTGGGTCCAGGACTTCACCGTGCCCACCGGGACCCCGAGCAGGCGGGCGACCTCGGCCTCGGGCAGGTCGAGGTAGTAGCGGAGCACGATGGCGCCCCGCTGGCGGGACGGGAGCTGCTGGAGGGCCTGCCACAGGACGAGGTCGTCGCCGGCGAAGTCGGGCTGGTGGCGGTCGTCGGGGCGGCTGGCGACCAGGTGGCGGGCCTCGACCACGGCCCGGCGGAGCAGGGAGCGGTGCCGGTTGACCAGCACCTTGCGGGCGTAGGCGGCCGGGCGGTCGTAGCCGCGGACACGGGGCCAGACGGCGTAGGTGCGGGCGATCGCCTCCTAGGCCAGCTCCTCGGCCTGGTCCCAGTCGCCGGTGAGCAGGAACCCGACCCGCCGCAGGGGCCAGAACTCACCGGCGAAGAACTCGAGGAAGTCCGGGTCGTCGCCTGCCATGCCTGCTACACGCGACGGCGGTCGCGGGGGTTGCGGTCGATCAGGCGGGGAGCTGGGCGACCTGCTCGACCGACCAGGGGCTGAGGGCCCAGGGGGCGGTGGTGGCGGCCGCCCGGAACGACGCCCAGGGGACCCAGCGCCACTCGGCGACCTCCTCGGGTTCGGGGGCGGGCGGCGGCTCGGGGTCGCCGTCGAGGTAGGCGAAGTAGACGGGGCAGACCTCGTTCTCGACGATCCCGTCGGCGGCCACGGCCCGGTAGGCGAAGTCGGGCAGGACCAGCTCAAGGCGGGCCGGGCGCAGGCCGAGCTCCTGGCCGATCCGCCGGCGGGCGGCGTCGGCCGGGTCCTCCTCCGGGGCCGGGTGGCCGCAGCAGGAGTTGGTCCACACCCCCGGCCAGGTGCGCTTGCCCAGCGCCCGCCGGGTGGCCAGGAAGCTGCCCCCCGAGTCGAACAGGTAGACCGAGAACGCCAGGTGCAGCGGGGTGTCGGGGCCGTGGACCTCGGCCTTGGGCATGGTCCCGGCCGGCCGCCCCTCCGCGTCCAGCAGCACCACCAGCTCCTGGACGGTCGCCACGGTCACTTGGGGGAGGACGTCACGAACGGCGGGCGGGTGACCTTGACCTGGCCGCGCCTTCCGCGGACGTCGACCTGGAGCTCGGTGTCCTTGGCGGCGACCTCGGGGAGCACGTAGGCCAGGGCGATGCCCTGGCGCAGGGTCGGCGAGAAGGTGCCGCTGGTGACCTCGCCGACGGGGCGGTCGCCGTCGAGCACAGGCATGCCGTGGCGCGGGATCAGCCGGTCGGCCGACAGCAGCCCGACCAGCCGCCGCTTGGGGCCGGCCTCCTTGCGGGCGGCCAGGGCTTCGCGGCCCCGGAAGTCGCCCTTGTCCATGGCCACGGCCCAGCCGAGGCGGGCCTCGAACGGGTCGGTGTCGGTGGAGATGTCGTTGCCGTGCAGGGCGTAGCCCATCTCCAGCCGCAGGGTGTCGCGCCCGCCCAGCCCCACCGGGGTGGCCGCGAACGGGGCCCCCCGCTGGAACAGCTCCTCCCACAGGGCGGGGGCGACCTCGCCGGGGACAAGCAGCTCGAACCCGCGCTCGCCGGTGTAGCCGGTGCGGCAGACCCGAGCCGGGGCGTCCCGGTAGCCGGTGACGGCCATGTGCATGTAGGGCAGGTCGGCCGCCTCGGGGAACAGGCCCCCGACGAGCTCGGAGGCCCGTGGGCCCTGGACGGCGATGACCGCGATGTCGGGGCGGGGGGTGACCTCGGTGCGGCCGGAGGCGGAGGCCCGGACGGCGTCGGCGACCTTCGGCCAGTTGGCGGCGTTGGGGACCAGCAGGTAGCCGTCGGCCTCCCGGTAGACGATCAGGTCGTCGACGATCGTCCCCTCGTCGGTGAGACAGAGGGTGTACTGGGCGGCCCCCGGCTCGGTCAGGCGGTCCAGGTCGTTGGAGAGGGCGTGCTGGAGGGCGTCGTGGGCACCCTGGCCCCGGACCTCGACCTTGCCCAGGTGGGAGAGGTCGAACACGCCCACCGACTCCCGCACCGCCTGGTGCTCCGACATGGTCCCCTGGTACTGGATCGGCATGTCCCAGCCGGCGAAGGCGCCCATCTTGGCTCCGAGGCGACGGTGGACGGCGTCGAGCGGCGAGCGGTGCAGCTCGTCGCTCATGGCTGGGCCTGGTGCGGGGGGTCCGGGGAGCTCATGTCTAGCCCTCCGGTGGATCGGGGAGGCCGGGGGGTGCGGCCGGGGGGCCGGGAGGTCCGCACCGGCGGCGCCGCCTGGTCGCCCAGCACCCGCTGGGAGCGGCTGGCCTTGAGGCGGGCGTTGTAGGCCCGCATCCGCTCCGGGTAGCCGACGATCTGCACGTCGTACACGGGCAGCTGGAGCTGCTTGGCGACCTGGCGGATCACTCGCGGGGAGCCGACCCGGCGGCGGGTCCACTCGCCGTCGGCGGCCACCGCGACCGCCGTGGTGTCGGTGACCATGGTCTCGGGCTCGACGAAGAACTCGACCCCGACCCGGGTGCGGGCGAACTCACGAAGGGCGTCCAGGTCCTCGGAGGTCGCCTCCCGGTCCATGGAGGCGACCCGCCGGCCCCGGGTCCGGCGGATGCGGAGGTTGTCGAAGAAGCTCAACTGGGGTTGCCGGCGGCGTTGTCGACCGGGTGGACGATGGACAGGACCTGGCGGGTCACGTCCAGGTGGGGCAGCTCGGTCGCCTGGGCCATCTCGCGGACGCTCCAGCGGACCACGTCGCGGATGGAGATGATCCCGACGATCTGGTCGTCCTCGATGACCGGCAGGTGCCGGATCTTGGCCTGGGTCATCTGGCTGGCCGCCTCCTCGACCGAGGCCCCGGGGGCGATGGTGTAGAGATCGCCGATGAGGGCCTCGTGGGCGGCCACGTTCTTGGGATCCTCGCCGGCCCCGATGACCTTGAGGATGTCGCGCTCGGTGAGGATGCCCAGGACCCGCTCCTCCTCGAGGACGATCACCGAGCCGATGCCCTTGGCGTCCATGAGGCTGGCCACGTCGGCGACGTTGTAGTGCGGGCCGACGGTGACGACCTCCTTGGTCATGACCTCCGAGACCTCCACG
>JASLBL010000503.1 GCA_030146615.1 Actinomycetes bacterium
CGACGCCTTGAGGCTGGTGGCGTCGTACAGGATGCCGGAAGAGAGATCGAAGAGTCGGGGGGAATGACTCCACGATTTCTCCCCGTGCCCCTGGCAGGACTCGAACCTGCAACCTACTGTTTAGGAGCTAACTGCCCATATTCCGCTCAGACCGCTCCAGTTGGGTCTAGGCAGCTCAGGTTGGGAAGGCATTCCGTCGAGTGCGGTCTGGTTGGGTGCAGTAGGGTCTGGTGGAATGACCGCCAGAATGACCAGCTGAGCAAGCGGCGACGGTGCCCTACGGCCCGCTCGCGACGCGCGCGGGCAAGGCCGCAAGGGCAGTCAGACCTGCTGGACAAGCAGGTGGGTGAGTCGCGGTTCGGTCGTGGGTCCCGCGGCCTGGCAGGGCAAGGAACTGCTCTGCCTGCGCATGAAGATCGACGGACGACCGCCGGTGATCCTCACCACCGTCGAGGCCGACGTGTCCCCACCACCATGAACAGCATGCCGATGGACGCAGCCGGAGTCTCGAAAGGTGTGTGACGGGGTTAGGCCAGTCGGCGGAACTGGCGGATGGCCAGGGGCGCAAACACCACCGTGAGCGCGACGATCCAGGCGACGGTCTTGAGGACCGGCGTCAGGACCGGGCCGGCGAGCAGCAGCCCCCGCAATGCGTCGGCGGCGACGCTGATCGGGTTGATCCGGACGAATGGCTGTAGCCAGCCTGGCATGGTCGAGGCGACCACGAACGCGCTGCTGGCGAAGGTCAGCGGAAACATCCAGATGAACCCGGCCGACTGGGCGGTCTCGGGGTTGCGGACCGACAGCCCGATCAGGGCAGCCACCCACGACAGGGCTATGCCGAAGGCGATGATCAGCACGAACCCGGCCAGGGCGGCCAGGGGGCCGGTGGTGATCCGGAAGCCGAGCAGCATGCCGACGCCCAGGATCGCCACGACGGTGGCGGTGAGGCGGACGGCGTCAGCCAGGATGCGGCCGGCCAGGACCGCCGAGCGGGCGATGGGCAGGGATCGGAAGCGGTCGATGATGCCCTTGGCCAGGTCCTCGTTGAGGCCAATTCCGGTCACGGCGGTGACGAACACCACCGTCTGGACGATGATGCCCGGGATCACGAACTGGACGTACTGGCGGCTGGAGCCGGCGATGGCCCCGCCGAAGACGTACACGAACAGCAGCACGAACAAAATCGGCTGGATCAGCACGAAGATCACCAGCTGGGGGTTGCCGCGGACCTGGACCAGGTTGCGGCGGGCCACGAGCAACGCGTGCCGCAACGCCAGGCCCGGGCTGATCCGCCTGAGACGCAGGTTCACGGGGCCGTCGGGCAGGGTGGAGGCGTCGGCGCTCATGCGGCACTCCTTTCATGGCCAGCCCCGTCTTGGAGCGGCTCGGCCTCGGCGGGGCGGCCGGTCAGGGTCAGGAACACCTCATCCAGGCTCGGCCGGCGTAACGCCAGATCAACCACGATGATGCCGGCCTCGTCCAGGCGCCGGACCGCGACCGGGAGCCAGGCCGGGTCGGGCATGGGCACACTGATCAGCCGGATGTCGCGGTCGATGGTTGCCTGGTTGCCGGTCAGCTCGACCAGCAGCTCGGCGGCTCGGTCAACGGCGGCTGGGTTGGCTGGGCGGACCTCAAAGACTTGGCCGCCGATCTTGGCCTTCAGCTCATCGGGGGTGCCCTTGGCGATGACCTGGCCGTGGTCGATCACGGCGATGTGGCCGGCCAGGTGGTCGGCCTCCTCCATGTACTGGGTGGTGAGCAGCAGTGTGGTCCCCTCGGCGACCAGCTCGCGGATCACCGCCCACAGCCCGTTGCGGCTGCGCGGGTCAAGGCCGGTGGTGGGCTCGTCCAGGAACAGCACCGGCGGCTGGCCGACCAGGCTGGCCGCCAGGTCCAGGCGCCGCCGCATGCCGCCCGAGTAGGTCTTGACCATCCGGCCGCCCGCATCGGCCAGATCAAAGTGCACCAGCAGCTCGGCCGCGCGCTGGCTGGCCTGTGCCTTGCCCAGGCCGAGCAGCCGACCCAGCATGGACAGGTTCTCGGTGCCGCTGAGGCTCTCATCCACGGCGGCGTACTGGCCGGTCAGTCCGATGAGCTGGCGGACCTGGTGGGGTTGGCGAACCACGTCATAGCCGCCGACCTGGGCGCGGCCGGCGGTCGGGGCCAGCAAGGTGGCCAGGATCCGAACCGCGGTGGTCTTGCCGGCCCCGTTGGGGCCGAGCAGCCCCAGAACGGTCCCCGACGCCACCTCCAGGTCGACCCCGTCCAACGCCCGGGTCGTTCCGAACGATTTGGCCAGGCTCTCGGCCTGGATCGCGACACTCATTGCTGCCTCCTCCACCTTGGTCTGGTCCTGGCTGCTACGGCACCGAGCCGGTGGCCGACGACCCGGCGCCGTCGGTCGCCCAGCAACACGACGACCAGGGCATCCAGCTCACCGCTGCAGCAACATCCCATCGCACGTCACGACGGCGTTCTCTCGACATGCCTGCTCCTTCTGTCGGGGGTGATCCGTCGAGGGGTGATCTCCGTGGACCGGCTGCCCGCTCATCGCGCGCTCGGCCCTGGGGTCGCGGAGGAGCTCATCAGGCGGTCGATGGCCTCGTCCCAAGTGATGGGCAGGGCCGACCCCTTGACGGTCCAGAAGCTGAAGCGGGTCGGGCCCATGCGGGGGCGGAGCCTGCGGATGATGGCCAGGTGGGGCATGGCCCGGGCGAAGGCGTCGAGGTGCTGCTGGTCGGTCCAGGCCGACAGGGTCCAGAAGGTTCCCTTCATCGGCTGGGCGAGCAGGGTGTAGCCGACCAGCCCCTCGGTGCGCTCCAGCTGACGGACCACCGACAGGGTGAGGCGCAGGAACCGGGGGACGGTGCGGCGCGAGCGCAGCGGCAGCCGCGAGGCCATCACCAGGTAGCTGCGGCCTGGGTCGGGCTGGGTCTTGGCGCGCCAGGGCAGTGGGGGCATGACGTCCTCCGTTCTACGGACGGGCTGGCTCGGAGGCCGGGCCGAGGGGACGGACCAGGCGCTGGTAGCGCGGACGCAGGGCCAGCCGGTAGATGACCCGGAGCAGCAGCGGCTGCTCGCCCAGCAGCTCGGCCCGCTCGTCCAAGGTGGCGTGGTCCAGCACCCAGGGGCCGGCAAAGACGAACGACCGCATCCCGACCAGCTTGAACGCCTGCTTGTTGAGGCCGGCGTACTCGGCGGCGGTGAAGTGGGCCGAGTAGCGGGGGAAGGCCGTGGCCTCCTCGTCAGTGGTGTGGGTGTCGACGATGGCCTTGAGGGCGGCCGCCGCCTTGACGGCCTCCTCCCGTTCGTGTTCCCAGCGCCCGCCGCCGGTGGCGCCGATCAGCCCGGTCAGGCTCTCCCTGGCCACCTGGAGGCGGTCGGCGAGCACTTGGTGCTGGCCCTCGAGCTGGCCGTCGGCCTCGGCGAAGGAAGGGTCGCGTTCCAGCAGGGCCGGGTAGATGACCGCTTCCTCGGCGTGGTGGTGGTCGTGGATGGCGCCCTCGTAGCGGCCATACCAGTCGGCCAGCGCCCGCAGGCGGCCGGCATCGGTCGGCTGGGCGGCGCCGACCAGCTCGGTCAGCCGGGCGGCATCGGCCCGCATCGAGCGGTGCTCCAGGTAGCCGATGCGCAGATCCGGCTTGGTGGGCTCGTCCATGATGCCTCCCTGGCGTTCGCGCCCGGCTGTTCGGTCACCCCGGAGGCTAAGCAAGCCGGCAGCGGGTCACACCGGTGAAATCACCGGGTTGGCGGCCGGATCAGTCGAGGTGAAACTGGGCCAGCTGGGACCGGGAGCTGATGTTGAGCTTGGCGAAGACGTTGCGGAGGTGGAACTCGACGGTCCGGGGGCTGAGGAACAGCTGGGCGGCGACCTCCCGGGTGGGCAGGCCGCGGGCGACGAACCGCGCCACCTGCAGCTCCTGGGGGGTGAGCTGCCAGAGGGTAGAGGGGTCGCGCGCGCGGGCGGCCTGCCCGCTGGCTCGCAGCTCCAGCCGCGCCCGCTCGGCCCACGGCGTCGCCCCGAGGTGCTCGAAGGTGTCGAGGGCGGCCTCGAGATGGGCTCGGGCGTCGACTCGGCGCCGCGCCCGGCGCAGCAACTCCCCATAGGCCAGCTCAGTGCGGGCCCGTTCGAACGGGCGCCGGGCCCTCCAGTGGTGGTCGAGGGCCTCCTGGAACCGGCCTTCGGCAACGTGGCCCTCGGAGAGCAGGCCGTGGGCATGGGTCACCCTGGCCTGTGCCCAGGGGGCGGCGGTGTGGGTGGCGAACGCCTCCATGCCGCGGAGCCATCCGAGCGCGCTGTTGCGCCGGCCGGCATGAACGGCCGCCTCGACACCGTCCAGCGACGCCATGGTCACCACGACCGGATGGCGGAGCTCCCCGAGCAGCGTGCCCGCCGAGGCCGGGCGCGCCGTTGCCGCCTTCTGGACCGCTCGGGCCCAGCCGATGACGTCGCGGACGGCGCCCTGGAACACGCCGAGGGCAGAGGCCGCCGTGACCTGCTCGGTCTCGGCGACCCGGGACCAGAATGCGTCATCGTCGCCCTTGAAGGCCGCCAGCAGGGTCAGCCAGGCCAGCGGCAGGGCGGACAGCGCGGGCTGGCTGGTCTCGGTGGCTAGCCGGACCGCCTCGCCGGCGCTGGCCGCCGCGGCCGCCCAGCGGCCGGTGAGCAGCTCGGCCTGGGCCAGGCGCGGGAGCGTGAACAGCAGCTCGGCGGCCTTTCCACCGGCCCGGGCCGACGCCGCCACCCGGACGTTGAGCTGGTAGGCGGCGGTGTCGTCGCCGACGTAGAAGGCGTGGTGGGCGGCCAACGCCAGCAGATCGGGGTCCCTCAGGCGCCCAGCCAGCCCGATGGCGTCGGTGAGCAGGCGGACCGCAGCCGCCAGGTCGCCCTCCAGGAAGGCCAGGAACCCAGCGGTCAGGTCGGCGAAGTAGCGGTCGTGGGCGCTGTCGGCTGGTCCGAGGCGAGCTGCGGCTCGGCTCAGGTCGGCGCCGGCGTTCCGGTCGGCCTCCAGCCAGGCCGCCTCGGCGGCGCCGGCCAGGATCCTGCGGGCTCGCCCGGGGTCGACCGGTGCGGCGTCGAGGGCCGCCTGGACCAGGATCGGCTGGGCGGCGGCCACCGAGCCGACGCTCAGCTCAAACCAGCCCCGCAACCGGCCCACATCGGCGCGGAGCAGCGGCCCGGTCGCCAGTGGCCGTACCGCCTCCAGCAGGCCGGCGGTCTGGCCGAGTTGGCCGGCGGCCCAGGCGTACTCGGCCGCCGCCACCAGCCGCCGCCCACGCGCGCCCGGGTCGGCGGTGAGCGTGGCCGCGCGCTCCAGTGCCGAGGACGCCGCCCCGAAGCCGCCCCGGCCCAAGGCTCGCTCGGCGACCGCGTCCAGCTCGCGCACCACCCGCTCATCGGGCTCGACCGCCGCCGCCGCCAGGTGCCAGGCCCGCCGGTCGGCGTCGCCCTCGCGGTCGGCCGCCCCTGCCAGCGCCCGGTGCGCCCGCCGGCGCTGGCTGCTGGTCGCCCCCTGATAGACCGCCGAGCGGACCAGGGGATGGCGGAAGGCGATCGCCTCGGCCCGGACCCGAACCAGCCCGGCCGCCTCGGCGGCATCCAGCGCCGCCACCCCAGCACCCAGCGTCGCCGCCGCCGCGGTCACCGTCGCCTGCCGGCCGGTGTCCTCGGCCGCCGCGATCAGCAGCAAGGCCTGGGCATCGTCGGGGAGGCGACGCACCCGCTCCAGGAACGCACGCTCGACCCCGTCGGTCAGCGGGAGCGGGAGCGGGAGCGGCTGTCTACCCGACAGCTGGTCTGAGGTCAGGACCGACGGCAGCTCGACCAATGCCAGCGGATTGCCACCGGTCCGCTCGAGGAGGCGATCGCGCACCTGCGGGTCGACCGGCACGGCCGCGCGCTCGGCCAGCAGGGCGGCCACGGCGACCCCGTCCAGGCCGCCGATCTCCAGCTCAGGAAGCCCGACGGCGCCGAACCGACGCGGATCTTCGTCCCGCGCCGCGAACAGCACGACCACGCCTTCGGCCTCCAGCCGCCTGGCCACGAAGAACAGGGCGTTGGCCGACGCCTCATCCAGCCAGTGCGCATCATCGACGACACAGAGCACGGGCCGCCGCTCAGCCGCCTCGGCGAGCAAGCTCAGCACGGCCACCGAGACAAGGAACCGGTCGTCGACCCTCCCCTGCTCGAGTCCGAAGGCGGCCCGCAGCGCCGTGGCCTGGGGGCCAGGAAGCCCGTCAACCTGGCCGAGAATCGGCCGGAGCAGCTGGTGCAGACCGGCGAAGGCCAGCTCGGCCTCCGACTCGATCCCGCGCGCCTCAAGGACATGCAAGTCCGAGGCCTGCTCGACCGCGTCCTGGAGCAGCGCCGACTTCCCGGCACCAGCCTGGCCGCGCAGCACCAGCACGCCGCTCCGGGAATTCCGGGCGGCGTCCAGCAGTGCCGTCACTGCCGACCGCTCGGCGTCCCTGCCGTAGAGCATCACCAGTCAAGGGTGCGCAGGCCCGCCCGGGCCAGGTCCCCATCCCCTCTCGTGTCCTCACGCCTGATTGTTTCGCATCTGGCCGCTCACTAGTGAGGCTGCGAGAATCAGCCGTTGCTGCGGCGCCCGTTACCAGCCGCCCCATCGGACCGGAGGCCTCGTGACCAGAGGCGCCCGCTACCGCCTCCTCGCCGTCGTGTACGCCAGCCAGTTCGTTCCCCTGGCCTTCCTCTTCTATGGGCTGAGCGCCGTGCTCCGCGAGCGCGAGGTGCCATTGGAGCGGATCGCCTTCGTCCAGCTACTGGGGCTGGTCTGGGTGGTCAAGTTCGCCTGGGCGCCCCTGGTCGACCGCTACGGCTCACGACGGCTCGGCCACTACCGCAGCTGGCTGCTGGCGGTCCAGACGCTGCTGACCGTGGCCGTCCTCGCCCTCATCCCGGTCGACGTCGTCACTGACCTACCGCTACTGGTCGGGATCGGCGCCGCCATCGCCTTGCTCTCGGCGACCCATGACATCGCCGCCGACGCGGCCGCTGTCCGCCTGCTCGCGCCGTCCGAGCGCGGCGTCGGCAACGGCATCCAGCGGGCCGGCGGCTACCTCGGGCTGATGGTCGGCGGCGGCGGCGTGCTGATCATCTACGACCGGCTCGGGTGGGGGGTCGCGCTGGCCGTCCTGGCCGCGCTCACCGCGCTGCCGCTGCCGACGCTGCTCGGTTGGCGAGAGGACCAGGTGCTCCCAGGCGCCGCCCCGCGCCTGGGAGCATCGTTCCGGACGCTGGGCAGCTACTTCCGCCAGCCCGGGGCCACGCGATGGGCGCTGGTCGTCCTGCCCCTGTACTACCTCGGCATCGCGACGGCCTACCCGCTGGTCACCCCCATGCTGGTCGACGCCGGCTGGCCGCTGGACCGGATCGGCGCCGTCTCGATCGTCGGTGGCGGAACCGCGGCCGTGCTGGCCTCGCTCGCGAGCGGAGCATTGCTGACCCGCCTCGGCCGCCGGCGCATGCTGGTCGCCTTCGGACTGGTCACAGTGGTCGCCATCATGGCCCTGTTCCCGCTGGCGCAGGGCCAGAGCGGCACGCTCGCCGGGCTGGCCGCAGTCGCGCTGCTCAACATCGCCTACGCGAGCGCCGGCACAGCGGTGTACACGATCAATATGGACTGGAGCCGACCCGGGTCGGCGGGCAGCGACTTCACCGTGCAGGACAGCCTGGTCCATCTCTGCTCGCTGCTCGCCGGGGCCGCCGGCCTGGCCCTGGCGGGCGTCCTCGGCTACCCGCCAACCCTTGGCCTGTCGGTCATCCTCGGATTGGCTGGCGTCGCTGCCGCGGCCTGGCTCTTCCAGCAACCCTCGACCCCGGTGGTGCCGGTCGAAGCATCTCAGCGCCCGGTGTGAGCCGCGATCCCCACCTCAACGTCGTCAGTTGCATACATGGCTTCTTCCGTCCTGCGCCGACCGACGTCAGTCCCCAATAGGCGCTCGCGGCTTACAACCAGCCACCTCCACCACGTATCGCCATAACGGATGAAGGCTCGCCGTTCGCTCTACGCTCGACCCGAAATTCGTTCCGAGAAGAGCAATGCACCACGGGTGCGTTGAAGGCGCCAACGAAGGCGGGAGGCAGCGCCATGGGCGCCGGTCTGGACGGCGCCGGACGAATTGAGCTGGAGGAGTTGGCGGACCGGTTCTTGGCTGAGCGGGCGGTCAGTGTGGTCGCCGACCGGGCCCTGGAGGAGCGCCGCTGGTCCACCCCGGATCTGCTGGCGGTCGAGCAGTGCCTGGTCGCCGCGGCCACCGGCCGGACGGACGAGCAGACGGCAGTCGTCTCCCATGAGGCAGTGCGTGATGCCCTGGTTGCCCACTCGACCGCCGGGGCGGATCAGCAGGCGATGGTCCGGGACCTGTGCCAGGGCGGCCAAGGTGTCGCTCTGGTCGTCGGGCGAGCGGGGACCGGCAAGACCTTTGCCCTGGGGATCGCCCGGCATGCCTGGCAGCTGGACGGCTTCCGGCTGCTGGCCGGGGCCCCGACCGGCATCGCGACCATGAGTCTGCAAGGCGAAGGATTCGAGGAGGTGGCCACCTGCGACCGGCTGCTGGGCGACCTTGACCGAGGACAGGAACAGCTGGACGCCCGCACCGTGCTGGTCATTGATGAGGCCGGCATGGTCGGCAGCCGCAAGCTCACCCGCCTCCTCGAGCACGCCGAGCGAGCTCAAGCCAAGGTGGTGCTGGTCGGCGATGACCGGCGGCTGGCCGCGATCGACGCCGGTGGCGGCTTCCGCGCCCTCCGGCTCCGGTTGGGCGCGTGCGAGCTGACCGAGAACCGCCGCCAACAGCAGGCCTGGGAACGCGAAGCCCTCGACCTCGTCCGGAGCGGGCTGGTCGAGGAGGCCGTGGCCGTCTACCAGGCCTACGACCGGGTGGTGGCCGCCGACTCCAAGCCCGCCGCCACCCTCGCCCTGCTCCAGGACTGGTGGACCGCCCACCAGGAAGCCGAGGGAGACTCGGCCCAGGAGGTCATTGTGCCGGCCGCTCGGCGGGCCGAGGTCGACCGGCTCAACACCGCCTGCCAGGAGCTGCTGGCCGCCCGCGGCCGCCTCGGCGCCGAACGGCTCCAGGTCGAGGACCGCCAGCTCGCGGTCGGGGATCGGGTGGTGTGTGGCCACAACGCCATCGGTGAGCTCGGGGTGGCCAACGGCAGCCGCGGCACCATCACGGTCCTTGATTCCCAGGAACGGACCCTGACCATCCGCCTCGACGGCGCCGACGGCCGAGAGGTCACGCTGCCTCGGAACTATCTGGATGGCCGGGGCCGCGGCGAGCGCAACCGGCGGGTGGACTTGGCCTATGCCA
Organism: Actinomycetes bacterium; assembly: GCA_030146615.1. Lineage (GTDB taxonomy): Bacteria > Actinomycetota > CALGFH01 > CALGFH01 > CALGFH01 > CALGFH01. Next base: position 9,340 of record JASLBL010000503.1, read on the forward strand.
CCACCGGGCCCAGGGCCTGACCCAGGGTCGGGCCCTGGTCCGGCTCACCGGCACCGAAGACGTCAACTGGCTGTATGTGCAGCTGTCCCGGGCCCGCCAGGACACCCGCCTGTACGCGGTCGTTGGCCCCGAACCCCATGGCGGCGGGGAGCTGGACCTGCCCGACCGCGAGCAGCCCGACGGCTATCTGCAGCTGGCCCAGGCCCTGTCACGGGATGGTGGCCAGACCCTGACCATCGACACCCCCAACAGCCTGGATGTCCGGCGGTTGTCGATGGCGGAGTTGCGGGCCCAGCGGGACCGGCTGCGTCGCCAGCTCGACCAGGCCCCCCGCGACCGCACCCGCGAGCTCAAACGTGCCGCCACTCACCGCAAGCAAGCGGAGGAGGTCTTGGCCGCCTACCAGCAGCCCACCGACCGCCAGCCGGCCGGCATGCTTCGCTGGTTGCGCCGCCGCAGCGACCAGCCTGCCCGAACGCCGGGCGGGCTGACGCTTGCCACCCAACAAGCCAACCGGGCCTACGAACGCCCACCTCGGCCCGCAGTATCGGCAGGTCGTGCGGACCCTGGCCTGGCAGCGGCGCGCCACCGGGCTGGCGGTCGAAGCCGACCGGCCGGGCTATGTCCTGGAGGCGCTGGGGCCGGTGCCGGAG
>JASLBL010000511.1 GCA_030146615.1 Actinomycetes bacterium
AGCTCGCGGCCGCGGGCGGCCGCCTGGTCGGCGGCGGCCGCCTCGGCCAGCGCCTGGGTCGCCCGGAGCTCGACCACGGCGTTGAGCCGCGGGTTGACGGCCTCGATCCGGGCCAGCTGGGCCTCGGTCAGTTCGCGGGAGGAGAGCTGCCGGCCGCGCAGCATCCGGGCGACCTCGGTCGCCGGCCGGGTCAGGATGTCGTCCATGGCACGCCGCCCGTCAGGTGGTGGGTTGGTTGTCCCCACCGGTGTAGGGCCTCCCCCAGGGGCAGGGTCAAGCCCTACAGCTCGGCCGCGTACGCGACGATGCTGACGCCGGGGAGCTGGGCGTCGCCCTCGGGCTCGCGGTGGAACCCGGCCCGTTCGTACATGGCCCGCGCCGTGGTCATCCACTCGGTGGTGTGGAGGGCCATGCGGCGCTTGCCGGCCGCCCGGGCCCGCTCAAGGCAGGCCTGGAACAGGGCCCGGCCGACCCCGCGGCCGCGGGCCGCCGGGTCGACGGCCAGGAACCGGAACATGGCGTCGTCGGGCCGCCATTGCTCGGACCCGGCGGCCAGGTAGAGGGTGACCGTCCCCACCACCCGCCCGTCCTCGACCGCGACCAGCAGGGTGCCGCCGCCAGCTGCCCGCCCGGCGGCGTCCGCCATGGACTTGAGGTAGCGGGCCCACGAGGGGACGAACGGGTCGTCGGGGTCGGTGGGGGCGAACTCGGCGTTGGCGGCCACCGTCACCCGCCCGGCCGCCTCCACCTCGGCGTCCGTCCGCGCCTCCCGGACTTCCAAGGCGGGTTTGTTAATCGGCTACCCGCCTCACCCGGCGCGGGCGGCCGCGCTCTTGGGGGGTCTGGGGGGGAGGACTCCCCCCCAGATGAACCAGGGAGGCCGCACGTCCACGCTCACGCCACCTGCCTAGTCCGGCACGTACAGAAAATAGTCGCCTTCGGCGTCGTCCCATTCCATGTTGACGATGCCCTTGGCCGCGGCGGCCTTGACGAACTGGAGGAAGCCGGCGTAGCCGTAGTCCTTCTCGGACCAGCGGGGGTCGCGCTTGCGCAGCTGGTCCTTGAGGCCGGACAGGGGGACCTCGCCGTCCTCGCCCTGGAGCTCCAGGAGGGTCTGGCGGAGCAGGTCAAAGGCCTTGTCGGCCTGGCCGGAGTCGGGGAAGTCGACCGCCGGGTCGCCGGGGGCCTGCCCCTCGGTGAGGGCGATGACGCCGTTGCGCTCGGCCTGGGCGAGCAGCTCCCGGAAGGCCCGGAAGCCGTAGTCGGACTCGGAGAAGGTCGGGTCCTTGCGCAGCAGGGCCCGCTTGAGCGAGGAGGCCAGCACCGGCTCGGCGCCGCTCTGCTTGAGCCCGGCCAGGGTCTGGGTCAGCTGGCGCTGCAGCTCCTGGAGGTCACGCTGGCCGGCCGGGGCGGCGCCGTCGTCCTTGCGCGGCTTGGAGGTCCGCCGGGGCGGGCGGGCCCCCCCGTTGCCGCTGTTGCCGCCGTTGCCGCCCCGCCGCCCGCCCTGCTGGACCAGCTCGCCGACCCCGGGCAGGCGGTCGTAGAACAGGAACTCGTCGCAGGCCGGGGGGAGCAGGCTGGAGGTCGAGCCCTTGACCCCGATGCCGATGACCCGCCGGTTCAGGGCCCGCAGGGCCGCCACCAGCGGGGTGAAGTCGCTGTCCCCGGAGCAGATCACGAAGGTGGACACGAACCCCCGCTCATAGGCCAGCTCCATCGCGTCCACGGCCAGCTTGATGTCGGCGGCGTTCTTGCGCACCGCCCCGGTCCGCTGGGGGATGTCGATCAGCTCGCAGTTGTGCTCGACCAGGGTGCGGCGGTCGCCGGCGAACAGCGTCCAGTCGGCATAGGCCCGCCGGGCCACCACCCGGCCCCGCTCGGCCAGGGCGTCCATGATCGGGCCGATGTCGAAGCCGCGGCCGATCTCCCTGGCCCCGATGACCAGGTTCTCGTGGTCGATGAACAGCGCGATCCGCGCTTCCTCGTCAGGCATGGGGTGAACACTACGCCGTAACCTGTGGCCGTGCCTACGACCGAGGACGCCGCCGCGCCGGCCCGGACGGGCCCGGCCCGGGTGTGCGTGGTCGGGGCCGGGTTCGCCGGGCTGGCCGCGGCCGTGGCCCTGGCCGACGGCCGGCTGGAGCCCCTGGTCCTTGAGGCCCGGGAGCGGGTCGGGGGCCGGGTCCACTCCCGCCGGCTGGGCAACGGGGCCGTGGTCGAGCTCGGGGCCGAGTTCGTCGAGGACGATCACCAGACCCTGGTCGCCACCGCCCGGCGGCTCGGCCTGGCCATGGCCCCGACGGGCATGGCCTACGGCGACCGCGAGCCCCGCGGCGGGCTGGGGACCGACCGGGCCACCGTCCTGGCCGAGGTCGAGCGGCTCCAGGAGCTGCTGGCCGGCCGGCCCGAGCTGGCCGCCGCCGGCCGGTCGGTGGCGGCCGTCCTGGCCGAGCTGCCGCTGGACCCGGGGGCCCGCCAGGCCATCGCCGCCCGGCTCCAGGTCTCGACCGGCCAGCCGGTCGAGGAGCTGGCCGCCGCCGTCCTCGGCCACGCCGGGTCCAGCTTCTCGACCCGCGAGAGCCTCCGGGTGGCCGGCGGCAACCAGCGGATCGCCCTGCGCCTGGCCGAGCGGCTCCCCGGGGCCGTCCACCTGGGCGTCCCCGTCCACGCGGTCAGCTGGTCAGCCGACGGCGTGCGGGTCGCCGTCGACGGCGCCGAGCTCGACGCCGAGGCCTGCCTGCTGGCCGTGCCGGCCTCGGTCATCGGCCGCATCCGCTTCGACCCGCCCCTGCCAGCCTGGAAGACCGGGGCCCTGGAGCGGGTCGCCTACGGGCACGCGGCCAAGCTGTTCGTCCCCCTGCGCCAGGCCCCGCCGCCCAGCGCCGTCCTCTCGGTCCCCGACCACTACTGGACCTGGACGGCCCGCGGCGCCGACGGCACCGTCCAGCCGGTGGTCAGCGCCTTCGCCGGCTCGGCTCCGGCCCTGGCCGCCCTCGAGGTCGGTGGCGGCCCGGCGACCTGGCGCGGCCGCCTGGCCGCCCTCCGTCCCGACCTCGACCTCGACCGCGGCGCCGTCCTCTCCACCTGGGACGACGACCCCTGGATCCAGGCCGCCTACTCGACCCGCACCCCCGCCTTCGACCCCGCCGACCCGGCCCTCCTGGCCCGTCCCGTCGGCCCCCTGCACTTCGCCGGCGAGCACACCGCCGGCCCCTGGTCCGGCCTCATGGAAGGCGCCCTCCGCAGCGGGCAGCGCGCCGCCGCCGAGCTGCTCGCCGTCCGCCCCGGCTGACAGCTGACAGGCGGCCCTCACCCACGCCCGTCCGGCGTTGGGGCCCCTGACGGGAGGGTAGCCCGGTGCCGGGCAGGGGGCGAACCGTTGTCCACAACCCCTCAGGAGCGGTTGCGGGCGACCTTGTGGGAGGCGGCCTGGGCGACCGGGCGGACGACCATGAAGTCGATGTCGACGTGGGGGGGCCGGGTGACGGACCAGGCGATGCAGTCGGCGATGTCGTCGGCGGTCAGGGGCTCGACACCGGCGTAGACGTCGTCGGCCTTGGCGGTGTCGCCGCGGAAGCGGATGACCGAGAACTCGGTCTCGACCATGCCGGGGGCGATCTCGGTGATGCGGATGGGCTCGCCGTTCAGCTCAAGGCGCAGGGTCTGGGTGACGGCCCGGACGGCGTGCTTGGAGGCGGTGTAGCCGGCCCCGCCGGGGTAGACCTCGAAGCCGGCGATGGAGCCGAGGTTGACGATGTGGGCGTGGGGGGCGGCCCGCAGCAGAGGCAGGAAGGTGCGGGTGACCCGCAGCAGGCCGACCACGTTGGTGTCCATGGTGGTCTGCCAGTCCTCGTCGCGGCCCTCGGCCACCGGGTCGAGGCCGACCCCGGTGCCGGCGTTGTTGACCAGCACGTCGGCGTGGCCGTGACGGTCGCCGACGGCGGCCGCGAAGGCCTCGACCGAGGCCGGGTCGGTCACGTCCAGGGGCAGGGTGGTGGCCCCGACCTCCTCGGCCAGGGCGGTGAGGCGGTCGGTGCGGCGGGCGCCGGCGACCACGTGGAAGCCGGCCCTGGCCAGCTGCCGGGCGGTGGCCGCCCCGATCCCGCTGGACGCGCCGGTGACGACCGCGATCCGCTCGCCTGCCATGGTGGCCTCCTGTCAGCGTGAGGACGGGTAGACCCGCTCGGGGGTCAGGACATAGACCAGGCGGCGTTCGGCGACCATGGCCGCCCGGTACTCCTCCAGGTCGTCGGGGTCGCGGCCGGTGGCCGCCCGGTACAGGCGCAGGTTGTCCTCGACCCGGCGCCCGCGGCGGGTCTCGACCGGGCCGCTGACGGTCAGCCACTCGCCCCAGAACCCCTTGCCGAGCACGGTCAGGCTGGCGTACGGCCGGGCGGCCAGGTACCTCGTGCGGACGCGCAGGTCGGTGCCGGAGCTCCACAGCTGCCCGTCGACCAGGGCGCACAGCACCGGTACGGCGTGGGGCCGGCCGCGGTCGTCCACGGTCGCCATCACGGCGCTGTGGTTGGCCTCGAGGAAGGCGCGCTGCTGCTCGGACAGAAGCTCGGCCATGGCTGCGGCTCCGCGGGAGGTCGGGGGCCCGGGCGGCGCGCCCGGACCCGGCTGGGCCGGTCGCCGGTGGCGCCCGGGCGGGAGAGGGACGGCTACTGTACCGGGCCGGGATGGGCCCGCCAGGCCAGCCCGGCCGCGGCCAGGTCGTCCCAGAACCGGGGGTAGGTCTTGGCCACGCAGGCCGGGTCCTCCAGGACCACGCCGGGCGCGCGGGCGGCCACGGCGGCCAGGGCCATGGCCATGCGGTGGTCGCCCCAGGTGGCCAGCCGGGCCGGGCGGAGCCGGTCCGGGCCGCCCCCGCCGACGACCAGCCCGTCGGGCAGCTCGGTGACCGCCACCCCGAGCTTGGCCAGCTCGGCGGCCAGGGCGGCCAGCCGGTCGGTCTCGTGGCCCCGGGTCACCGCGACCCCGCGGATCCGGGAGGGGCCGGTGGCCAGCGCGGCCAGGGCGGCCACGGTGGTGACCTGGTCGGGCATGGCCGCCAGGTCGGCGTCGACCGGGCCCAGGGCGTCGGGGCCGCGCACGGTCAGGCAGGCCCCGTCGCGGGTCACCGTCGCCCCCATCGCCTCCAGCAGCGCCGGCAGGGCGGCGTCGGGCTGGAGGGTGCCCGGGTCGGCGTTGGTGACCGTGACCGTGCCCCCGGTGGCCGCGGCCAGGGCGAACAGGTGGGCGGCGGCGCTGGCGTCGTACTCGACGTCCAGCTCGGCCGCCCGGTAGCCGCCGGGCTCGACCCGCCAGGCGGCCCGGCCGGCCGGCTCCACCTGGGCGCCGAAGCGGCGCAGCAGGGCGGCGGTCAGGTCCACGTAGGCGGCCGCTCCCAGCCGCTCGGCGGCCAGCACCACCGGCCGGCGGGCATACGGGGCGACCAGCAGGACGGCGCTGGCGAACTGGCTGGAGGCGGCGGCGTCCACGGTCGCCCGGCCCCCGGCCAGGCCGCCGC
>JASLBL010000572.1 GCA_030146615.1 Actinomycetes bacterium
AGCTCTCCCGCTCCTCGCGGCGGAACCTGGGCCCGCGGATCACCGAGGAGAGCACCCCCTCGCGGGTCCGGCAGTGCCGCCCGACCAGGACGTTCTCGCGGGCGGTCATGTTGGCGAACAGCCGGAGGTTCTGGAACGTCCGGGCGATGCCGAGCTTGGTGATGCGGTCCGGGGGCAGCCCGTTGATCCGCTTGCCCTCGAACAGGACCTCGCCCTCGCTGGGGGAGAACATGCCGGTGATGCAGTTGAAGAAGGTCGTCTTGCCGGCCCCGTTGGGCCCGATCAGCCCAACGATCTGGCCCGCCCCGACCGTGAGGTCCACCTCCCGCACAGCCACCAGGCCGCCGAACCGCCGGGTCACCTTCCGCGCCTCCAGGAGCGGTTGCCCGTCGGCCTGCCGCGGCCCGGGGGCGACCCCGTCGGCGGGCTGCATCCTCGGGTCGCCGGCCGGGCCGTCGCCGCGGGGGCCAAGGTCGTCGCCGCTCACGTCCCACTCCTCACGTCGAACAGCTGTTGGGACTCGGCGGCGGCCGTCTCGTCCGTGGCCCGCAGCTCGCGGCGGCGCCGGGCCGACGGGAGCAGCCCCTCAGGCCGGAACCGCATGATCAGGATCAGCGCGAACCCGAAGACCAGGAAGCGGATGTCGGAGAACTCGCGCAGCTTCTCGGGCAGGAAGGTCAGGATGACCGCCCCCAGGACCACCCCGGGCGCGTTGCCGAGCCCGCCCAGGACGACCATGGCCAGGATCAGCACCGAGAACGGGAACGTGTAGGAGTCGGGCGACACCTGGGTCAGCAGGTGGGCGTTGACCGCCCCGGCCATCCCGGCGAACCACGCCCCGGCCGCGAACGCCAGCAGCTTGATGATGGTGGTGTTGATGCCCATGGCGGCCGCCGCCACCTCGTCCTCGCGGACCGCGATCCAGGCCCGCCCGATCCGCGAGTCGTTGAGCCGGTAGATCACGGCCAGGGTGAACGCGATCAGGGCCAGCAGGAGGTAGAAGTAGACCGAGTTGCCGCTGATCTCGAACCCGGCGAAGGTGAAGCCGTCGCCCATCGACCAGCCGCCGACCACCGGGTCGGGGATGGAGGAGATGCCGTTCGGGCCCCGGGTGATGGGGTCGAGGTTGTTGAGGCTGATGCGGACGATCTCGCCGAAGCCCAGGGTCACGATGGCCAGGTAGTCGCCCCGAAGACGCAGCGTCGGCGCGCCCAGCAGGACCCCGAAGATGGCCGCGACCACGGGAGCGACCACCAGCACAACCACGAGGAAGGGGATGTGGAAGTTCACGTTGGTCAGCAGGGCGTTCCCGGTGAGCGCGGCCACGTACGCGCCGATGCCGAAGAAGGCGACGTAGCCGAGGTCGAGCAGCCCGGCCGAGCCGACCACGATGTTCAGCCCCAGCGCGGCCAGCACGAACAGGCCGGCCTGGGCGGTCACCTGGATCCAGAAGGTGTTGCCCTCCTGGGTGAAGGGGAAGAGCAGCAGGAGCACCGCCAGAAGCGCGATCGCGAACCCCTCGTTGCGGGCGAACGGCCCGGACAGGCCCTTGAACACCCCCAACGTGGACAGGGTGGCGGCCAGGGCGGTCAGGGCGGTGAAGAACCCGAGGAACTCGCCCGGGTCCTCGATCACGATGCCCTGGAGGAAGACCCCGAACGCGACCAGCTCGGCCACCACTACCAGGACCAGGTCGACAAGCAGCGACCGCCGCTCCCAGGGCGCGGCCGCCGGCGCCGGCGGCGCCTCCAGCAGGCTTCGGGCGCCCAGCCAGACCAGCAGCCCCCCGGCCATGGTGACCCAGGGGCCGGGGCCGAGCCGGCCCACCTCCGTCTCCAGGAACAGCACCAGGGCGAGGGCCCACAGCCCGGGCAGGACGGCCAAGCCGATGCCGAGGCGGGCCAGCGCCTGGCCCTGGGTCGAGTTTCGTGACCGGCCGCGCAGGACGATAGCCCCGTAGACCAGGGCGGCCAGGGCGAGGAGCAACGACCAAGTCCGCACGCCCCCGATGCCGAAGTCAGCCAGCCGACCGCTGAGGGGCACCCCCTCCACCCGGAGCGGGGACAGGGTCCAGTACAGGTAGGAGCCGAAGATCCCGACCAGCCCGCCGACCGGCACCGCGGCCAGGGGCAGGCGGGCCCTGGCCCGCATTCTCGCCATGGCCTCGGCCCGGGCGTCGGCCCGGGTGGCCACGGCCGTCGGCGCGGCCATCAGGCCGCCACCCGCTCGCCGAGCAGGCCAGTCGGCCGGAACACCAGCACCAGGATGAGCACCCCGAAGGCGAACACGTCCTGCCACTCCCCACCCAGGTAGGCGGCGCCGAAGGTCTCGAGGATGCCGAGCAGGAAGGCACCGAAGACGGCCCCGGCGATGTTGCCGATGCCGCCGAGCACCGCCGCTGTGAACGCCTTGAGCCCGGCGATGAAGCCCATGAAGAAGTTGACCTGGCCGAGGTACATGCCGGCCAGGACCCCGCCGATCCCGGCCAGGGCGGAGCCGATGATGAAGGTCAGGGCGATGATCATGTCGACGTTGATGCCCATCAGCCGGGCCGTGTCCGGGTCCTCGGCAGTGGCCCGCATCGCCTTGCCGAGCCGGGTGGTGCGGATGAAGGCGGTCAAGGTGAAGGTCAGCAGCAGCGCCAGCCCGACCATGAACACCCAGAGCAGCTGGATGGTGGCCCCGCCGATGCGGAACGAGGTGTTGGGGAACAGGTCGGGGAAGGAGAGCTGGCCGCGCGAGTAGAACACCGCCACGAGCTGCTGGAGGGCGAAGCTGGCGCCAAGGGCGGTGATGAGCGGTGCTAATCGGGGGGCGTTGCGCAGCGGCCGGTAGGCGAACCGCTCCAGGCTCACCCCGACCAGCGGGGTCGCCAGGGTGGCCGCGAGCAGCACCACCACCAGTGCGACCAGCGAGGTGCTGCCCCAGCCGAAGGCGGTGACCCCCAGGTTGAAGGTCCACAGCCCGATGAACGCCCCCAGCATGAAGACTTCGCCGTGGGCGAAGTTGATGAGCTGGATGATGCCGTACACCATCGTGTAGCCAAGGGCGATGAGCGCGTAGTAGGAGCCCTTGGTCACCCCGTTGGCGAGCTGCTGGACGAACTCGTCCACGCGCCCTCCCTCACCGCTGGCCACCACCCCGGGGGCGGGTGCCGTGCCGCATATCACCGGCACGGCACCCGGCCCGCGGGGCAGGAGGCGAGTTAGCTCCTAGGTCTCGAACGCCCCCGAGAACTCCGGCG
>JASLBL010000524.1 GCA_030146615.1 Actinomycetes bacterium
GGGAGCGGCGCCGAGGCGGCGGCCGCCGGCCGACCGGCGGATCGCCGAGCGGCGCAAGGCGATCATCGCGGCCAGGGTGCGGCGCCGGCGCCGCATCCTCGGCTGGGCGCTGGCCGCCATCGCCCTGGTCGCCGGGGTCGCCTACCTGATCCGCACCCCCCTGTTCGGGCTCAGCGCCGTCCGCATCGAGGGCACCCAGACGGTCGCCCGGGCCGAGGTCCTGGAGGCCAGCCGGGTCCGGATCGGGGAGCCCTACCTCGGCCTCGACCTGGCCGCCATCCGCGGCCGGGTGGCCGCCCTGCCGAGGGTCGCGGCCGTCCGCGTGACCCGCGAGTACCCCTCCAGCCTCCGCATCGCCGTCACCGAGCGGGCGCCCGTGGCCAGCGTCTCCACCGGCAGCGTCTTCTGGCTGGTGGCCGCCGACGGCACCGTGCTCGACGCGGCCGGCCGCCGCCCGGCCGACCTGCCCTATGTGGCCAGCGTCCCGCTGCCCGACGGGGTGCGCCCCGGCAGCCGCCTGCCCCCCGGGAACGAGCTGGCCAACGCCCTCACCGCCCTTGGTGGCATGGCCCCCCAGCTCAAGCGCCAGGTGACCGGCGTCAACGCCCGGACCCTGGACAGCCTGGAATTCACGCTGAAGGACGGCTCCCGGGTCCTGTACGGGCTCGCGGTCGACCAGCCGGCAAAGGATGCCGCCGTTTCACTGATCCGGCGGACGCTGAAACGAGAGGGAAGGGAGGCGCAGCGAATCGACGTCCGGAATCCGGCGACGCCAACGGTTATGGCGACGCCGGCGAATAACAATCAATGAAATTACATCAGGGTAGTTGACCAGGTCAGGGGCACCTTGTAGCATCCCCGGCAGCTTGAGGTTGACATAATTGAACCTCAACTTGAGGCTCAACTTCCCCCGCTTCCCGGCCATCGGTGCTGGGCGCTGAATACGACTGTCCGTGAAACGGGCGAAGGAGGTTGGTTGGATGATGGCGGCGCCGCAGAACTACCTGGCCGTGATCAAGGTGGTCGGGATCGGCGGCGGTGGAGTCAACGCCGTCAACCGTATGATCGAGGCGAGCCTCAAGGGCGTCGAGTTCATCGCCGTGAACACCGACGCCCAGGCCCTGCTCGCCTCCGACGCCGACGTCAAGCTCGACGTGGGGCGCGAGCTCACCCGCGGTCTGGGCGCAGGCTCGAACCCCGATGTCGGCCGCCAGGCCGCCGAGGACCACGCCGAGGAGCTCGAGGAGGTCCTCAAGGGCGCCGACATGGTGTTCGTCACCGCCGGCGAGGGCGGCGGCACCGGCACCGGGGGCGCCCCGGTGGTGGCCCGCATCGCCAAGGCCCAGGGGGCGCTGACCATCGGCGTGGTGACCAGGCCGTTCGCCTTCGAGGGGAAGCGCCGCTCGGCCCAGGCCGACAAGGGCATCGAGAGCCTCAAGCAGGAGGTCGACACCCTCATCATCATCCCCAACGACCGCCTGCTCCAGGTGGCCGAGCGCACCACCTCGATGCTGGACGCCTTCAAGCTGGCCGACCAGGTGCTGCTCCAGGGCGTCCAGGGGATCACCGACCTGATCACCATCCCCGGGCTGATCAATCTCGACTTCGCCGACGTGCGGGCCACCATGCGCGAGGCCGGCACCGCCCTCATGGGCATCGGGCAGGCCCGGGGCGAGGACCGGGCCGTGGCCGCGGCCAAGGAGGCGATCTCCTCGCCCCTGCTGGAGGCGTCGGTCGACGGGGCCCGGGGCGTGCTCCTCAACATCTCCGGCGGCTCCGACCTCGGCCTGTTCGAGGTCAACGAGGCCGCCGAGGTGATCGCCTCGGCCGCCCACCAGGACGCCAACATCATCTTCGGGGCGGTGATCGACGACGCCCTCGGGGACGAGGTCCGGGTCACGGTGATCGCGGCCGGGTTCGACCGCACCACCGAGCAGGCCGCCGCCGACTCCGGGCGGCCCCAGGCGGCCGGCTCGGCCGAGGACGAGTCGGTCTGGCCGACCCCGGGCCTGCGGCGGCCGGCCGAGAACCGCGTCTCCCGCCCGGCCCCGGCGCCGCCCGGACCGGCCGAGCGGCGCGAACCCGAACGGCGGGAGCCGGAGCGGCGTGAGCCCGAGCGCCGCCCCCGCTACGACGGCGATGACGACGAGCTCGACATCCCCTCCTTCCTCAAGCGCTGACCCGCTGCCTCCGGAGGGGACGCTGGCCTGGCGGCCGGGGCCGCCCCGGCCCGGCGACCCCGAACCGCCCTGGCCGCCGGTCCTGGTCGCCGAGGACCTGCTCGAGGCCGGGGTCGTGGCCGCCTTCACCGGCCGGGCCGGCGGCACCTCGGGCGCGCCGTTCGCCACCCTCAACCTGGGCCTGCGGGTCCAGGACGACCTGCGCCGGGTGCTGGCCAACCGCCGCCGGGTGGCCACCGTCCTCGGCCTCGCCGGCCGCCCCTGGGCCCTGGCCAGGCAGGTCCACGGCGCGACCATCCTGCACGTCCGGGCCGACCTGCTCGGGCAGGGGCCGCCGGAGGGGAAGCCGACGGTGGGGGAGGCCGACGGGCTGGTCACCACCGACCCCGGGGTGGTGCTGGCCGTGCTGACCGCGGACTGCGCGCCGGTGCTGCTGGCCGACCCCGGGGCCGGGGTGGTCGGGGCGCTCCACGCCGGGTGGCGTGGGCTGGCCGCCGGGGTGGTCGAGGCCGGGGTCGCGGCCATGGCCGAGCTGGGCTCCGACCCGGGCGCCACCATCGGGCTGGTCGGCCCGGCCGTCGGCGGCTGCTGCTACGAGGTCGGGCCCGAGGTGGTCGAGGCCGTCGGCGGCCGCCACCCGGGCGCCCTGGCCACCACCAGGGACGGCCGCCCCGCAGTCGACCCGGCCGCCGGGGCCGCCCAGGCCCTGGCCCAGGCCGGGATCGGCCAGATCCGGGTCGCGGGGGAGTGCACCGTCGACCTCGAGGAGCGGTTCTTCTCCCACCGCCGCGACCACGGCCGCACCGGCCGCCAGGCCGGCCTGATCGCCCTCGCCGGCGGGGGCGGCCGGTGAACCGGAGCCTGGACAGGGCCGGCCTGATCGCCCTCGCCGGCGGGGGCGGCCGGTGAGCCCGGAGGGGTTCGGGGAACCCCGGAGGGGTGCCCCGATGGATCGGGCGGTCGACCCGGCGGCGGTGGCGGCGAACGTGGCCGCCGTCACCGGGCGGGTGGCGGACGCGGCCCGGCGGGCCGGGCGTGACCCGGGGGAGGTGACCCTGGTCGCGGTGGCCAAGCTGTTCCCGGCCGAGGCGGTCCGGGCGGTGCTGGCCGCCGGGGTCGCCGACGTCGGCGAGAACTACGCCAAGGACCTGGAGCGCAAGGCGGCCGAGGTGCCGGGGGTGCGCTGGCACTTCGTCGGCCGCCTCCAGCGCAACAAGGCCGGCGTGCTGGTCGGCGCCGGGGCCCTGGTCCACTCGCTCGACTCCCTGGCCGGGGCCCGGGCGATGGGCCGGCGGGCGGTGGCCGCCGGCACCACCGCCCGCGCGCTCGTCCAGGTCGAGGTCGACGACCGCGAGGCGGCCCACGGGATCCGGCCGGCCGACCTGCCGACCTTCCTCGACGGCTGCCGGGCCGTGGACGGGCTGGAGGTCGAGGGCCTGATGGTCATGCCGGCCCCCGCCGACGACCCCGAGGCGACCCGGCCGGCCTTCCGGCGCACGGCCGAGCTGGCCGCCAGCCACGGGCTGCCCCGGCTGTCGATGGGCATGACGGCCGACTTCGAGGTCGCCGTCGAGGAGGGCGCCACCCTCATCCGCGTCGGCACCGCCCTGTTCGGCCCCCGCCCCACCCGCCGCCCCGGCGCCCGCGACCCCGGCGCACCGGTCCGTGGGACCGGCGCCGCGGCCTCCGGAGGTGGCCCGTGAGGCTGTCACTCGTGACCCCTACGATTCGGTCAGGAACGCCGATCCCGACTTCCGAAATCAGACAAAGGGGCGTTCCCGGAGGGTACGCCGTGACTTCTGTGGCGAGTATCGCCATAGTGTTGCCGGCGCCGCCCAAGGCGGACGTCCTCAGGTGCTTGGACAGTTGTCGACATGGTGAAAGGTAGGTGACGTTAGGTGGCTGGGGCGTTCAAGAAGAGCCTTGTGTGGTTGGGGCTGGTCGAGCCTGAGGACGACGAGGAGCTGGCCGACGTGGCCGAGGCGGCTGGGCGATCCCCGGCCGACCGGGCTCCCATCCGCCGGGTGCGCGACGACGACGTCTACGGGCGCCGTCGTGAGGGGGGGCGCATGGAGGAGCCAACCGAGGCGGTGATCCACCCGATCCCGTCCGCGGCCACCGGCAAGGTCCATCTGATCGAGCCGTCCGGCTTCAACGACGCCGAGGAGATCGGTGAGAAGTTCAAGGCCGACATCCCGGTGATCGTGAACCTCCAAGCCATGGAGGCGGAGACCGCCAAGCGCCTGATCGATTTCGCCGCCGGGCTCACCTTCGGGCTCGACGGGCGCATCCAGCGCGTCGCCGACAAAGTGTTCCTACTCACTCCCAGAAACGTCGAGGTCTCGGCCGAGGAGCGGCGGCGGCTCCAGGAACGGGGCTTCTTCAACCAGGCATGACCGGTGTCGATCTGTGTGGATTCTTTCCCTACTGCTGAGTCTCTACTGGCTGATCCTTCTCGGCCGGATCGTGATGGACCTCATTCTCAGCCTGACCGGAGGCCGAGGTCTTTCCGGTTTGGCGATCCTGTATGGGATACTGTATGACTTGACCGAACCCGTCCTCCGACCCATAAGGCGACTCCTTCCCCCCTTGCGAGTCGGCGCTGTGGCCCTAGATCTCTCCCCCCTCATCGTGTTTGTACTGATCGCCCTGTTGAGACAGGTGGTGAGTACCAGCTAGCCGGCCCAACGCGAACGCTCGAGTGGTGCTCGGGTACAATCGCCCATCCACTTGCAGGTAAGGAGCGCACATGCCGCCACTGACGCCGCTGGACATCCAACACAAAGAATTCACCAAGGCCATGCGCGGGTACGCCATGCACGAGGTGGACACCTTCCTCGACCAGGTCACCGAGGAGTTCACCCGGATGCAGGACGAGATCGCCCGCCTCCGGGAGCAGGCCTCCAGCGCGGCACCGCCCCAGCCCGCCCCGGTCCAGATGCAGGCACCCCCGCCACCGCCCCCTCCGCAGGCCCAGCAGGTGGCCGCCGAGGCCCGCGGCGGCGGCGCCGGTGGCGAGGAGGCGATCGCCCGCGCGCTGGTGATGGCCCAGCGGATGGCCGACCAGACGGTCGAGGAGGCCAAGGTCAAGGCCAAGTCGATGGTCGCCGAGGCCGAGGCGCGAGCCAAGAACATGACCGAGCAGGCCCAGATGCGGGCCCGGGAGGTCACCGAGGCCGCCCAGATGCGGGCCCGCGAGGTCACCGAGGCCGCCCAGGCCAGGGCCCGCGAGCTCACCGAGGGCCTGGAGACCCGCTACAAGGAGCGGATCCAGTCGGCCGAGGCCCGCGCCCGCGTGGCCGAGGAGCAGGCCCGCATGCAGATCGCCCAGGCGACCGAGCAGGTGGCCCGGCGCCGCCAGGAGCTGGAGAGCTCGATCGAGGCCCTACGGGCGTTCGAACGCGACTACCGCGCCCGGCTCCGCGGCTTCGTCGAGGGCCAGCTCAAGGCGCTCGAGGACGCGGCCCCGTCCGGGCCCGTGGCCCCGCCGCAGCCGCCCGGTCTCGGCGGGAACTCCCGGCCCCTGCCGGGCGCCGACGACCTGCCGGCCCTGTCGACCGGGGCGCGCCAGAGCTCCTACTCGGCCCTGCGCGACACGACCTCGGACCAGCTCGGCCACAACGGCCGCGACCGGGTGGACCGGCTGCGGCACGACGACTGACGTCGAACGGTCAAGTAACGGTACATAGCGACCCGTCGTGGTCGCCGGTGCCCTGCTCGCCCTGGCGCTGTCCCTGGGCCTGCTGGTCGCCTCGCTGTTCCGCGCCGACGGGCTCGGCCTGGTCTGGGCCTCCCTGGCCCTCGACCTGGTCGCCCTGACCCTGCTCGTGACCGCGCTGCGCCGCCGCCGCGCCCCCTAGCTCCGCCGCCCCCGTGTGCGCTCCTCGATGGCGGTCTGGACGACGGTGGCCGCCTGGCGGGCGGCCCGCTCGAACGGGTTGCGCCGGTACCCGCGGATGCTCCCCAGCAGGTAGGCCGGGTAGTACAGCGGCCCCCAGCGCTCGTGCTGGGCGACGTGCTCCAGCTCATGGGCCAGCAGGCCGTCACTCATCGGCCGGTTGGCCACGATCACGTGCCCGAGGGTGATGGCGGCGAACCCCCGCCAGCCCAGGAACCGGGCCAGCCCGCCGCTGGCGTCCTCGAACAGCAGCACCCCCCGCCACCGGACCGGCCGCCTCCGGGTGGTCAGCGCCCCCGCCAGCCCGACCAGGCTGTTCGGGGCCGCCCAGACATAGCCCCACAGCGACCGCGCGGCCGGCAGCAGGTCGCCCAGGTCGTCCACCCGCACCGGCCGCCGAGCCCCCGCGCCCTGGCCCCCCGGGGCCCGGCCCGGCGGGGCGCTAGGCATCGGTCCCCCGGACCGGCCGCAGCCACAGGCGGACCTCGTGGCCGTCCAGGTCGACCCGGGCGTCGTCGCCGTCGCCCTGGGGGGCGGTGTGGAGGCTGGTGGCCAGGGTCTCGCCGAGCAGGTAGTCGCGGTGGGCGGCGACCGCGGCCGCGACCTCGCCGTCGGCCTTGACCGCCAGCTCGATCCGGTCGGCCACGTCCAGCCCGGCGCTCTTGCGCAGGTCCTGCACGGCCCGGACCAGGTCGCGGGCCAGGCCCTCGAGGCGCAGCTCGGGCGTGATCTCCAGGTCGAGGGCGACCGTGGTGGCGCCGTCGCGGACCACCCGCCAGCCGGTCACCGGCTCCTCGACCACCGCGGCCTCCTCGGGCCCGAGCTCGACCGTGCCCAGCCCCTCGACGGCCAGCTCCACCCGCTCCCCGGCCCGCAGCCGGGGGGCCAGCTCGGCGGCCAGGGTGGGCGGGGCCTGGCGCAGGGCGGCGGCCACCGCCTGGGCGTCGCGCCCGAACCGGGGGCCGAGGGCCCGGAAGTTCGGGGCCAGCCGGTAGCCGACCAGCCCGGCCTCGCCCTCGGCGAAGCCGACCTGCTTGACGTTGAGCTCGGCCGCGACCAGGTCCAGCAGCTCGGCGACCCCGGCCCTGACCGGGTCGGGCACGCCGATCAGAGCCCTGGCCAGGGGCTGGCGGACCTTGATCCTGGCCTCGGTGCGGGCCTGGCGGCCCAGGCCGACCAGCCGCCGGACCTCGGTCATGGCCGCGGCCAGCTCCGGGTCGACGGCGGCCCGGTCGGGCTCCGGCCAGTCGACCAGGTGGACCGAGTCCTGGGCCTCGGGGTCGACCGAGACGACCAGCCCCTGCCACAGCTCCTCGGCCGTGAACGGCGCGTACGGGGCCAGCAGGAGGGTCAGGGTGCGCAGGCAGGTCCACAGGGTCCGGAAGGCGGCCTCGGCGTCGTCGCCGGTGCCGCGCCAGAAGCGCCGCCGCGACAGCCGCACGTACCAGTTGGACAGGTCGTCGATGAAGCCGGCCAGCCGCCGGGCGGCCCCGGTGGCGTCGTAGTCGTCCAGGCTCCGGGTCACCTGGTCGACGGTGTCGGCCAGCTCGCCCAGGACCCAGCGATCAAGCGGGGTGGCGGCCGTCCCGGCCGCCGGGCGAGTCGGGTCGAACCCGGCCAGACGGGCGTACAGGGTGAAGAAGCTGAACGTGTTCCAGAGGGTGAGGAACAGCGACCGGGTGACGTCCTCGATGGCCTCCGGGTACAGCCGCCGCGACACCCACGGCGACCCGCTGGCCAGCATGAACCAGCGCAGCGGGTCGGCCCCGTAGCGGTCCAGCAGCTCGAACGGGTCGAGCACGTTGCCGAGGCTCTTGGACATCTTGCGGCCGTTGCGGTCGACGATGTGCCCAAGGCAGACCACGTTGCGGTAGGAGGTCTGGTCGAACAGCAGGGTGCTCACGGCCAGCAGGGAGTAGAACCAGCCGCGGGTCTGGTCGATGGCCTCGGAGATGAAGTCGGCCGGGAAGGCCCGCTCGAAGGCGGCCCGGCTCTCGGGGGCGTGCGGGTAGCCCCACTGGGCGAACGGCATCGACCCCGAGTCGAACCAGGCGTCGAGCACGTCCGGGATCCGCCGGGCCTCCCTGCCGCAGTCCGGGCAGCCGATGGTGACCTCGTCGACGAACGGCCGGTGGGGGTCGAGGCCGGACAGGTCGCGGCCGGCCCTGGCCGACAGGTCGGCCAGGCTCTCGACCACGGTCAGGTGCTGGTCCTCACAGCGCCACAGGGGCAGCGGGGTCCCCCAGTAGCGGGCCCGCGACAGCGCCCAGTCGACGTTGTTGGCCAGCCAGTCGCCGAAGCGGCCGTCGCGGATGTGCTCGGGGCGCCAGCCGATGCGGGCGTTCTCGGCCAGCATCCGGTCCTTGACGGCCGTGGTCCGGGCGTACCAGGAGGTCAGCGCGTAGTAGATCAGCGGGGTGCCGCAGCGCCAGCAGAACGGGTAGGCGTGGCGGTGGGTCTCGGCCCGCCACAGCAGCCCCCGCCGGCGCAGGTCCTCGACCAGGTCGGCGTCCGCCGCCTTGACGAACTGGCCGGCCAGCCAGCCCGCCTCGGGGCCGAACTTGCCGTCCAGCCCCACCGGGTGCAGCACCGGGGTGTTGTAGCGCTGGCCGACGGCCAGGTCCTCGGCCCCGTAGGCCGGCGAGGTCTGGACCAGCCCCGACCCGTCGCCGGTGGTGACGTACTCGTCGGCCACCACCGTCCAGCCCCGGGCCGCCTCCTCCTCGGTGATCGGGATGACGTCGAAGGCCCGCTGGTAGCGGGTCCCGAGCAGCTCCTCAAGGGGCACCGGGCGCAGCACCCGGGCGTCCTCGCCGACCGCGGCCGCGACCCGCTCGCGGGCCACCACCAGCCTGCGGGGCACCCCGTCGTCGCCGGTCGCCTCGACCAGCACGTACTCGATGTCGGGACCGACCACCACCGAGACGTTGGGGACCAGGGTCCAGGGCTGGGTCGTCCAGACGAGCAGGGCCGCGCCCTCCTCGGCCAGGGTGCCGGTGGTCGCGGGCAGGGCCACATAGGCGGTGAGGTCCTCGACCTCCTTGTAGCCCATGGCCACCTCGGCGTCCGACAGGGTCGTCTGGCAGCGGGGGCAGTAGGGGCTGACCTTGTAGTCCTCGACGAGCAGGCCGCGCCGGTACAGCTCGGCCAGGGCCCACCAGACGCTCTCCACGTACGAGGTGTCCATCGTCCGGTAGGCCTGGCTGGTGTCGATCCAGAAGCCGATCCGCTCAGTGAGCTGCTCGAAGGCGTCGACGTAACGCTCGACCGACTGGCGGCAGCGGGCGTTGAACGCCTCGACCCCGTAGCGCTCGATCGCCTGCTTGTCCTTAAGTCTCAGCTCCTTCTCGACCTCCAGCTCGACCGGCAGGCCATGGCAGTCCCAGCCACCCTTGCGGTCGACCCGGTAGCCGCGCATGGTCTTGAACCGGGGGAACAGGTCCTTGAAGACCCTGGCCTCCACGTGGTGCACGCCGGGCCGGCCGTTGGCCGTCGGCGGCCCCTCGTAGAACACGAACGGCTCGGCCCCGACCCGCTGGTCGACCGAGCGCTGGAACACCTTGCGGTCGCGCCACAGGCCGAGGATGCGGGCGTCGAGGGCGGGGAGGTC
>JASLBL010000618.1 GCA_030146615.1 Actinomycetes bacterium
CCTGCTCCGGGGCCATGTACGCCGGCGAGCCGATGACCAGCCCGGTCGAGGTCAGCTGGGGATCACCCTGAAGCGAGGCAATCCCGAAGTCGGCCAGCTTGGCCATGCCGGTGGCCGGGACCATGACATTGCCCGGCTTGACGTCGCGATGGACGATCCCGGCCGCATGCGCCGCCTCAAGCGCGCTGGCCACCTGGGCGCCGAGCTCGGCCACCCGCCCGGGCGGCAGCGGCCCGCCCGCTCGGACCAGGTCGGCCAGGGTGGGCGCGTTGACCAGCTCCATCACGATGAAGGTGCCGCCCTGGTCCTGGACGACGTCATAGAGGGTGACCGCCCCCGGGTGGTTGAGCCGGGCCGCGGCCCGGGCCTCCCGCATGACCCTGGCCTGGGCCGGGCGGCGCTCGGCCTCGGCCATGGTCGGGGGGAACACCACTTCTTTGACCGCGACCTCGCGACCCAGCACCGCATCGTGGGCACGCCAGACCACACCCATCCCTCCCCGCCCAAGAGGAGCGCTGAGCACATAACGATCGGCGATGATGCGGCGGACGGCTGGTCGTGCCATCTTGCCCGACTACCCGCCAGAAACGGCAGGAACCGCGCACCTGGGCCGAGTCCCCCACGTGGCAATGGGATGAGCGGCTGCCGTACCCACGAGTGGGCTGGATGAGCCCGGCACGACCGTTTGCTCGTTTGAGATCGGCACTGGGCGGTAGTCCGGCGAGGGCCTCCGCGTCGCCGCCGGCTGGCATCGTCCTCAAGAGTAGGACCACCCCAGCCGAGACCGTCAAAGGCTGGAGGCCGGATCACGAGAACCACAAGGAGGCGGTCGGAATGACCCAGGACAACACGCTGGCCCGCTCGCTGCACGACCTCGGTCTGGCGACCTGGTTCGGCGGCTCACTGATGGGCGCGGTCGGGCTCAACGGCGCGGCCGCCGTCGTCGACCAGCCCGAGCAGCGCCTGCGGGTCGCCAACGCTGGTTGGGCGCGCTGGACGCCGGTGAACCTCGCCGGGATCGCCGCCCACCTGGCCGGCGGTGCGGTGCTGCTGGCCGGCAACAAGGGTCGTCTGGCAACCCAGCGAGGGGTGGCCAGCGCGACGGTCGCCAAGGCTGCGGTGACCGGGCTGGCGCTGGGGGCCACGGCGTACTCGCGGGCACTCGGGGAACGGCTGATGCAGGCTGGTGACGCTCCAGTGGAGGGCGGCACCACCCCCTCGGATGCGACCCCGAACGACCTGGCCGGGGCGCAGCGGCAGCTGACGGTGTTGCAGTGGGTGATTCCAGGGCTGACCGGAGCGGCGCTGGTGCTGAACGCGCTCATGGGGGAACAGCAGCGTCCCCAGCAGGTGACGAGCGGTCTGCTCCAGGGCCTGCGGAGCCGGCTACCGGTGCTGGCCCTGGCCGGTACGGGCCTGCTGGCCAGCGCGCGCAGCAGGCGCAGGACCACCAGCTGACCTGACAGCATCCGGTCAGCTCGCGGCTGTCAGTACGCCGGCCGGGTGGCCTAGGCGAGCATGTGAGTGCTACGTAGGACCCGCTGTGCTGTGGCCCCATCGTCAGTACTCGCTGGTAGACGTCCTCGTAGCCCGCCACCATGGCGTCGGCGGAGAACCGCTCGGTGACCCGGGCCCGCATGCGGCGCGGATCGAGCTCGCCGACGCCCTGGCCAGCAGGTCGGTCTTCTGCTCGTGAGAGCACTCGCCGTGGACCTCGACGTCGTCGCCCAGGATCGGCTCGACGTTGGCCGCCCAGTAGGCGCGCTCGCGCTCGCGCTCGTTCTTGGTGGTGGCGCACATCACCAGCCGGCGCCCGGCCCGCCGGGCCGCCTCGACGGCCAGGTGCGGCGCCTTCTCCTCGTCGGCCCGGCCCAGGAAGAACAGGAAGTCGTCCTTGTCCACGCGCCTGGCCTGGCGCGTCGGAGGCGATCGCCTACCGACGCCGGCGACGCTCATGCCGCCCGCTCTTCGTGTCCTGGTCGTCGACTTCGATCTGCTCCTTGCGGACGTTCTCAGCCACCCGTTCCTCGGCGGTCACGGTCTCCTTGTCGAGCCGGACCCGCTCCCTGGGCACGACCCGCTTCTCGACCACCGGCTCCTCCTCGCGCAGCACCACCTCGTGCTCCTCCTCGGAGATGTCCGGGCCGCTGGTGGCGGCGTCGACGTTGGCGTCGGTGATCGGCTCGCGCTCCAGGCGGACCCGCTCCCGCCGCACAGGGACCTCCTGCTGCACGTGGTCGGTGGTGACGTATTTGCGCAGGCGCACCCGACCTCGCTCCCGCTGGGCGGTGCCGACTCGTAGCTCTTCTTCGGAGCGGGTCACGGCGTCGTCAGTCGTCCGCCCGGCCACGTCTCGCCCCACTCCGCCACGGTTGGATGCGACGTCATCGCTGGCGGCACGACGATCGGCGGAGTCGTACTCGAAGCCGTAGTGGCGCCACAGCCGCCGCTCCTCGGCCTCCGACAGGTGCTGGTCCACGTCCACCCTGGGGGCTTCCTTGATCAGCCGCTTGGCGTAGCGCACCTGGACGTTCTCGTCGCTCTGGGTGGCCTGGGCGAGGGGGACGAAGCTGGACCTGGTGCCGAACAGCCCGGTGTTGACCAGGGCCCACTCCGGCTGACCCGTCTGATCGTCCAGGTAGATGGCGTCGATGGATCCGACGGGGCTGCCGTCGCGGTCGATCATGGTGCGGCCTTCCCAGGCTCGGACGGTGTTGATGTCAGGCATATGCGTTCGCTCCCCTTTGGATGGGTGGACGAGTCACTTGGCCGCGTCCCGCCCTCCATCTCGGTGCTCCTACTCGGTACGACGCGTAGTGGAGAACTCCATGACGCGGGCGGTACGCAAGGTGTGGTCGGCGGCCGGTCAGATTCAGGTTTCCGAGGCTTGTCTGGTGCCCAGGCCATGACAGCGGCGCAGCAGACCGAGGTGCACCCATGACAACCGGAGCGATGGGCGACGACGAGGGCCTGCTGACCGAGCAGGACGCCGGGGAGCTACTCGAGGTGCGACTGTCGACGTTGCGCCGCTGGCACCGGGAGGGCACAGGACGGCCGGGTCGCCCGAGGAGTACCGGTAGCCGCCAAGCCGGTAACGACTGTGCTGTCGATGGGGTTTCCCTTATCGACACAGCAAGTCTGCCGAAAGGATTCCTGACCGCAGCCAGCGCAGAGTCGAGGAGGCATGACGGTGGGTATCGGTTTCAGCATCTTCTTGTTCGTCGTTGGCGCGATCCTGACCTTCGCGGTCAACGTGACCGCCGAGGGCTTCAACATCAACACCGTCGGCATCATCCTGATGGTCGCCGGCGTGGTCGGCCTGCTCCTCTCCCTGCTGTTCTGGAGCAGCTTCTCCCCATACCGCCGCCGCTCCACCGCCTACCCCGACGAGCGCGTGGTCGAGGAGCGCCGCATCGAGCGCGATCTCCCCTGATCAGCGGGAACGCCGGGGCCGGCCAGGGTTCGCCGAGTACAGGCGGCCGGCAATTCCGGCGCACTGTTTGGGGCAGGGCGGCTCGCGAACGACGACAGCGAGCCGCCCCACCGGCTTGGCATCAGGACGGTCTCAAGCCCCTTGTGACCCCTTCAGCTTCGACGGATGCAGACCCCGACGCCTTGCGGTTTCCCCGGGGGCCTGGTCGGGGAGTCCCGGCTCCAGGTGATGATCTTCGCTACTGCTATTGACTCGTTGCGGGACGGCCCATGACGCAAGATCCGGGACTTCCCACCGCCTCGCCTGGCGCGAGCTGGCCCCGGACGGCCACCGCCCACCACCTCGGCGATCGGCGCGCTCAGGAGCCGCGGGCTTGAGCGCTGGTCACCCCACCAGTGAGTTTCAGCACGACGATGTCGTTGAGCTAGCCCCGCTGCTGCGACGGGTCATCGGCGCCCGGGTCCACGACGGGCACGTCGTGGAGGATCTGGTGCAGGAGACGCTCACGCGGGTCATGGCGGCGCGCCGGCGCCTCGAGCCACGGACGCTCGCCCCCTACGCCGTCGTGACCGCCCGGAACCTCACCATCTCCCTGGTGACCAGCGAGGACCGCAGCAGGCGGCACGCGCATCGGCTCATCGATCTCCGCGAGCCGGTCCTCCCCGAAGAGGAGGCGCTGCGCCGCGAGGAGAGCCAAGCGATCGCCACCGCCTTGGGCAAGCTGCCCGAGCAGGACCGGAAGGCACTGGTCGCCCACGAGGTGGAGGGCATGGACACGACCACGCTGGCGGCCCGCCGGGACTCGACCCCCGGGGCCGTCGCGGCCCAGCTCAGCCGGGCCCGGGCGAGACTCCGCGTGGAGTACCTCCTCGAGCTGGAACAGGCCGAGCCGCCGACCGCCCGCTGCCGCCCGGTGCTGCTCGCCCTGTCCGCCGGGGACCGGCGCCGCCAACGGGACCTGGACGCCGGTGGTCACCTGCTCGCCTGCGCCTGGTGCGCCCGGCTCAGCGAGCCCCTGCTCGACCGGCGCAGGACCGCTTCGGTGGACGGGGAGGTCCGGATCCCGATCCGCGCCGACGCCGACGTGGTGACCGCCCGCAAGCAGGGCCGCGAGCTGGCCGCGCGGGCCGGGTTCTCGGGGACCGAGCTCACCATCATCGCGACCGCCATCTCCGAGATCGCCCGCAACATCGTGATGTTCGCCAAACGCGGCGAGATTCTCGTCAGCCTGGTCGGTGAGGACGGTCGAGAAGGAGTGACGGTGGTCGCTCGCGACGCCGGGCCAGGCATCCCGAACGTGGAGCAGGCCCTCCAGGACGGCTACAGCGGCTACGGAGGCATGGGGCTGGGCCTACCAGGCGCGCGCCGGCTGATGGACGAGTTCGAGGTCAGCACAGAGGTCGACAAGGGAACCACGGTCACCATGACCAAGTGGCGGCGAGACGCGTGATCGTCACGTGAGGAAGGAGTCGGGAATGGAGACAGGCGCCCCGGAAGAGGTCCCGGTGGTCCAGGAAAGCCGAGAGGAGGACCTGGAGCTGCTTCCCGAGCTGGTGACCCATCTGCGTGACCGCCGTACCCAGCTGCGCGAGCAGTGGGCCAACCGGATCACCAACGCGCATCTGCTGTCGGCC
>JASLBL010000619.1 GCA_030146615.1 Actinomycetes bacterium
GGCCATGGCAGGTACATGCCGCCATGGCCAGCGCGGGACTGGTCGACGTGGACACCGTGGTCCATGCCCGCTCCTGGCCCGGTGGCAGCGCCGGCGCCCTCCACCACGCCGCCACCATCAGCCTGCTGCGCACGAGGATCCTTGCGGCGGGCATGACCGGCGAGCAACTGGACCGCCTGTGCGGGTTCCTGCGCGACCCGCGCATGGTGGTCCGAAGCCTGCTCAGCACCTTGACCGTCGGCCGCCGACTTGCGCCCCGGCTCCGTACGGGCTGAACGGGCCAGCCCGGGTGATTCCTGCAGAATCAAGTGCCCAGCTGGGCAGTTCATCGGCCATGGCTGGCGCGGGCATCCTGGGTGCTGCTGTCTGTGTAGGAGTGGGCGGAGACTCCAGCTGCGTCGACCGATGTTCCGCGCTCCGGGGTACGGTCCTGACGCCCGATCACCTCGGGCTACAATGCCGAGGCGATGGCTGGAGCGGTGGATGCGACCGAGAGCTGGGAGCCCGAGCATCTGCGCCTGGCGATGCGTGCCTGGGGACACGTGAATCCACCGACCCTGGCTGACACGGTGACCGCGATGGTGGAGGCTCCCAGTCCGGCCGGCGAGGAGCGCGTCCTGGCCGAGTGGCTCGTCGACCAGATGACCACCTCTGGCCTTGAGGCCGAGTACCAGCCGCTCTCGGAGACCAGCGGCAACGCCATCGGTTGGATCCGCGGCTCGGGTGATGGCCCCACGCTGCTGCTGTACGCGCCGATCGACACGGCCTGGCGGGGGGAGGACGCCGACCTCCCCGTGCTCGGTGGCGCCCGCGAGGACCTGATGCCAGGGGCGAAGCGGCGAGGAGACCTGGTCGTCGGGCTGTCGGCCGAGAACCCCAAGGCGTACGCGGCATGCGTCCTCGCCGCAGCCCAGGCCGTCCGGAGGGCCGAGGTCCCCTTGCAGGGGACCCTGGCTGTGGGGTTCGGCGCCGGCGGCATGCCCATCGGTCCGCCGCCCGGCGCCAAGGGCCAACTGGGGCATGGGCTTGGCGCAACGCGGCTGGTGGAGGCGGTGCGACCCGACCATGGGGTGATCGCCAAGCCGGGCCACGCGGTTGCCTACGAGGAGGTCGGCCTGTGCTGGTTTCGGATCCGTGTCCGGGGCACCCTCGGCTACACCGGCGTCCGACATCTGCTGGCGTACCGCAACCCGATCATCGACGCGGCCCGGCTGCTCCAGGGCCTTGAAGCCTGGTTCCCGACCTACACCGCCGCCAACACCTCGGGGTGTGTGGCGCCCCAAGGGGCGATCGGCGCGGTCCGAGGCGGCTGGCCCGAGGCGCCCGCGTTCACACCAGCAACCTGCGAGCTGTGGGTTGATCTGCGGGTGAGCCCCCGGACACCGATCGAGGAGGTCGAGCGCCAGTTCGCCGAGACGGCGGGGCGGCTGGCGAGCGAGATCGGCGCCGAGGTCCAGTGGGAGCGAGTGCTGGCCATCCCGGGGACCTCCACCCCACCAGGGGAGCCGATCATCCGGTCGTCGATCCGGGCCTGGGAGCTGGCGACGGGCTTGCAGCACAGCTTGCGCACCGGCACCAGCGGGGCCACCGACGCCAACATCCTCCGGGCCGCCGGCGTGCCGACAGCCCGGATCGGCATGCCACCCGTTGAGCCGCCCGATGACCTGCGAGGGTTCTCCATGGGCGTGGCCGCCCCGACCGCGATGGCCATCCTGGCACGAACCCTCTGCGCCGTCGCCGTCGACACCTGCATCCCAGCCCGACGGGACGGGACATGACCGCCACCGGCAGGTCGCTGGCAGAGCTGGCCGAGGAGGCCGCGATGGCGCTCCGCGGGAGGCTGGACCCCGAACTCGTCGACCGGGGCACCGCAGGTGCGGTCCACAGCTTTCTGGGCGCGAACCTCAGCCCAGTGGTCGGGGTCAAGCAGGGCATCGTCGTCGGGGAACGGGAGACCGCCGAGCCGATGTTCGACTGTCTCCTTGTCGACCCTCGGGACTCGCCACCGATGCCGCTGGCCAACGGCGCCGAACTCGTCCCGGCCGACGCCGTGTACGGGGCTGTCGAGGTCACCGATGAGCTGACCCCAGCGACGCTCGCGGTGGCGGCAGCACGGATCGCAGCCCTCAAGCAGGTCCATCGGGTCCCGCTGTTCCATGGTGACGAGCTGGTCAACCCCTACCTCGGGCTGCTCGTGACCCGTCACGGACTCACCGGATCGCGGTTGCTCGACGCCGTCGCATCCGAGAACCACGCCCGTCCCTTCGAGGAGCAGATCGACCTGGTCTGTGTGCTCGACCAGGGCCTGCTCGGCCACGCTGAGGTGGCGCCCGAGGGCACCGTCAGCCTTGAGCTCCCGCTCCAGGCCTCGGCGCGGTGGCGGCTGACCTGGCTGGACCTCGGCGAACGAACCCTGTTGGCGTTCTACTTAGCGCTCTGGGACAGCCTGCAGGCGCGAACCCTACGACCGGCCCGCTTCCACGTCATCCTCCGAGCACTGCGGTCCGCTGGCGTGGTGGCGCTGCCGTCGGCCCACGGCGTCGACCGCGGCGAATAGCGAGGGTTGACCAGCAACGAACCGATGATCTACGTTCAGCGCAGGGAGGAGGATTGCGATGCCGGTCGGCCTGGGACTCACGACCTCGCACGCCCCCTCGATGTTCCAGCCGGCCGAGCGATGGCCCGACCTGCACCGGATCCTGGTCGGGGACACCCCCCAGCCGCCCGCGGTCGCCGAGGAGACCC
>JASLBL010000627.1 GCA_030146615.1 Actinomycetes bacterium
GTCGATAGAGTTCGACGGCTACTCGACCCGTCAGGTCGAGCACATGATTGACCACGCGGCCAAGCTACATCAGCAGCAACAGCAGTGGTGGGAAGAGTTCACCGGCCGGGACCACCCGCCCGCCGGTGAACTCTTCCCACCACTGCTGTTGCTGCTGATGTAGCTTGGCCGCGTGGTCAATCATGTGCTCGACCTGACGGGTCGAGTAGCCGTCGAACTCTATCGACTCGCCCTTCCCGCTGTTGACCTTGACCCTCTTGCGGTCATTCCGCTGCAGGAACGCGGTGATGACCCCGCCAAGCGCCTTCCATGCGGCAGGGCCGCCGACGCCGATCGCGATGGCGACATAGATTGGCGCATTGTGGAACTCATAGACGCGGCCATGGGAGATGCCGGCAGCCGTCAGCAGTTCATCTAGCTGCTTCTCGCGCTCTGGCTTCACGTAGAGCTTCGCCTCGCCCGGACGATCCCACGGCCTCACGATGAGTTCAACGGGACCTTCGTCGTCGTGGTCGCGGCCTGTGGTCATCGTCTTAGGCTCCTTCGGCTCGGTTTCAATCCGGCCCCACCCTGCCGATGACTCCAGCCGTGTGCCATCAGGTCAAGCCTGCGACCAGATGGGGAAGGCCGGACCTTCCGGGCCCGCAACGGTCGCCGCTAACGGGTCGAGGGCTGCGAGGGGCACCGGCCCGGCTGACCGGAAACGCCTGGTCGGCTCCAGGTGTCAGACCATGCCGGCGGCGCTGTGCGGCCGTTAGGAGGCCGTCAGGAGCCTCCCGTCTAGCGGATGGCCTGCGGACCCGGGAGCTGGTCGAGCAGCTCCAGCGCGCGGGGGAGGTCGGGGCCGTGGCGGTCGCGGACGGCGAGGGCCAAGGCCTCCGCGAGCCGGCCGAGCCGATCGACTAAGGGCTCGGGGTCGGTAGCCGGGTGTGGGAGCTGCTGCAGCTCGATCAGGGCGAGGATGAGGGCTCGACGGTAGTCGGCGGCAGCGGTGTCCCGGTCGATCATCAGGAGGCCTCCTGGTCGGCTCCAAGGTAGCGGTAGAGGGTGCTGCGGCCGACCTTGAGCCGGCGGGCGATCTCGGCCGTGGTGTAGCGGCGGCTGGCGTACAGCTCGCGGGCCAGCCCGACCTGGCCGTCATCTAAGGCTGCCGGGCGGCCGCCGTTGCGGCCGCGGGCCCGGGCCGCCGCCAGCCCGGCGGTGGTGCGTTCGCGGATAAGGTCGCGTTCGAACTCGGCCAAGGCGGCGAAGACGTGGAAGACGAGCTTGCCGCCAGGGGTGGTGGTGTCGATCGCCTCCTGCAAGCTGCGGAACCCGACCCCTTGGTCGGCCAGGCCGGTGATCGTGTCGACGAGATGGCGTAGGGAGCGGCCGAGGCGATCAAGCTTCCAGACGACCAAGGTGTCGCCGGGCCGGAGCTGGTCGAGGACCTGGGCGAGGACGGGCCGGTCGGCGCGGGCGCCGCTGGCGGTCTCGGTGAACACGCGATAGCAGCCCGCAGCTGTGAGGGCGTCGACCTGGAGTTGGAGGTGTTGGTCGGTGGTGGAGACGCGGGCGTAGCCAAGCAGGTGTCCCATGCCCCGGAGCGTCCCACAACCCCGTGACAGGGCAGGGCTGTGGGACGTTGATTGCTGACGCGGGTTCCGGGACAGCGAACGTGGGCAAACCGGACAGCTATCCCCGGCTGGCGTAGGTGTCCTGGAAACGTACGGTTTCGGACAGCGGGCAGTAACCGACAGGATCTCTGGCAGTGGCTCACGTTCGCTCTTCGGTGTCAATCGCGGCCGGGGCCACCCCTGGTCGCAGATCACGCCAGCGAGTTGCACCAGCGGCCCGCATCAGGCCTCAGCGGCCTCCGGGACGGCTTCGGACTCGAGCTGGCGCTCCGGCCCAGCGGCGGGCCCTCGATGGTGCGCGCTTGAACCAGCCACAGGGCCAGGACTGCGCCGGCGAAGCTGAGCAGCGCGGCCAGGGTCAGCACGGCGTTGAGGCCGGTGAGAAACCCTTGACTGGCTGCGTTGGCGGCAAGCTGCCGGGCCTGTGGGGCGATCGCGGCGAGGGCCTGGTCCAGGTTGCCCGAGGAGGCGGCCTCGACCAGCTCGCGGGGGTGCTCGCCGCTCGCGGCCGGAGTCCCTGCCATCAGCTCGGCGGCCTTGTCGGCGCCGTGGCCGACCAGGATCGCCCCCCAGACCGCGATGCCCACGGCGATGCCGACCTGCCGGAAGGTGTCGTTGATGCCGGCGGCCATGCCGCTGTGCTGGTTGGGGACCACGCTCACGGCCAGGTTGGCGATGACCGGGTTGAGCAGGCCGACCCCGGTGCCCGCGACCAGGAAGCCGCCCAGCAGGGTCGTCCACCCGGATCCGGCCCGGATCCCCGCCATCAACAGCAAGCCGACCCCAGTCATGCCAAGGCCTGCGCTCAGCAGCAGCCGTGCCGGCACCCGCGCGAGCAACGCGCCGGCGATCGGGCCAACGAAGAACGCCAGCAGCGTGATCGGCAGGTAGCGCAGCCCCGCCGCCAGCGGCGAGAAGCCGAGGTGGTTCTGCAGATACAGCGTGAGGTACAGGAACATCGCCAGCAGTGACCCCGACATCGTGAACGCTGCCAGCTGCACCCCGGTGAACGACGGTCGCCTGAACAGCCCGAGCGGCAGCATCGGTTGGCGGACCCGGCGCTCGATCGCGATGAAGGTCACCAGCAGGACGGTGGAGCTGGCCAGCAGCGACACGATCAGGCGGCTGCCCCAGCCCTC
>JASLBL010000657.1 GCA_030146615.1 Actinomycetes bacterium
ACCGCGACCGGATCGCCGAGGGCCAGGCCATCATGCGGCGCTGCCTGCGCCGCAACCAGCCCGGCCCCTACCAGCTCCAGGCGGCCATCAACGCCGTCCACAGCGACGCCCCGGTCGCGGCGGCCACCGACTGGGGGCAGATCGTGGCCCTCTACGACCGGCTGCTGGCCCTGGTCCCGAGCCCGGTGGTGGCCCTCAACCGCGCCGTCGCGGTGGCCGAGGTCGACGGGCCGGCGGCCGCGCTCGCCCTGGTCGACGGGCTCGACCTTGACGGCTACCACCTGTTCCACGCCATCCGGGCCGACCTGCTGCGGCGCCTGGGCCGCGACGGCCAGGCCGCCCTGGCCTATGACGCCGCGATCGCCCGGGCACAGAACGCGGCCGAGCGGGCCTTCCTGGAGGGCCGCCGCCGGGACCTGAGGGCACCCCTGGACCGGTGAGTGCACCGGTACGACGGACCGCGCGGCCGGCCATGCTCGAAGCTGACCGACTGGACGGCCCTGGCGGGCAGATCGACCAGACTTGCGGCTAGTCGCACCCGCGGACCTGCCGGAACGCTTCAGCGCGGGGCGGCCGTCTGGTTCAATCGGGGCACGATGACGGCGGGCTTGCTGGAGCGGGACGCCGAGCTTCGCCGGCTGCGCGAGACGCTCAGGGGGGCCGGGCAGGGTCGAGGCTCGGTCGTGCTCGTCTCCGGTGAGGCCGGGATCGGCAAGACCAGCCTGGTCAGGGCGTTCGCGCGGGAGGCGGCGGGGCGGGCCCGGGTGCTCGCCGGGGCCTGCGACGACCTGGTCACGCCCCGGACCCTCGGGCCGTTCCGGGACATGGCCCGCGGGGCCGCGCCGGCCCTGGCCGCGGCCGTCGAGCCCGGGGCCGGCCGGGAGGCGGTGTTCGGGGCCGTGCACCAGGAGCTGGCCGGCCGGCCGACGGTGCTGGTGGTCGAGGACGTCCACTGGGCCGACGACGCCACCCTTGACGTGCTCCGCTACCTGGCCTGGCGCATTCCGGAGCTGCCGGGCGTGCTGGTGCTCACCTACCGCGAGGACGAGCTGCGCGGCCAGCACCCGCTGCGCCGGGTCCTGGCCGCCCTCCCCCACCAGGAGGTCCGGCGGCTGGCCCTGCGGCCCCTGTCGGCCGGCGCGGTCGGGGAGCTGGCCGGCGGCCACGGGGCCGACGCCGCCGCCGTGCTGGCGGCCACGGCGGGCAACCCCTTCTTCGTGACCGAGGTGCTGGCCAACCCCGGGGTTGAGGTGCCGGCCACCGTCCGCGACGCGGTGCTGGCCCGGCTGGCCGGGCTGAGCGAGCCCACCCGGGCCGCCCTTGAGCTGCTGGCCACCGTGCCCGGCCAGGTCGAGCGGTGGCTGGCCGAGGCGCTGCTCGGCGACCGGGTGGCGGCGCTGGACGAGGCCGAGCGGCACGGCATGCTGGAGGCCGACCCCGCCCACGTCTGGTTCCGGCACGAGCTGGCCCGCCGGGCGATCGAGCGCCAGCTGTCGGCCACCGCCCGGGTCGCCTGCAACCGGCAGGTCCTGGCCGCCCTGGCCGGCCGGGCGGGCGTCGAGCTGTCGCGGCTGGCCCACCACGCCCACCGGGCCGGCGACCCCGAAGCGGTCGTCGGCCACGGCCTGGCCGCGGCCCGGGAGGCGGCCGGGGCCGGTGCCTTCTCCGAGGCGCTGGCCCACTACGAGCTGGTCGGCGGCTGGTCGGAGCGGATGGCGCCCGAGGAGCGGGCGACCATGCTCGAGGAGAGCGTCTGGGTGCTGTACAACCTGTCCCGCTTCGAGGAGGCCGCGACCCGGGCCGCCCGGGTGGTCGGCCTGCGGGAGCGGACCGGCGACCCGGCCAGCCTCGGGCAGGCGCTCACCACCCTGTCGCGGATGCGCTACATGGTCAACGACCCGGCCGGGTCCGAGGCGGCCGTGACCCGGGCCGTGGCCCTGCTGGAGCCGCTCGGCGACCAGGAGCGGCTGGGCCGCGCCTACACCTACCTGGCGGCCATCCTGAAGCTCACCGACCGCCCCGAGGAGGCCATCGAGCTGGCCCGGCGCTCCCTGGAGCTGGGCGAGCGCACCGGGCAGGACGACGTCGTCGCCCACTCGCTCAACTACCTGGGATCGGCCCTGCTCGACCTCGGCGACCTGGGCGGCGCGGAGCACCTGCGGCGCTCGGCGGCCGTGGCCCGGGCCGCCTCCTCCTACGAGTACGCCCAGCGGGCCTACACCAACCTGGTCGAGGGCCTGTACCGCCTGGGCCGCTTCGACGAGCTCGACCAGCCGCTGGCCGACGGGCTGGCGTATGCCCGCGAGTACGGCTTCGCCTCCCACGAGTACAACCTGGAGGCCCACCGCTGCATGCTGGCCACCCTGCGGGGCCGCTGGGACGAGGCCGAGGCCGGGCTGCGGCGCCTGCTGGCCGGCGACGACCCGGGCGTCCTGGCCAGCTTCGGCCTGTCGGCCCTGGGCCGGCTGTTGGCCCGCAAGGGCGACCCGGCCGCCGGGCCCCTTCTGGAGCAGGCCTGGCGGACGGCCGTCCGGACCAACTCGGTCCAGCCGATCGCCCTGGCCGGCATGGCCCGGGTGGAGGCGGCCTGGCTGGCCGGAGACCACGCCGGAGCGGCCGAGCTGGCCCGGGTCCCGCTGGAGCGCACCGGCGGCCGCGGCGCCGAGCGCTACCGGGGCGAGCTACTCCGCTACCTGGCCCGCTGCGGGCACCCGGTGGACGCCCCCGCCGGCTGCCCGCCCGAGTTCGCCCTCGGCATCCAGGGGGACTGGGCGGGGGCGGCCGACCGCTGGCGGTCGCTCGGCGCCCCCTACGAGCACGCCCTGGAGCTGGCCTCCTCGGGCCGCCAGCCGGAGCTGCTGGAGGCGCTGGCCGAGCTCGACCGGCTCGGGGCCGTCGCCGCGGCCAACCTGGTCCGCCGCGACCTGCGGCGGATGGGCGTCAGCCACCTCCCCAGCCGCCCCCGGCCCCGCACCCGGGCCAACCCGGCCGGCCTCACCGACCGCCAGCTCGAGGTCCTCGAGCTGCTAACCGAGGGCCTGACCAACG
>JASLBL010000064.1 GCA_030146615.1 Actinomycetes bacterium
GCTACGCCTGGGGGGTCCCCTACAAGCGGACCCTGCTCGCCGCCGAGGGCGCCGACCCCGACGAGCTGGAGCGCCTGGGCCGCCGCGGCACCCGGTTCTTCGGCAGCGACACCACCCGCATCTACTGCTACCCGACCTGCGCCCACGCCCGCCGGACCACCGACCGCCACCTGATGAAGTTCACCGGCGCGGCCGAGGCCGACGCCGCCGGCTACCGCCCCTGCCGGGTCTGCCGGCCGCCGGCCCTTGCCACATAACCGCGGCGGCGCAGCGCCCGGACCTGCTGCTCGGCCGCCTGGACCGGCAGCAGCTCGTCGAGGACGTCGGCGACGCGCTCGTTGCGGTGCTCGAACTCGAGGCCGTCACTGGCCGCCGGGAGGTCGCGGGCGCGGCGCTCGGCGGCGTCGAGGGCGGCGGCGGTGGCCGCCTGGGCGTCGGCCAGGGCCGGGTGGTCCCAGGCGGGCAGCTCGGCCCGGGCCGCCTCCAGGCCGGCCAGGAACCCGGCCACGCTGGCCTCCAGCGGCGCCCCCGGCCGCCGGGCCGAGGGGACGGTGGCCAGCAGCGCCCGGCTCCCCTCGTCCAGGGCCTTGGCGAAGCGCAGGAACCCGGCCCAGACGGCCTCCACGGCGGGGTCGGGCCGCGTCCGCCTCCACACGCCGGTCACCTCCCCTAGGATGACGCCCCGAGCCTTCCGGTCCGACGATACCCACACGGAGCACGCGATGCCGCGCCTGGCCCTGTCCCCCGTCCCTGCCGAGCGGGCCCAGGCCGACCTGCTGGTGCTGCCGGTGGCGGCCGGCGAGGCCGGCCCGGTGGCCCCGCCGGTGACCGCGGCCGTGCTCGACCGGCTCGGGGCCGACCTGGCCGCCTTCTCCGGGCGGTTCGCCGGGAACCTGGACGACGTGCTGCTGGTGCCCGGCTACGGCGCCGTGGCCGCCCCGGCGGTGCTGCTGGTCGGGGTCGGTCCCGACGGCGAGCGCAGCCCCGAGACCCTGCGGCGGGCCGCGGCCGTGGCGGTCGGCGCCGCCGGCCGGGCGGCCACCCTGGCCGTGGCCCTGCACCGGACCAACAGCCCGGCCCCGGACGGGGTCGCGCTGGCCGCTGTGGCCGAGGGGACCGCCCTGGCCGCCTACCGGTTCCAGCGCCACAAGTCGGCCCCCGACCCCGACCTGAAGGCAGCCACCCTGCTGGTCGACGGGGAGCGGTCGCTGACCGCGGCCGAGCCGGTGCTGCGCCGGGCCGAGGTCGCCGCCCGGGCCACCCTGCTGGCCCGCGACCTGGTCAACGAGCCGGCCAGCCGGGTCAACCCGGCGACCCTGGCCGCCGAGGCGGTCCGGCTGGCCAAGGCGGCCGGCCTGGAGCACCGGGTCCTGACCGGGCCGGCCCTGCGCCGCGGCCGGTTCGGGGCCGTGGTGGCTGTCGGCGGCGGGTCGGCCACCGGGCCCCGGCTGGTCGAGCTGCGCTACCGCCCAGGCTCCGGCTCGCGGAGCGGAAGCCCCGGGGCCCGCCGGCACGTGGCCCTGGTCGGCAAGGGGGTCACCTTCGACACCGGCGGGATCGACCTCAAGCGCGGCGCCGGCATGGACGGGATGAAGGACGACATGGCCGGGGCGG
The DNA here is from genome assembly GCA_030146615.1 of Actinomycetes bacterium. Lineage (GTDB taxonomy): Bacteria > Actinomycetota > CALGFH01 > CALGFH01 > CALGFH01 > CALGFH01. The sequence continues at coordinate 1,615 of JASLBL010000064.1, forward strand.
CGGCCATCCTGGCCGCCGTTCCCGCCGCCGCCGAGCTCAACCTGCCGACGGCCGTGACCGCCATCCTCCCCCTGGTCGAGAACATGCCCGGCGGCTCGGCGATGCGCCCCGGCGACGTGGTCACGGCCCGCAACGGCGTCACCGTGGAGGTGACCAACACCGATGCCGAGGGCCGGCTGATCCTGGCCGACGGCCTCGCCCTGGCCGCCGAGGCCCGGCCGGACGCGATCCTGGACCTGGCCACCCTGACCGGGTCGGTGGTCTACGGGCTCGGCCTCGGCTGCACCGGCGTGTTCGGCAACACCCCGGCCCTGACCGCCGAGGTCCTGGCCGCGGCCGCCCGGGCCGGGGAACTGGCCTGCGAGCTGCCCCTGATCGAGGACTACCGTCGCTTCCTCGACTCGGAGGTCGCCGACCTGGTCAACTCGACCAACGAGCCCGGCGACAGCGTCCAGGCGGCCCTGTTCCTGCGCGAGTTCGTCGCCGGGACCCCCTGGGCCCACCTCGACATCGCCGGCCCGGCCACGGCCAAGGAGGCCCGCTACTACCAGCCCAAGGGGGCCAGCGGCTGGGGCGTCCGGACCTTGCTGGCCTTCCTGGAAGGGCCCCGGTGACGGGACCGCCAGGGGAGCAGGCGCTGCTGGAGGCGGCCCGCCACCACGATGGGGATGCCTTCGGCCGCCTGGTCGAGCCCTACCGGGCCGAGCTGCACGCCCACTGCTACAGGATGCTGGGGTCGGTGCAGGACGCCGAGGACGCCCTCCAGGAGGCGCTGCTCGGAGCCTGGCGGGGGCCTGGACCGGTTCGAGGGCCGTAGCTCGCTGCGGGCCTGGCTGTACCGGATCGCCACCAACGCCTGCCTGCGGCTGCTGGACCGCCGTCCCCGGCGGCTCCTGTCGGCCGACTACGGGCCGGCCTTCGAGCGGACCGACGACCTCGGCGAGCCGGTGGCCGAGCCGGTCTGGCTGGAGCCCTACCCGAACCCCTCTGGGGTTCAAGGAGTACTGGCCGCCACAGGCCGACAACCCCGACGCCCGCCCGGTGATCCGTGAGATCGGCCGCCGCAACAACGCCATCGCGGCTCCGACAACCTGGGCCTGCGCTACGAGGTCGCCGGCTCCGGGGACGGCTGAGCGCCGGCGGCCCGGGCCGCCCCGGGGCGGTTGCCCTTGGCCTGGTAGAGGGCGAGGGCGGCCTGGGCGGCCCGGCCGGCGTCGTCGGAGCGGTCGGCGGCGGTGGCCACGGCGGCCAGGTCGAGAAGGGCGTCGGCCCGCATGCTGAGCACGTCGGTCGGCTCGGCCAGCTCGACCGCCTCGGCGGCCAGCCGCTCGGCCTCGGCGACCTCGTCCTGGAGGGCCAGGGACCGGGCGGCGGCGCCGCGCCAGCGGACCTGGGCGAACAGGTCGTCGTCGGCGGCGATGGCCCGGCTGGCCAGGGCCATCTGGAGGGCCTCGCTGGGCCGGCCGAGCTGGTGGAGGACGTGGGCCAGGTCGGCGACGAGGTTGGAGCGCATGCCGGACTCGCCCTGGCGCTCCAGCACCCGGATGCCGTGGCGGAGCTGCTGCTCGGCCGCGGCCGGGTCGCCGGCCAGGCTCAGGGCGATGGCGGCGAACTCCCGGGCCAGGGCGGCGACCCGGTTCTCGCCCATGTCGCCGGCCAGGGCCAGGGCCCGCCGGACGCTGGCCCTGGCCGCCTCGGGCTGGGCGTCCATGGCCTGGAGCCCGGCCAGCGACTGGAGGGCGATCAGCTCCGAGCGGCGGTTGCCGTCGGCCTGCTCCAGCAGCTCCTGGCAGCGGCGGATGCCCTCGGGGGCCGGGGTCGGGCCCCAGAAGGCGCCCTGGGCGAGCAGGCCCCGGGCCCAGGCCTCCGAGGGGTCGTCGCGGGCCAGGCGGGCGTAGGTCACGGCCTGGCCGGCGGCCGCCTCGGCCTCGGCGATGCGGCAGCGCAGGAACCCGAGGGCGGCCAGCAGCCCCCAGGCCTTGGCCAGGCCGCGCTGGTCCTCGTACTCGGCGAAGGTGCCGATGGCCCGCCGGGTCTCCTGCTGGATGGCCCCGGCGTCCAGGTCGATGGCCACCCCGACCTCCATCCGCAGCCGGGCGACCCGAGCGTGGGCGGCCAGCCGCTTGTCGCCGCGGTCGGCGGCGGCCGCCGCCACCTGGCCGAGGACCGCCTCGGCGCGGGCGAACTCGCCGGTGGAGACGAGCACGTCAGCCAGCTCCACGAGCAGCTCGAGGCCGCCCGGGTCGCCGGCCGGGCGCAGGCCGACGGCCCGTTCCAGCAGCTTGGAGGCGGCCGGGAGGTCGCCCCGGCCCAGCGCCCGGCGACCGGCCGCGCCCAGGTGCCGGGCCGCCCGCGCGGCCAGGCGCTGGTTGCGCTCGTCGACGATGCCCAGCTCGACCCGGTAGCGCCAGGCCTGCTCCAGGTGGTAGCCGACGATCTCCTCGACCTCGCGCAGCCGGGGCCCGGCGGTCCGCTCCCCCCAGACCGCGAACAGGTCATGGAGCACGGCCCGGGCCTGCTTGGGGATCGAGTCGTAGGTGGCGTCCCGCAGCAGCAGGTGGCGGAACTGGAACCCCTGGTCGCCGGCCAGGCGGGCCGGCGCCGGGCGCAGCAGCTCCCGGCGGACCAGGGCCTGGAGCCGGGCCGGGACCTGGGCCCGGACCGACGGCGGCGACAGCTCGACCACGGCGCTCTGGTCGAACACCTGGCCGGCCACGGCGGCCCGTTCCAGCACCGCCCGCTCGGCGTCCTCCAGCCGGTCCAGCCGGGCCGCGAGCAGCGCCTGGATGGTGGGCGGGATGCGGAGGTCGCCCAGGTCGGCCACCTCCCACTGGCCGTCCTGGCGGCGCAGCCGGCCCTCCTCGACCAGGGCGGCCAGCAGCTCCTCCAGAAACAGGGGGTTGCCCTGGGCGGCCTCGGAGATCCGCTGGGCGGCCGGCTCGGGCAGTACCGTCGGGCCGGCCAGGACGGTCAGCAGCCGGGCCGCCTCGGCGTCGGCGAGCGGCTCCAGCAGCAGGGTGGTGGCGTTCAGCTTGCCCCCGGCCCAGCCGGGCCGCTCCTCCAGGAACTCGGGCCGGGCCATGGCCACCAGCAGGATGGGGGCGCCACGGCCGTAGTCGGCCACGTGCTCGACCAGGTCGAGCAGGCCCGGCTCGGCCCAGTGGAGGTCGTCCAGCACCACCACCAGCGGCCCCCGGGCGGCCAGCAGCTCCAGCAGCCGCCGGAACGCCCAGGCCGCCTCCTCGGCCGGAGCCGGGGCGGCCTCCAGACCGATCAGCTGGGCGACCCGGGCGGCAACCCGTTCGCGATCCCGATTTCCCGGGGCACCCCCCTGGGGTTCCCCGGACCCCTCCCGATCCACCGGGGCACCCCCCTGGGGTTCCCCGGACCCCTCCGGCCGACTTTCAGCGGCGTCCAGCAGCCGCCGCAGCTTGGCCGTGGCCCCGGACGGCGGGTCGGTGTCGACGATGCCGGCGGCCTGGCGGACGATCTCGGCCACCGGCCAGAAGGTGATGCCCTCGCCATAGGACAGGCAGCGGCCCCGGAGCACGGTCGCCCCCGGCAGCTCGGCCACGCCCTCGGCGACCAGCCGGGTCTTGCCGACCCCGGCCGGGCCGAGCACGGTCAGCAGGTGGCTGCTTGCGGTGCTGACGACCCGCTCGTACACCCAGGCGAACAGGCGCAGCTCGGGCTCGCGGCCGACGATGGGGGCGTCCTGGCGTCGGGCGTGCCCGGGGGCGCCCGGGTCGACCTGGCGCAGCCGGTGGGCGACCACCGGGGCGCCCTTGCCCTTGAGGTGCAGCGGCGTGACCCGCTCGGCCTCGACGGCGTCCCTGACCAGGCGGTAGGTCGACTGGCCGAGGAGGACCTCGCCCGGGGCGGCGACCTGCTCGAGGCGGGCGGCCACGTTGACGGCGTCGCCGAGGACCAGGGCGTCGCCGATGGCCGGGTCGCCGGTGACGACCTCGCCGGTGTTGACCCCGGTGCGGACCTCGAGGGTCACCCCCCAGTCGCGTGCCAACTCGGCGTTGAGCTGGCCGAGGCCGTCGCCGAGCCCGGCCGCGGCCCGGACGGCCCGCAGGGCGTCGTCCTCGTTGACCACCGGGATGCCGAACACGGCGACCACGGCGTCGCCGACGAACTTCTGCACGCGCCCGCCGTGGCGCTCGAACAGGCTCCGCATGTGGTCGAACCAGCGGGCCATGACCACGGCCAGGGACTCCGGGTCGAGGCGCTGGCCGAGCCCGCCCGAGCCGGCCAGGTCGGTGAACACCACCGTGACCGTCTTGCGGGCCGGGCGGCTGGCCGCCCCGGCCGCCGGGAGCTGGGACCCGCAGTTCAGGCAGAAGCTGGCTCTGGCCGGGTTCGGCTCCCCGCAGACCGGGCAGACCGTCACGCCGGGTCCCCGCCGGCCCCGGGCCCCGGCCAGCCGCGGGTCCGGGCCAGCTCGGCCAGGGCGTCGCGGTCGATCCGGTCGCCGGGCACGGCCGCGACCCGGCAGGGGGTGACGGCCCGCAGGGTGGCGGTGCGGCGGCCGCCGTCCAGCAGGGCCAGCTCCCCCACCACCGCCCCCGGGCCGAGCTCGGTCACGGTGACCCCGTCGATCTCGACCGCCAGCAGCCCGTCGAACAGCAGATACAGCTCGTGGCCGGGGTCGCCCTGGGAGACCAGGGTGGCGCCCTTGCGCAGGCGGGTCCAGTGGGGCGCCGAGCTGAGCATGACCTGGGACAGCTCCCGCTCCAGGGCGGACTCGACGGCGGTGGCCCGCACCGGGCTGTCGCGGCCGCCCCAGGGGGTGAACGGGTCCCAGGCGTCGGCCTGCCAGCCGGTGAAGTCGACCACCCCGGAGGTCGCGACCAGGCGCCCGTCGTGGTCGTAGACCCAGTGCCGGGGGAACGGGCTGGCCCCGGCCAGGGCCTGGCTGGTGGTCCCGTCGGCGTGGATGGTCAGGGTCAGGGTCGTCCAGGCGGCCGGGGCGGCCAGCCGGGGCGAGCCGGCCGGGCCCGCCCGGTAGGGCATGCCGACCGACAGCAGCCCGCCGGCGGTCTGGCCGAACCGCACCCAGCCGTCCCCGGTCTCGGGGTCGGGTCGCAGGTCGGGCAGGGGAACGGCCGCGAACCCGACCTGGGCGGCCCCGGCGGCCTCCCGGGCCGCCCCGACGTGCCCCTGGCCGGACTGGCCGGCGGCGACGATGCGGCCCTGGCTGACCTCGACGAACCCGCGGAGCTGGTTGGCCAGCCGGACCCGCCCGGCGGCCAGCAGCGACGGCAGGTCGCCGAGGTGGTCGGGCGGCGGGTCGTCGTACTGGGCGGCGCCGACGTGGAAGGCGAGCCGCTGGCCACCCTCGACGCAGTCCAGGGGGACCCAGGACACGGCGGTGACAGACGACTCGATGCGCACGGCAGCGACCGATGCTACCGGCTGGCGCGGCCGGTGCCCAGCACCTCACCGTCCGCGGTCAGCTGAGCAGGTGCTCGAGGAGCTCGCGGACCCCTTCCGGCCCGTCGACGATCAGGTCGGCCGCCTCCAGCAGCTCGGCCGGGGCCTCGTCGGAGCGGACCGCGACCCGCAGGCCGCCCCCGACCTCGGCCGCGACGGCGAAGGCGGGCAGGTCGCCGAGGTCGTCGCCGGCCACGACCGGGCGGCGAGCCCCGGACTCCTCCAGGACCCGGCGGACGGCGTCGCCCTTGTCGCTGCGGACCCCGGGACGCAGCTCCCACACCATCTTCCCGGGGACGACCTCCAGGTCGTGGGCGGCCGCGACCCGGGCCGCGGCCTCGCCGATCGGGCCGGCCCAGCGGCCGGGGTCGGCGACCCGGCGGAGGTGGACGGCGACGGCGTAGCGCTTGTCCTCCAGGTAGGCGCCGCACTCGGCGACCGCCGGGTCGGCGGCCAGGTCCCGTTTGGCGGCCTCGACGGCCGGCCGGGCCGCCTCCAGCCGCGGGTCGACCAGGACCCGCCTGTCGACGATCTCCTCCAGCCCGTACAGGCCCAGATAGCGGACCCCGGGGGCGGCGGCGTGGCTGGCCAGGTAGGTCGCCGGCCGGCCGGAGACCAGGGCAACGGCGGCGAAGCGGTCGGCCAGGGGCCCGAGCAGCTCGACGATCCCGGGCAGGGGCCGGGCCGCCGCCGGGTCGTCGACGATCGGGGAGATGGTGCCGTCGAAGTCCAGGCAGATCGCCACCTCACCGGCGTGCCGGCCCAGCCGGGCGGCCTGCTCGGCGAGCTCCTGGCCGGCGGTCACGGCCGCCCTCCGGCGGCCGCCGCCCGGCGTCCGCCGGGCCGGCGAGGTGGCCGCTTGGTCCCGGTGGCCAGCTTGGCCCTGGTCTCCCGGACGGCCACCGCCGGCAGCCGCCCGGCGTTGGCGTCGACGAACCCCGCCACCTCGTCCGGGCACGGCTCCAGCCAGCTGCGCAGCACCCACGAGCTGGCCTTGGGCAGGGCCGCCTCCCGGTCGCCGGCCAGCTCCAGCAGCAGCCCGGCCACCGTCGGCCACCACCTGGCCGCCCCGTCGGCCCGGGCCAGCCGGGTGCAGGCGACCAGGGCGACCCGCCGGGCCCAGGGACGGGGGTCGGCGGCCAGCTCACGTAGCAGCTCCAGGCGACCGCCGGGGTCGAGGGCGACCAGCGGGCCGAGCACGTTCATGCCCAGCTGGTCGGTGGTCTCCCAGTTGTCGAGCAGCGCCGTCCAGCCCCGGACCCGCTGCGGGTCGGTGGCGGCCAGGGCGGCCCGGTCCCGGGCGAGCAGGAAGCAGGCGACCAGCTGCTCCTCCCGGATGCCGGCGTTCCACAGCCGGTCGGCCAGCTCCGCGACCTGGGGGCCGGTGGCGTCGGGGTGGGCCCGCAGCCAGCCGGCGGCGGTGGCCCGCAGGTCGCCGACCCGGGCGCCGTAGAACGGCCGGCGGGTCCGGATGATCGGGACCACGGTGGGTTCGGGAGCCAGGGCCCGCAGGGCCGCGGTGATCGCGGCCGCCTCGGCGTCGAGGTCCAGCACCACCGGCCGGGCCGTCAGCCGTCCCCGCGGGCGACGCCGCGCGGATGGTGCTCCCGGGCCCGGCGCCGGCCGCCGGTCAGGGCCCACTGGGCGACCCGGAGCAGCGCCTCGGCCACGATCTGCTTGCTCATCTTGGACACCCCGGAGGCTCGCTCGGTGAACGTGATCGGCACCTCCACCACCCGGAACCCCTCCTGCCAGGTCTTGTGGGCCATCTCGACCTGGAAGCAGTAGCCGTTGGACCGGACCGCCGACACCGGCAGCGCCTCCAGCACCTCCCGCCGGTAGGCCCGGTACCCGGCCGTGCAGTCGTGCACCGGGATCCCGAGGGCGAGGCGCACATAGGCGTTGCCGCCGCGCGAGATCGCCTCCCGCAGCCGGCTCCAGTTGACCGTCCGCCCCCCGGGCACGTACCGCGACCCGATCACCAGGTCGGCGGTGGCCAGCCCGTCCAGCAGGGCCGGCAGCCGGTCCGGCGGGTGTGACAGGTCGGCGTCCATCTCGACCAGCGCGTCATAGCCCCGCTCCAGGCCCCAGGCGAACCCGGCCCGGTAGGCCGCCCCCAGCCCCTGCTTGCCCTCCCGCTCCATCAGCTGGACCCGGGGTTCCCCCTCGCTCCGCCCCAGCACCAGCTTGGCCGTACCGTCCGGGCTGCCGTCGTCCACCACCAGCACGTCGACCCGCGGGTCGGCCAGCAGCACCCGGTCCAGCACCTCGACGATCGACTCGGCCTCGTTGTAGGTCGGGATGACCACCAGCGCCCTCACGATTTCCCTCCCACCGGCGGAACGACATCCCAGCGCGCGGGGGCGGCCTCCTCGGCGGCCACCGGGCGGCCCACCACCTCGCGCCGTCGCCACCACAGGAACCCGGCGAGCACCAGCCCCCCGACGGCGGCCCCGACCAGCCCGGCCTCCAGGAGGCGGCCGTAGCGGACATAGGGGGTGGTGCCGCTGCGGGGCTCGGCCTGGACCCGCAGCACCGTGTCCTGGTAGAGGCCGGTCTCGACCCGGGTCCGGCCCTCGGGCCCGATGACCGCGCTGATCCCGGTGACGGCGGCCTGGACGATGGTCCGGCCGGTCTCGACCGCCCGCAGCTGGCCGGCGGCCAGGTGCTGGCGGGGCCCGGCCCCGGTCCCGAACGAGGCGTTGTTGGTCATGATCAGCAGGACCTGGGCGCCGTCGCGGGTGAGCTGGCGGGCGTCGCCCGGGTAGGCCGACTCCCAGCAGATCAGGGGCCCGACCGGGACCCCGTCGATCAGCAGCGGCTCCAGGCGCTGGCCGGGGACCTTGTCGTAGGGGACGCCCTCGCGGGTGGCCGGGATCAGCCGCCCGAGCACGCCCCCCAGGGGGACGAACTCTCCGAAGGGGACCAGCCGGCGCTTCTGGTAGCGGTCGGCGAGCTCGCCCTCGGGGGTGTAGAGCAGCCCCTCGGTGGCCCGGTGGTCCTCGTCGACCCGGGTGGTGGCGCCGAGCAGGATGGGCGCCCGCGCGGCGCCGGCGGCCTGGGCGACGGCGGCCTCGCGGTCGGGGTTGCCGATGGGGTCGGCGTCGGCCGCCCCCTCGCCCCAGACGACCAGGTCGGGCGGGTCGCCGGGGGTGAGGGCGATGGTCTCGGTGCGCCGGACGTGGTTCTCGAAGACCTGCTCGGTGGTCTGGCCCCGCTCCAGCCCGTGGCCGCCGCGCAGCCCGGCCTGGACCACCACCACGTCCAGGGCCGGCCCCGACGGCCCCGGGGCCTGGGGGACGGCCAGCCGGGCCCCGAGCAGGCCCGCGACCAGCAGCGGCAGCCCCACCAGCGGGGCGAGCCGCCGGGCCCTGGCCGGCTCGGGGTCGGCGGAGTCGGGGCCGCT
>JASLBL010000697.1 GCA_030146615.1 Actinomycetes bacterium
CAAGGTCTGCAGCCCACTGGCCTGCACCGCGCTGATGTGCACGAACACATCCTCGCCCTGCTCGGGTCGGATGAAGCCGTAGCCCCTGTTGGGCTCGAACCACTTCACCGTGCCATTGCCATGACCGGCTGCCTCCTTCACGGCGCCAAGCACCGTCGATGGTACGCCGCCGCAGAGGCACACCCAGCCGGCGCCTCGCCCCCGGTTATGCCCTGTTCTCATCGGCCGGGTCTGCCGCCAGGTCCCCCGCATGGCTGGCGTGTCGAGCAGCCGCAGGCCCAACCGGTCATCGTCTCGGGCAGGTCGGAGAGGACCGCCCGGGAAGGGGACCCGCCACTGTGGCAAGACATGCAGGAAACAGAGGTGCGCGTCAGCCGCGGCGGCGCAGCGGATGCTCCTCCGGCACCTCCACGATGCAGATGCGCACCCCATCCGGGTCCGCAATCCACATCTCCAGCAGCCCCCACGGCTCCCGCTTGGGCTCCCCCAGGATCCGCACGCCCCGCTCGCCGAGCTCCCGCCGCACCCCGGCCAGCTCACGCACCTGCAGCCACAACGCCATGCCCGGGGCTGGCGGCGCGGCGGCGCGGCCCGACAGCTCCAGGAACCCACCACCCAGGAAGAAGACCGTGCCCCGCTCCGGCCCGCTGCCGAACTCACGGTAGATCGCTAGCCCCAACATGTCGCGGTAGAACACCCGGCTGCGCTCGGGGTCGGTGGGGCGCAGCAGCACGCGGCTGCTCAGCACGTCCATGGCGCCATGATCGCCCAGCAGACCTGCCGGGGCGCAATGCCTGTTCCACGCCGCTGGAGGAGCTCTGGTCAAATCTGCACGCCATTTGCAACAGAGCAGGTCAGTGTGTGGCCAGGCCTCGGGCCTTCATCGGAGCGTGTGCCCCCAGGCGGACAAGGCCTTGGGACAGCTCGTCCAGAACCCGAACGGTGGACCAGGGAAGCGCTCTCCATCCGGCATGCGCCCGTGCAACAGCACCCCGAACGCCATGACGACGAGCATCGCCCGTTCAACGGCCCCAAGACGTGGAACCGACCAGCGTTTCGGCTGGTCAGGCCTATGTAGAGCCCCCCGCCGGAATCGAACCGGCGACCCCATCCTTACCATGGAACCACCAGGAACCGCTGTGCGGACCGCCGTATCCGCAGGTCACGCTCGACCGTCGGGGCCGAAGTTATTGGTTCTCCTTCGACGAAGGTATGCGCTCACTTTCACGCCATGGGTGGATCGTCGCTGGAGCAGGGCTATCATCGCGTCAGAGATCGCCGGCTCAGCCCACGTTCTGCGATGGACCGTGGGCGGGATAGGCGACGCGTGACGCGTCGGCCTCCAGGAACGCCGGTCCCCGCCTCCAGGCGGCTTGGCACCGCTCCTTCCCGGGCTGGCGCTGCGCGTTAGGCTGGGCCGGGGCAAAGGAGGAGGGTCCAATGAGCGTCCGGCGTCTTGAGCACATCCCGGGCTTCAACATCGATCGGGTGGCTGCGGCGGCCGGCGACGACCCCGACGTGCTTCGCCTGGAGAACCTCGACACCGACATCCCGCCGCCCGCAGCCGCACTGGAGGCGAGCCGGGCGGCGATCGGCGAGGACGACGCGAACAGCTGGCTGCCGTTCACCGGCCGCGACGACCTCAAGGAGGCCGTGGCCGCCTACATTGAGCGTCGGGGTGGGCCACGATACGACGGGCGCCGCGAGATCGTGATCACCTGCGGCGAGGGCGATGCGATGCTGGACGCCCTCTTCTGCCTGACCGATCCTGGGGACGAGGTCATCCTCACCGACCCGACCTACGCGGGCATGCTCAACCGGGTACGCCTCGTAGGGGCGGTGCCGCAGCTCGTTCCGCTCCGCGTCGCCGATGGGGAGTGGCGGCTGGACCTCGATGCCCTGCAGGGCTCGGTGACGGACCGCACGCGCGTGGTCTTTCTCAACAACGCGTCGTTTCCGTCCGGGTGGGTGGCCAGCGACGAGGAGTGGGAGGCGGTTGCCTCGGTCTGTTACGAGCGGGACATGTGGCTGCTCTACTGGGCCGGATTCGAGGGCGTGCTGTTCGACGGCCGGCCGGTCCGGCACCCTGCGGCGCTCCCTGGCATGCGCGATCGGACCGTTGCCGTGGGCGCCCCGTCGTTGGAGCAACGGATGATCGCCTGGCGCGTCGGCTGGGTAGTCGCGCCGGGTGAGCTCGTTGACGACGTCTCGCGTGTCCACATCTACAACGGCCTCGTGCCCAGCGGGTTCGCCCAGATCGGAACGCGCGCCGCCCTCGGTGTGCCCGACGAGGACCTTGCCGCCGCGAACGCAGAGATGCAGCGGCGGCGCGACGAGACGCTCCGCCAGCTTGACGGCCTCCCGGTCGTGCGGCCGGCGGGCGGCTGGTCACTGTTGCTCGATGTGGCCGCGCTTGGGCTGGACTGTGTCGAGGTCTCCGACCATCTGCTCGGGCAGAAGGTTGCCGCGACCCCGATGCGTGGCTGGGGTGGCGAGATCGCCGATCGTCACGTTCGCTTCGTGTTCAGCAACGAGCCCGTCGGACGGCTCGCGCTCCTTGGCGACCGGGTCCGCCGGGCGCTCGCGGTCGCCGGCGATCGAACCTGAGCGTTCCGCTACGCTTGAGCGCACGATGCAGTGGCAGATGCCAACGCTGGCCGACGTACTTGAGGCGCGACGTCGCATCTCGCCGCATCTGCGCCCAACGCCGCTGTTTGGCTACGCGGGTCTGGACGAGCTGCTCGGCGCCGAGGTCCTGGTTAAGCATGAGAACCATCAGCCGGTCGGCGCCTTCAAGGTCCGGGGCGGGGTCAACCTGGTCTCGCAGCTCAGTGGAGAGGAGCGCCAGCGCGGTGTGATCGCGGCCTCGACTGGAAATCACGGCCAGTCGATCGCCTATGCCGCCCGCCTCTTCGGCGTACAGGCGACGATCTGCGTGCCCGAGCAAGCGAACCCGGTCAAGGTTGCCTCCATGCGCGGTCTGGGCGCCGGGTTGGTCTTCCACGGGCGCGACTTCGACGACGCGCGCGAGCACTGCGAGCAGCTCGCGAGTGAGCACGGCTACCGCTACGTGCACTCCGGCAACGAGCCGCTGCTGATCGCCGGCGTCGCAACGGAGACGCTGGAGATCCTCGAGGAGCAGCCCCAGACCGACGTGATCGTGGTTCCCGTCGGCGGCGGCAGCGGCGCGGCGGGCGCCTGCATCGTCGCCAAGGCGATCAATCCGGCGATCAGGGTGATCGGGGTCCAGTCGGACGCGGCGCCGGCCGCCTTCCGCTCCTGGCAGGAGCGCCGCCTCGTCGAGGACAAAATGGAGACGTGCGCCGAGGGGCTTGCCACCCGCACGGCGTTCGAGCTCCCGCAGCAGATCCTTTGGCGGTGGCTCGACGACTTCGTGCTCGTCAGCGACGACGAGATCCGTGCCGCCCAGGCACTGATGATCGAGGCGACCCGCAACCTCGTCGAGGCAGCCGGCGCGGCGCCCTTGGCGGCTGGTCTGCGCCTGCGGGAGCGGCTGGCCGGCGAGCGCGTCGCGCTGATCTTGAGTGGCGGCAACGCCAGCCGAGAGCAGCTTCTGGAGGCGCTGAGCGCCAGCAGACGATGAGGACGCAGGCGCCCGCGAGCCCCGCTCGGCGGGTTCGCATGGGTCGGGGTGGCGCTGGTGTCACGACCGAACGCCACTCCCGCCCAGCTCATGAAGTCGCGCTCCCTGCTTGTCGCTGCATTCATCGGCGCGGGACTTGCTGATGGCCTGCTCGTGGTTGCGTGTGCGGTCGGCAGGCGCCGCTCACTCTCACTCGTAGGTATGTGCTCTCCAACCGCTGTGCGGCTGGCCACCAGAACGCAGAGGCTGCGGAACCAGCAAAGAGGCTGGTCAGAGCGGTAGATGCCGACCCAGGAGGAGCGACGGTCAGACCGCATCCAGACAAGGGAAGTGCTCTCCAGCCGTTCAACCGGCCCCCCACCCAGAACCAACCAGCGTTTCCGCTGGTCAGCTAGTATCTGGAGCCCCCCGCCGGAATCGAACCGGCGACCCCATCCTTACCATGGAACCACCGGGAACCGCTGTGCGGACCGCCGTTTCCCCAGGTCACGCTCGACCATTGGGACCGAAGTTATCGGTTCTCCTTCGACGATGTTATGCGCTCACGTTCCGGTCGTGTTGTCCTCACAGCGGTGAGCCATTTCCAAGCGTGGTGTCGCTGTGTCCGGTTGTGTGTGTGGCGGATAGGTGTTCTTCGAGTTCCGCGCTGGTCAGCGGCTTGGCGAACAGGTAGCCCTGGCCGAGGTCGCATTGCATCTTGCGGAGCGCGTCGAGCTGGGTTGACTCCTCGATCCCTTCGGCGACGGTCTGGAGGCTGAGGGTGCGGCCGAGCCGGATGATCGCGCGGGCCACGGCTGATGCCTCCGGGCTTTCCTGGACACCATCGATGAAGGACTTGTCAACCTTGAGGATGTCGACCGGGAGCTGGCGGAGGTAGCTCAATGAGGAGTAGCCGGTGCCGAAGTCGTCGATCGCGACCCGGACGCCGAGTCCCTTGAGCGCTGTCAGTTTGGCGATCGTCGCCTCGGTGTCTTGGATGAGCACCGATTCGGTGATCTCCAGGATCAGGCACGCAGGGTCCAGGCGGCTGGCCGTCAAGGCGTCGGCGACCTCGTCGACGAGGCTGGCCTGCTGCAGCTGACGGGCCGAGAGGTTCACGCTGATGGTCCTGGGTGGGTCGGTGGGATAGTCCAGCTGCCATCGCGCCGCCTGTTGGCATGCCTGGTGCAGCACCCAGCGTCCGATCGGGAGGATCAGCCCGGTCTCCTCGGCCAGCGGGATGAACTCCGCGGGGGAGACCAGGCCGCGGGTGGGGTGCGACCAGCGGAGAAGGGCCTCAAAGCCGGACATGGCCGGCCCGTCCAACGGCAGGATCGGCTGGTACACCAGGGTGAACTCTTGCTGTTCGACGGCCCGCTGGAGGTTCGCCTCCAGCTCCAGACGCTCCATCAGCGCCACCTGCATGCCTGGCTCGAAGATGTGGTAGCCGCCCGACCCCTCATGCTTGGCCCGGTACATGGCGACGTCGGCGTTGCGGAGCAGCTCGGCGGCGTCCTCGTGGCCGGCCTGGCTGGTGGCGATGCCGACGCTGGCGCTCACGAACACCTCCCGGCCGCCCACATTGAACGGCGCCTGCAGGGTGTCGATCACCCGCTGGGCCACGAGGGTGGCGTCGGGGACGCCCTCGTGGTCCTCGAGCATGATGGCAAACTCGTCACCGCCGAAGCGGGCGGGCGTGTCGGCCTCGCGCACGGCCGCCCGCAGGCGCTGGCTGGCCTGGACCAGGAGCTCGTCGCCGGCGGCGTGGCCGAGGGTGTCATTGATGAGCTTGAACCGGTCCAGATCCACAAACAGCACCGCCAGGGCGGTCAGTCCTCGCCGCGCGCGGGCCAGCGCATGCTCGAGCCGGTCAAGGAACAGCGCCCGGTTCGGCAGGCCAGTGAGGGCGTCGTGGAACGCCTGACGAACCGCATCCAGGGTCTTGGCGTCGGTCAAGGCCAGGCTCACGTGGTCGGCGAAGTTGAGGAGGGCGGCCTTCTCGCTCTCGGAGTAGACACGTCCCGGGCGATACGATCCAATCGTCAGGCTTCCGATGATCTGGCCGTCCTCGCGAACGGGTGCTGCCATCGCCGCCTGCAGCTGGTCGGCCGCCAGCTCGTCCAGCGCCTCGGCGGCACCGGTGTAGTCAGTGACGCACACCATGGTCCCCTCGACGATCGCCCTGCCGCCGGCACCGGAGCCAACCGGGGTGCGCCACAGCCGTTTGGCGAGTTCCGGATGCAGGCCGCTGAAGGAGATCAGCAGCATGTAGTGTGGGTCGTCGGTGTCGAGCAGGCGCAAGCCGACCACCTCGTCGCCGAACAGTTCGGCCGCCCCGGCGGTGACGGCGTCCAGGATCTCCTGCAATGGCGCCCGGTTGGCGATCGCTCGCTGCAACTTGGACAGCTGCTCCAGTAACCGCTGGCGTTCTTGGAGCTCGGCCCGGAGCCGGCGCTCCTCCCCGAGCATGCGCAGCTGCCGCATCGTCAGCGTGAGCACCCGGCCCATCCCCCGCAGGAGGTTGAGCTCCTCGGGCGCGAAACCGTCGCCGGAGCGCGCCACCAGCAGCTGCCCAGGTGGGTGCTCCTCCAGCACCGCCACGGCCGTGTTGCAGGCGGGCATGCCGGGAAGGTCGAGCAAGCCGCGGCCGCCTTGCGCCAGCGAGACCAGGTCAGCCTCGGGTGCCTCGCCGTCGGGAAACCCGATGGCAGCGACCAGCCGGCCGCCCAGCACGACAGCACCGGCCTCGCTTTCGAGCGCCTCAGCGGCCCGCTCGACGGCAACCCGGATGGCTGCCTGCTCGTCGGGGCACGAGGAGACGGCGCCGAGGAACTCGGTGAGCTGCTGGGTCGACCAGAACCCAGCCGAGGCCGACATCTCAGCTCAGCGCGAGCACAACCAGCGTCTGGTTATGGAACCCGCTGATGCCGTGGATACGGGCGATCTCGCCGTAGGTGTAGAACCCGGCCACCGGCGCACCACCCGCATGTTCGGCCACCCGCTCGATCTCGCGACGGATCCCCTCCTCGCCCAGCACCCCACGGCGAGCAATGCAGTCGAAGGCCAGCAGCCCCGCCGCCGGCCGGCCGTCCAGTTGCCCAAGGGCGTCGGCGCAGGCGGTGTCGGTGGCCTCGAGCACGGAGTCCTCGTCGCCCTCCATGAACCAGGCCAGGCCGCCCTGGGGCACCTCAGCGATGCAGCCAAGGGAGCGGTCCTCGAAGTTGGCCTCGCCGACGAAGCGGACCTCCTCGCCGCTCCGACGGCTCAGGCCCAGCGGGTGGGTGAGCGCAAAGCGGGTGAAGGCGGCCGGGTCGGAGCGGACCTCCTCCGGTGCGTTCAAGCGGTCGAGGTAGACGTCAAGCGCCGGCTGGTCGTCCAACGAGTACACGCGGTTGTTGGCGCTGTGAGTGACCAGCATGGCCTCGCCCATCTTGCGCCAGCCGTGCCGGACGCCGATCCCGAACGGCGCGTCGGAGGCGACCGCCGCGGCGACCACGGCGTCATGGAGCACCCGGTCGCCGTACAGCTGGGAGGTCTGGCGCATGCGCAGGTCGTCGCCGGCACACCCGCCCACCAGGGGGACGCCGGCGCCCAGCACGCCGTAGGCGCCACGCACGATCTCCTGCTGGTCACCGGCGAGCCCGTCGGTGAGCAGCAGCATGATGCGGTGGGGCTTGTCGTCGACCCCCTCGATGCAGGCGGCCGCCTCGGCGCCCGCCTCGCGGAGCCGGCTGGAAACCCCGGTCGCGACCGCGGTGCGGACCGAGTAGCCGGGCCCGCCGAGGGCGACCACCACCACGCTGGCGTCGCCGGGACCGCTGGTGGCGATCTCGCCCGCGGTGGAGCAGCCGATCAGCGGTACTCCACCGGAGGCCTCGTTGATACCGGCCAGGAGCGCGGCCAGGTCATAGGAGTCGGAGCAGAACACGACCAGCAGCCGGCCGTCGCCACCGTCGAGCGCCTGCCGTGTGGCCGCTGCCCCGGCCGCCCAAGCGTCGGCCTCGCTGGATTGCCCGACCGCGATCCAGCGCTCCCTGGACCGGGACGGTGCCGTCATGGTGTCCATGTCCTCAGCATCGGCAAGCGGCCCGACTTCTTGATGATCCCAGTTAGCGGGCTCGTAACTTGCGCACCCAACCAGACCGGGCTGACCAGAACCCCACCTACCGGACCTGTCAAGGCCAAAGGGACCGCAGAGAACAGAAGATGGGCAGTCATCTCCTGAACAGCTGCACGCCGGTCGTCTTAGGCC
>JASLBL010000706.1 GCA_030146615.1 Actinomycetes bacterium
TGAGGTAGGGTTCCCGCCCGCCGGCCGGGGATGGGCCGGCAGCGCGAGCGCCAGGAGGGCGAGGGACCGTGCCGGACGTCGATGAGGCGACGACAGAGATCGAGGAAGTACGAGCGTGGGCGGCGGGGCTGGAGGCGGTACACGCCCAGATCGCGCCAAGGTTCGCCCGGGCCGAGCCACGCCGACGGGTGCTGGCGTATCTGCGTGGATTGCTGGGCAACGTGGGGCGGAAGAACGGTTGGCAGCTGGCCGAGCACGCCGGCGAGGGGACCCCGGATGGGATGCAGCGGCTGCTTTCCACGGCCGACTGGGATCCCGACCTGGTCCGCGATGACCTGCGCGGCTACGTCCTGGACCACCTGGGCGACCCGGCGGCGGTGCTGGTGGTGGACGAGACCGGCTTCCTCAAGAAGGGGACCACCTCGGTCGGGGTCCAGCGGCAGTACTCGGGCACCGCCGGCAAGGTCGACAACTGCCAGCTGGGGGTGTTCTTGGCCTACGCTAGCCGAACGGGGCGGGCGTTCATCGACCGGGAGCTGTACCTGCCCAAGGCATGGACCGACGATCGGGCCCGGTGCCGCGCTGCCCGGGTCCCCGAGGAGGTCGGGTTCCAGACCAAGCCCCAGCTGGCCCGGGTCATGCTGGAACGCGCCCTGGACGCCGAGGTCCCGGCTTCGTGGGTGACCGCCGATGAGGTCTATGGCGGCGACCCGGCCCTGCGGCGCTGGCTGGAGGGCCGCGGCATCTCCTATGTGCTGGCCGTCAAGGGCACCGAGCCGCTGGGGACGGCCACCCAAGAGTCGGCCACCGCTGTCCAGTTGGCCGACCGCGTGCCAGCCGAGCAGTGGGTGGCGGCCAGCGCCGGCCACGGGGCCAAGGGCCGCCGGCTGTACGACTGGGCACGGGTCGAGCTGGCCGCGCCGGCTGCCGGCTGCCGGCGGTGGCTGCTGGTGCGCCGCAGCCACCGCGACAGCGAGCTGGCCTTCTACGCCTGCGCTGGCCGGGCCGAAACCTCCTTGCTCGGCTTGGTCCGGGTGGCCGGGACCCGCTGGGTGGTGGAGGAGGGCTTCCAGCAGGCCAAGACCGAGGTCGGTCTGGACCACTACGAGGTGCGCCGCTGGCCGGGCTGGTACCGGCACATCACCCTGGCCCTGTTGGCCCATGCCTTCCTGGTCGTCACCCGCACCACGGCCACCCTCGGCGACCGCGCAAAGGGGGACGCGGCGGCCTGACCAGCCAGCTCGGCCTGCTCCCGCTGACGGTGCCCGAGGTCCGCCGGCTGCTGGTCGCCCTGGTCTGGACCACACCGGTCCAGCCCGGCTTGGTGCTGGCCTGGTCACGATGGCGGCGCCGCCACCAGGCCCGCGCCCGCCGCGCACACTACCAACGACGCGAACAACAAGTGGGAGGGTCGGGGACTGGCGCGGTCCCGTAGGCCACGGTCCGTTTCCAGTCCCCGCCCGTCAAACCGTGCGTGCGGTTCTCCCGCACACGGCTTACCGACGCTTTTCACCGGCGGTGTTCGGCCTTGCCGCGCCAGTCCCGGAAGGGTCTTGGCGCAACGACGGTTCCATCGAGGCTGATCAGGCCCATCCGGTTGGGCGACAGGAGCAGTTGTTTGAGGCCCCATCGCCAGGCTCGTCGCCGGTTGCCCTGCTTGGACAGCCAGATCGCGAGCCGCTGGAGGGCGTAGTTCCTGATCTGGCCAAGGACGCGGGCGGAGTTGCCGTAGCGGAAGTATCCCGCCCAGCCGCGCAGGAACAGGTTGAGGTCCCTGACGATGTCCTCGACCGGCATCCAGAGCCACCGCCGGCCGGTGATCTCCCGGATCCGGTCGCGGGCTCGTTGGACGGCCTTGCGTGCAGGCCAGCGAGCGAGGAAGGTCAGGTGTGCCGATTTCGGGGTCCGCCCGCGCACCAGCCGATGGTGAAAGCCCAGGAAATCGAAGCCTTCTTCGCCTTCGGCCAGGTGCACGATGCGGGTCTTAGCCGCTTTGGGTTTCAGCCCCAGCTCGGCCAGCAGCACTGTCAGCCGCGCCAGCGCGGCCTCGGCCTGCCCCCTGCTCTTGCACATCACCAGCGCGTCGTCGGCGTAGCGCACCAGCACGCCGTGCTCGCCTGTTGCCCATGCACGGTCCAGCCGGTGCAGGTAGACGTTGCATAGCAGCGGGGAGATCACCCCGCCCTGCGGTGTCCCGGTGTCGCCGTGCCGCAGCGACCCGGCCTCCATCACCCCGGCGCGCAGCATGCCGCGCACCAGGCCCAGGATGGCTCGGTCGCACACGCGCTCCTCGATCGCCTGCATCAACCCGGCGTGCGGAATCGCCTCAAAGCAGTTGGCGATGTCCGTCTCCACCACCCAGCGCCGCCCCTTCCAGGACTCATCGATGAGCACCTGCAGGGCATCGTGCGCCGACCGCCTCGGGCGGAACCCAAAGGAGCAGTCCAGCATGTCGGCCTCGAAGATCGGCTCGAGCACGATCCTCACCGCCGCTTGCACGATGCGGTCACGCACCGCAGGGATCGACAGCGGACGCTGCTCGGCGGTCCCCGGCTTGGGGATGAACACCCGCCGAGCCGGCAACGGCCGATACCGCCGTTCCCTCAACTCCGTGACCAGCTCGTCAAGGAGCCGGGTCACGCCGTACTCCTCAACCCTTGCCAAGGTGACGCGGTCGATGCCAGCGGCGCCGCGGTTGCGGCGCACGTCCTCCCACGCCCTGTCCAACACGTCCCTGCGGCAGACCTTGTCAAACAGCGCATGGAACCGTCTGGTCGGGTCGGCCTTGGCCGCCCGGTACAGCGCGTGCTGCAAGGCTCGAGTCCTGTCGTTCCCGACAGTGGCAAGGGTGGACCTAGCCGAAACGGCACTCACCCGACCCCTCCCGCAGCCCACGCACAAGCGAAGCAGCGGCCCTTCCCTCACCGCAGGTTGTGTTGTCCTGCGGCTCGACCGGTACTACGACCGCCTCCGACTCCCTCCCGGCCGCCGCCCGCTTCCCGGCTCCTCACCGGTTATGGGACGGCGTTGTCCACGCCTGTTCGCAGTGCGCTTCGGCCGGGGAGGGCCTCCCCAGTTCCCGCCGCCACCCTCTGAACGTTCCGCGCCCTGTTACGCCGGAGAGTCCCTCGCGGCTGCTGTTCCAGGATCTTCACCGCTTCCATGGCCTTCGCCGTGAACCGCCCGGCTCGGCTCTCTCTCGATGTCTAACGACGCGGCAGGCTTCGCTTGCGCTGCGGACCGCTCAGTTGCTTCCCCCATCGGGGCTTGTGACGCTGGGCTTCGACCCGGTCCATTTCCAGACCCGGCCGCCAGCCTGCTACCGGGCTCCCTGGCGACTACCCGGGCCGGACTCACACCGGCAGGCGACGACGAGCTTGTGATCAGGTCATGACCGCTGGACGATCACCTCCTGATCTCTGGGCGCACCGGTTGGAGTACTAAGGAGTTCGATCGTCGCTGGCCGACGTCGCGGCCAACGCGGCTGGACTACCTGGAGAGTTGGCCGGCCTATCGGCTGAG
>JASLBL010000071.1 GCA_030146615.1 Actinomycetes bacterium
CCCCCGCCCGCCTCGAGGATCAGCTCGAACGGCAGAACCGCGAGGCGGATCAGCTGGTCGAGCAGTACAACCAGAGCAACGAGGCCCTCAAGGAGATCCGCCGGTCGCTCAAGGGCCTCCGCGCCGAGGCCAGCGGGGCCCGGGACGACCTGCGCAAGCTCCAGGCGAGCCTGGGGGCCAGGGCGTCCGCGGCCTATGTCCAGGGGGCCGGCAGCGCCGTGGCCGCCGTGCTCGGCTCCGACGACCCGGCCGCGGCCATCGCCCGCGTCCAGGTGCTCGACCTGCTGGCCGCGCACGACGGCGACCTGATGGACCAGCTCGGCGTGGCCGGCAAGGCGTTCGCCGAGCGCCAGCGCAACCTGGTCGCGGCCG
Source organism: Actinomycetes bacterium (assembly GCA_030146615.1). Lineage (GTDB taxonomy): Bacteria > Actinomycetota > CALGFH01 > CALGFH01 > CALGFH01 > CALGFH01. The sequence continues at coordinate 373 of JASLBL010000071.1, forward strand.
AGGAGGCCCAGGCCGCCGAGGTCCAGCGCCTCCAGGCCAAGAAGGCCGAGGTCGAGCGGGCCGCCGACAAGACGCGAGCCCTGCTGGCCCGGATGCGCGCCGCCGACCGCCCCTCGGCTCCCAGCGCCCCGCCGTCCACCAGCCCCAGCCCGGTCGCCCCTCCGCCCTCGGGCGGCGGTGACGGCAGCGGCGGGGCCGCGGCGGCCGTCGCCTACGCCAGGGCCCAGGTCGGCAAGCCCTACTGCTATGGCGGGTCGGGCCCGGGCTGCTTCGACTGCTCGGGGCTGACCTTGATGGCCTGGCGGCAGGGCGGGGTCTCGCTCCCCCACTCCAGCGCCGCTCAGTACAACGTCGGCCGGCGCATCTCGGCCAGCGAGCTTCAGCCGGGCGACCTGATCTTCTACTACAGCCCCATCTCGCACGTCTCCATCTACATCGGCGGCGGGCAGCGCATCTCGGCCACCCACACCGGCGACTACGTCCGCGCCCAGTCGCTCGGCAGCAGCATCGTCGGCTACGCCCGCCCCAACGGATAGGCCCCCGCCTCCCGCGGTTCCCCCATACGGAAGGCCCGCCACTCGGCGGGCCTTCCGTATGGTGGCCGTGTCAGGCCGGGATGGAGATCCCGATGCCGCCCTTGGTGTCGGGGCCGTAGCGCTCCTTCTCGCGGGCCAGGTCGAGGGGGCCGATGCGCTCGCGGGCGGCCAGGGCGTCGTCGTCCAGCAGGTCGGCCGGGACCACCCAGGCGACCTCGAACTCCAGGCCGTCGGGGTCCTTGGCGTACAGGCTCTTGGTGGTGCCGTGGTCGGAGGCGCCGGCCAGGGAGCCGGCCTCGGCCAGCCGGCCGGCCAGCCGCTCCAGCTCCGCCAGGGTGTCGACCTCCCAGGCCAGGTGGTAGAGGCCGACGGTGCGACGCCCGGCCTCCGAGGGACCGGCGGCGGGGCCGATCTGGAACAGGCCCAGGTCGTGGTCGTTGGTCGAGCCCGGCGCCTGCACGAACGCCGCCCCCGGCATGCGCATGACCGGCTCGAAGCCGAGCACGTCGCGGTAGAAGGCGACGCTGCGCTCCAGGTCGCGGACGTACAGCACGGCGTGGTTCAGCCGGAAGATCGGCATGGGTCCTCCCGTCGTCGCACCTGGCACCCACTCTACGTATCGTTGCCCCATGCCGCCGCAGCCACGCGTCAGCGGGACCTCGCTCGGGATGTTCGCCATCGTGGTCCTCATCTGGCTGCTGTCGCTGGTCGTGGTCGCCCTGCCCGCCTACGGGGCGGCCGTCCTGGCCGGCTGGGAGCCGGTGACGCCTGCGGTCGTGGCCTGCGCCGCCTGGACGGCCAGCGCCGTCCTTGTCCAGGTCCGGCCGGTGGAGGCCGGGCTGGCCTGGCTGCTGTACCGCAGCCTGCGCCGGCCGCGGCCGGCCGAGCTGGCCCGGATCACCCCGGCGCTGGAGCGGGTCTGCCGCCGGGCCGGCACCGACCCGGGCCGCTACCTGCTCCGGGTCGAGGAGAAGCGGCAGGTCAACGCGTTCGCCCTCGGCGGCCACGTGCTGGCCGTGACCAGGGTGGCCCTGGAGCTGCCCGACGACATGCTGGAGGCGGTGCTGGCCCACGAGGTCGGCCATCACCGCCACCTGCACCCCCTGGCGATCATCCTCGGCTGGTGGTACCTGCTGCCGTTCGAGGCCGGGGACCGGCTGCTGCGGACCATCCGCCGGGTCGTCAGGTGGCTGGCCCGGACCTTCGGCCGGCTCAGCGACCGCACCGGCGGCGTCGCCGGCGGCCGGGCGGCCGACGGCGCCCTCGGCATGGCCGTGCTGCTGGTCGTCCTCGGCGCCCTGGTGCTGGCCGGCAGCGTCCTGGTGGTCGCCCTCGGCCTGCTCTGGCTGCCCCTGGCCCTGCTCGTCCGCCTGGCCAAGGTGCTGGCGGCGGCCCTGTCGCGGGCCGGCGAGCACGCCGCCGACCGGCACGCGGCCGAGCTCGGCTACGGCGCCGGCCTCGTCCAGGTGCTGCTCCTGTTCCTCCAGGCCGAGCAGTCGGCCCCCCGCCCCCGGGGCATGGCGGCCCTGCTCCGGTCCCACCCCTCGAGCCGGTCCCGCATCGACGCCATCAATCGAACGTTGCATCAACGAGTGTCAAAGATATATCGTTGAGCATCGGAGGTGATGCAGATGCGACGACGTAGCTACATGCATGGACATGGGCACGGACCGCACGAGGGCTGGCCGGGGCACCACGGGGGCGGGCCGTTCGGACCGCCCGGGCCGTGGGGGTTCGGCGGCGGCCGCCGGCGTGGCCGGCGCGGCCGCGGCGACGTCCGGGCCGCGGTCCTGGCCCTGCTGGCCGAGCGGCCGATGCACGGCTACGAGATGATCCAGGAGCTGGAGCGGCGCACCGGCGGCGTCTGGCGGCCGAGCCCGGGGTCGGTCTACCCGACCCTCCAGCTGCTCGAGGACGAGGACCTGATCACCGGTGAGGAGAGCGAGGGCCGCCGCCGGTTCGCGCTCACCGACGCCGGGCGGGCCGGGGCCGAGCGCCAGGGCCAGCGGCCGCCGTGGGAGGAGGTCACCGCGGGGGTCGCCCCGCTGGCCTGGAACCTGCGCGACGCCCTCGGCCAGATCGCCCAGGCCGCCTGGGCCGTCGCCGGCGCCGGCAACGAGGCCCAGCAGGCCAAGGCGCTGGAGATCCTGAAGGACGCCCGCCGCCGGCTGTACGCCATCCTGGCCGAGGGCGACCAGCCGGAGCCCGAGGAGGATCAGGCCTAGGCGGGCCGCCGGCCGCCCGGTCAGGAGGCCGGGCCGACCGTGACCGCGATGCCCCGGTGGTCGCTGGCCGTGCTGGTGGTGGCGGCGAAATCACTGGCCGCCAGGTCGGCCGAGATCCAGATGTAGTCGATCCGCCGGTCCGGCCGGTCCGACGGCCAGGTGCGCTCGTCGGCCGGCCGGCCCCCGGCGGCCACGAACGCGTCGGTCAGGCCGGCCGCCCGCAGCCGGGCCATCTCCGCCGAGTCTGGCTCGGCGTTGAGGTCGCCCAGCAGCACGGTGGCCTCCCGGCCGGCCACGCGCTCCAGCACCCGCGGGAGCTGGGCCAGCCGGACCCGGGTGCCCTCGGGCCCCTCCACGTGGTGGAGGTGGGTGACGACCACCCGCAGCCGCCGCCCCTCCCCCAGGTCGAGCTCGACCTCGAGGGCGTTGCGGCGCAGCGGGACCCCCTCGCGGGGCAGCCGGGTCACCTCGGCGGACAGGATCGGGTGGCGGCTGAGCACGGCGTTGCCCCAGATCGCGTCGGAGGCGCCCGCGAACCGGGCGTGGGGCATGCGCAGCCGCCGCTGGAGCCAGGCCAGCATGTCGGTGGAGCCGTTCACGTACCAGCCCCGGGAGACCTCCTGGAGGCCGACCACCTCGGCCCCGCTGGCCTCGATGGCCCTGGCCACCCCCTCGAGGTCGCTCCAGCCCCGCACGTCGAAGCCGAAGTGCAGGTTGTAGGACATCACCCGCACCGGCCGGGCCGGGCCAGGGGCGGCCTCGACCGCGCCGGGCGCGGCCGCCCAGAACACCAGCGGGGCCGCCAGCAGCGCCACCCCGGCCCAGACCGGCACCAGGTCGCGACCCTGGGCGCCCGGGTGGCGGCCGAACCGCATCGCCCCGGCGGCGGCCAGCCCGACCAGGACCGCGGCCAGCGCCGGGAGCGGCCCGTTGCCGACCGGCAGGACCAGGTCGTAGGCGGCGTAGTAGGCCAGGACGAGCAGCACGAACAGCCCCATGCCGGCCGTCCAGGCGGCCGCGGTCGGGCCCAGACCGGCTCCGGCGCCGGCCCGGCGGACGATGACCACCAGCAGGACGGCGCCGGCCGCCTGGCCGAGGACCCCGCCGGCGGCTGTGGCCGTCGATCCCAGGGCGGCGGCCACGACCAGCCCGCCGATGGCCGTGCCGACGACCGGCCAGCGGGTCTCGCGGGCCAGGGCGGCGGCTGTGCCGGCGGCCAGGGCGACCAGGTTGCCCGCCATGACCAGCAGGAACGCCGCCTCCTGGGAGCGGCCGCCGAGCACCGCCTGCCAGCCCAGGTTCTGCCAGACCAGGGCGTGCAGGAACAGCGCCGGCCCCACCCCGGCCAGCGGCAGCACCGCCGCCAGGCCGGCTCGCCCGGCCGGCTCTGCCGGCCGCTCCGGGCCGGGGTCGCCGGCGACGACCAGGGCCCAGCCGGCGGCGCCGGCCAGGACCACCGCCAGGGCGGCCGTCCAGCCGTCGATCGACCAGGCGTAATCCCAGCTGCCGAAGA